>NZ_CP059191.1:0-316856 GCF_014251575.1 Blattabacterium cuenoti | reverse complement strand
TATCATTTATTTGAATTTTTGTTGATCCCCAATTTAATCTCTGATTTAGAATTAAAATTAAGACAAGATGAACGTATTTTACGTTTTTTAACTGTTAAATTAAATAAATATGGAATAGAATATGGAGAAAGAAGAAGAAAAAAATTATTAAAAAAAGATGAAGAATTATGATATTAGAGGAATCCCATCAACATACAACAAAACAACAAGTATCAGATAGTGATTTAAGATACTTATCTCCTATCAAAATAGAAACCAAAGTAGAAAAAAAATATTGTTATTTTGAACAAAGAAATATTAAATATATAGATTATAAGGATCCTACATTTTTAATTAAATTTCTGAATGCACAAGGTAAAATTTTGCCACGTCGTATTACAGGAACTTTACAAAAAAATCAAAACAAATTAAATGCGGCTATCAAGAGATGTAGGCAAATTGGCCTTTTGCCTTTTGTTACAGATGATTTAAGATAAAAAAAAATGAAAATTCTTTTAAAAAAAGATGTGGAAAACTTGGGGTTTCAATATGATGAGTTAGATGTTAAACCTGGTTATGCTAGAAATTATTTAATTCCTAAGGGATATGCTGTTTTAGCATTACCTGGAATTATAAAAAATACTCGTGAAATATTGAAGCAACGTTCTAAAAAAGAAAATTTTCTAATTGAAAAATCAAAAGAAATAGAAAATAAGTTAAGAAAATTAACTATTAAAATACCAGCTAAAGTGGGAAAAGGAGGAAAGCTTTTTGGTTCTATTAATAATCAAGAAATCATGAAAATTTTGAATAAAGAAGGAATTTCAATAGATAAAAAATTTATTAGAATTCCTGGAAATAAAATCATTAAAACAATAGGAAAACATCAGGCAAATATACGATTGCATCAACAACGCGAGTTTACGTTAAATTTTGAAGTATTAGCTTCTTCCTAAAAGAACTAAAGGAAAATATCATATAATAAAAATAAATTTAGAAATATCACTATGACAGTAATCAACCAAGCTGATATTTTTAAAATAGGTCCATTTACAAATGATCCCATTTTTTTAGAATCTCCTGTGAAATAAACTAATGGAACAATAGCGAAACTTAATTGTACTGATAAAATTATTTGACTAATTATTAATAATTCAGCTGTTCCTTTTTCTCCATAAACAATAGAAGCGATCATAGCTGGAACAATAGCTATCAGTCTTGTGATTAATCTTCTTATCCAAGGTTTTAATCTGATATTCAGAAATCCTTCCATGACTATTTGTCCAGCTAAAGTTCCAGTTAGTGTAGAATTCTGTCCTGATGCTAGCAAAGCTAATGCAAAAAAAACTCCAGCAAGGCTAGAACCAAGTATAGGAGTTAAAAGTTTGTGTGCATGCATAATATCTGCTACTTCTGTATGTCCAGCTTTGTGAAAAGTGGCTGCGGATATAATTAATATAGCCGCATTGATAAAAAAAGCTAGAGATAAAGATAAGGTACTATCTATGGTCGCATATTTTATAGCCATTTTTTTCCCTTCAATAGTACGTGGATAATCTCTAGTTTGTATGATACTTGAGTGAAGGTAAAGATTGTGAGGCATGACGGTAGCTCCTAATATTCCGATAGATATATAAAAAGATTGCGAATTTTTGATTATTTCTGGGTTAGGAATAAAGCCTTTCAATATGGAAAAAATTTCCGGTTTTGATCTAATAATTTCAAAACTAAAACAAACTAAAATTGTAAATATTAAAGCGGCAACCACACTTTCAATATATCTAAACCCTTTATATTGAAAAAACAAAATGATTAAAATATCGATAGCTGTAATTAATACACCCCATGTAATGGGAATGCAAAAAAGTAGTTTTAAGGCTAACACAGAACCAATAATTTCAGCTAAATCACAAGCAGAAATGGCTATTTCACATAAAATCCATAATATAAAACTAATAAAGGGTGGATAATGATCCCTACAAGCTTGTGCTAAATCTCTCTCACTAACAATTCCTAATTTTAAAGCCAAATGTTGCAAAATAATGGCAAAGAAATTGGATATAAAAATAACGGATAAAAGCATATAACCAAATTTTGACCCTCCAGCAATATCTGTAGCCCAATTTCCTGGATCCATATATCCTACAGCAATCAATAGTCCTGGACCAGTAAAAGAAAAAAGTTTTCTCCATATTCCTTTTTGTTGAGGAACAGGAACGGAAGAAAAAACTTCAGAAAGGGAAGGGTGCTTGTTTTCATTTCTCCATCCTGTAGAATATTTTTTTTTTGGCATAAAAATAAAATAGTAGAACACGAAAATATAAAGTTAACCGTTTTAATCTTTTTGTTGTCAATTCATATTTGAATCGAATTAATGTAAATTCTGAAAAATCAAAGAATAAATTGCATTAAATCAAATAATTTATTATATTTGTCTCATTCCGCTTGATTGATAATGAAACTTTCTGGGTTTCCAAGTAATTCAATCTTTCTTTAGTTTCATGAAAAAAATAGCTATACAAGGGGTTAAAGGGTGTTTTCATCATGCTGCAGTTTCCAGATATTTTGAAGGATGTAATTACAAGTTGATGGAATGTTCTTCTTTCAGGGAACTAGCTATTTCCGTTGCTAAATCCAATGTAGATATTGGAGTTATGGCTATAGAAAATACCATAGCGGGTACTATATTGGCTAATTACAGTCTTTTGTCTGAATATAATTTGAAAATAGTAGGAGAAGTGTATATGCCCATCCAACATCATTTAATGGCTTATCCAGGGCAAAATATAGAAGATATTAAAGAGATTTATTCTCATCCTATGGCTATTTTGCAATGTGAATTATTTATCGATGCACATCCTTATATAAAAATATCCGAATACTCAGATACAGCTGCTGCCGCTAAATATATTTCTATATGCAAAAAAAAAGGGTTAGCAGCCATAGCGTCTGAAAATGCGGCTAAAGAATATGGTTTAGAAATTCTTTCCAAGAATATACAAACTATTACAAGTAATTTTACTAGATTTTTTATCATTAAAAATAGTTGCAAACAAGAAAATGATTCCTTTAATAAAGCTTCACTAATATTCAAAATATTGCATACTACTGGAAGTTTATCTCAGATATTGAGTATGATATCTAGTCTTGGAATCAATATGACTAAAATACAATCTATTCCTATAATACAAAGACCTTGGGAATATTCCTTTTATGTGGATATTATATTCAATAATATAAAAGATTATGAAAAAATGAAAAAAAGAATCCTAAAAATTCCCTGTCTTCATAAATTGTCTATTATGGGAGAATATAAAAATGGTAGAATTAGATCCTAATGATTGTAGCAGCAAAAAAAATGCATCAAATATCGGAATACTTTTTTTCCGAAAAAATGAAGCAAATTAATCATTTTGAAGAAAAGGGCATCAAAGTCATTAATTTGGGAATTGGAAATCCAGATCTACTTCCTCCAAAAGGAGTTATACATAAAATGAAAAAAGCGTCGGAACTCAAGCATTCGAATGCTTATCAAAGCTATATTGGAATAGAAAAATTGCGTAATGCCATTTCTAATTGGTATGATAAAGCATATCAAGTTCATGTAGATCCTAAAAATGAGATTTTGCCATTAATGGGTTCTAAGGAAGGAATTATGCATATAAGTATGTCTTATTTAGACAAAGGGGATCAGGTACTAATTCCAAATCCTGGATATCCTACTTATTCATCTATATCAAGGCTTTTGGAAGCAGAAATTATTTATTATAATCTTTATGAGAATGGAAATTGGTATCCTGATATTCACTTTTTAGAAAAAAAGAATCTCACTAAGGTAAAGATTATGTGGATCAATTATCCTCACATGCCTACGGGGGCAACAATTACTTTTGAGAAGTTAGAAGAAATTGTTCTTTTTGCGAAAAAAAACCGAATTTTACTTGTTCATGATAACCCTTATAGTTTTATATTGAATAGTGAACGTCCTTTAAGTATCTTTAATGTCAAAGAATCCAAAGATATAGCCTTAGAATTGAATTCATTAAGCAAAAGTTACAATATGCCAGGATGGCGTGTTGGAATGATAATAGGAAAAAAAGAATTTATTCAAAATATAGTAAAAGTAAAAAGTCAAATGGATTCTGGTATGTATTATCCCATACAAATTGGGGCTATCGAAGCTATGAATCATGATTCAAAATGGTTTGAAAGACTTAATAAAGAATATATTCAACGCAGAAGAATAATATGGGAAATATGTGATTATCTAAACTTAAAATATACGAAAAAAAGTTCCGGAATATTTGTTTGGGCAAGAATAAAAGGGCCAGAAAAAAATGATCGTATATGGTCCGATGAATTTCTTAAAACCCATCACATATTTATTACACCTGGTAGTGTGTTTGGAAATAATGGGAAAGGATATGTAAGGTTTTCTATGTGTTGTCCAGTAAAAATTTTGGAACAAGCAAAAAATAGAATTTTTTCATGAATATTGGAATTATAGGATTAGGGTTAATTGGTGGATCCATTGGTTTAGGATTGCGAAAATCCAATTTTGGAGATAAATTTATAGGAACAGATTCGAATGAGGAAAATGCTTCATATGCTGTCAAACTTGGAATTGTAGACGAAATAATTCCTTTGCAGGATCTCATTATGCAATCTTCAGTAATTATTTTATCTATCCCCGTGGATGGAATAGAAAAAATACTTCCAAGTATCCTTAATAGAATTAGTGCAGATACAGTAATTTTAGATACTGGATCTACTAAATATGATATTTGTAATCGAGTTTTTTCTCATCCAAAAAGAAGTCGTTTTGTAGCTACACATCCTATTGCAGGAATTGAAAATTCTGGACCTATTTCAGCTCATTATGATCTTTTTTATAAAAAAAATTGCATTATTTGTGACTCTGAACTGAGCGATCCAGATGCAATGTTTATTGCAAAAAAGATCTATTCTATTATGGAAATGAGGATGATTTATATTACTTCTAAAGAACATGATTTATATATTGCTTACATATCTCATTTACCTCATGTAGTCTCTTTTGCTTTAGCTAGTACTGTTTTAAAAAAATTTAAAAATGAAGAAAAAATTTTGAATAATATGATGGGAAGTGGATTAGATTCAACCACTCGTTTAGCGAAAAGTAAGCCTGAAACGTGGTTACCTATTTTTATTTCTAATAGAGATAATCTGATTCGATCTATAGATTTTTATATTGATTATTTAGAAATATTTCGTAATTATTTAATAAATAAAGAATTTCATAAGATAGATCTATATATGAAAAAGGCAAACAATATAAAAGATAAAAAATATGTGTAAATTAAATGTGTTGTGATGGAAAAACTGAATAATAGTATAGATAGATCCTGGATTGATAAATTAAATAAACCTTTAATTATATCTGGTCCTTGTAGTGCAGAAAGTGAACAACAAATATTAGAAACAGCCAATCGGTTAAACCCTTCCTATGTCCAAGTATTTCGGGCAGGAATATGGAAACCTAGGACAAAACCAAATAATTTTGAAGGAATTGGAAAAAAAGGACTTGAATGGCTTCATAAAGTTAAAAAAAATACTGGATTCATGATAGCTACAGAAATAGCTAATGCAGAACACGTTAAATTAGCTGTTTCTTTTGAAGTAGATGTACTTTGGATAGGTGCTAGAAGTACAGCTAGTCCTTTCACGGTTCAAGAAATAGCGGAAGCTCTGGAAGGAGAAAATAATAAAATTATTTTGGTTAAAAACCCAATTCATCCTGATATAGAATTATGGATAGGAGCTTTGGAACGTTTGTTGAATAAAGGAATTAGAAAATTGGGAGTAATACACCGTGGTTTCTATACCTACAAAAACTCTAAATATCGTAATCAACCTAATTGGAATTTTTTGTTAAATTTTAGGAATCTTATTCCTAGAATCCCCATTCTATGTGATCCCTCACATATTTGCGGAAATCAAGAAGGAATTTTTGATATAGCAAAAAAAGCTTATCATTTTCAATATGAAGGATTAATGATAGAAAGTCATTGTGATCCTGATCATGCTTGGAGTGATGCTCAACAACAAGTGACTCCTGAAAAACTTTTGGAAATGTTAAAAACATTAACAGATCACAAAAAATGTGATCAAAAAAGTAAAAGAGATTTAGATTCTTTTAGAATTTTCATTGATGAACTAGATGAAAATATTATCGCTCTTTTAGCAGAAAGAATGAACATTTCAAAGAAATTAGGAGCTTTAAAAAAATCTTCAGATGTAGCTATTTTTCAACCTGAAAGATGGAAAAATATTATGGATAAATCTATTAATTTAGGTAGAAGTTTAGGAATTTCTGAAGAATTCCTTGAAAGAGTTTTTAAACTTTTGCATCAGGAATCTATTAAAATTCAAAATCAAATCAGGTAATTAATTTAAATAGCTCAGTCCTAAAAAAATGGCTTATTTATTTACCAGCGAATCTGTTTCAGAAGGTCATCCTGATAAAATTTCAGACCAAATATCGGACTCTATATTAGATCATTTTCTAGCGTCTGATCCAGATGCAAAAGTAGCTATAGAAACTTTAGTGACCACTGGACAAATTATATTAGCTGGAGAAGTCAATTCTAAAACTTGGGTGAATGTTCAAAAAATAGCTCGTAATATCCTTAGAAAAATAGGATATACCAAAAATGAATATAGATTCAATGCAGATTCTTGTGGAATTATTTCTTCTATTCAAGAACAGTCTTTGGATCTATTAGAGGGAATTAAAAGATCAAAAAAAGAAAATCAAGTATCTGGAGATCAATGTATAGTATTTGGTTATGCTGTGAAAGAGACTGAAAATTATATGCCTTTAACATTAGAGATCTCTCATCATCTATTAAGAGAACTTTCATCGATTCGAAATGAAGGAGAAAAAATGACTTACTTACGTCCAGATGCAAAATCGCAAGTCACTTTGGAATATTCGAACAAAAATGTACCGGTGCATATTCACTCTATAGTGATTTCAACTCAGCATGATGAATTTGATACGAAAGAAAGAATGCATCAACGTATTGTTCAGGATGTTATAAACATTTTGATTCCAAGAGTGAAGAATAACATACGATCAAAAAATGTAAAAAAATTATTTACAGATAGAACAAAATATTACATTAATTCTACAGGAAAATTTGTCACTGGAGGACCTCATGGAGATACTGGACTGACTGGAAGAAAGATTATCGTGGATACTTATGGAGGAAGAGGATCTCATGGAGGAGGAGCTTTTTCTGGAAAGGATCCATCTAAAATGGACAGATCTGGTGCTTATGCCGCTAGACATATAGCTAAAAACCTTGTTGCAGCAGGAATTTCAGATGAATTACTGATACAAATATCCTATGCAGTAGGAATTTCAGAACCGATTGGTATTTTTGTCAATACCTATGGTCAATCAAAGATAGATGATGAAAAAATTGCGTCGAATATAAATCAAATTTTTGATTTACGTCCTTATGCTATAGAAAAAAGATTAAAATTGCGTCAACCAATGTATGAAGAAACATCTGTGTATGGACATATGGGAAAAACTCCAAGAAAAGTATATAAGTTTTTTTTGGATATAGAAGGAAATCCAAAAAAACAAGAAGTAGAACTTTTTACATGGGAAAAGTTGGATTATTTACCTGTTATAAAGGACATTTTTAATATTAAATTCAAAAAATAGGTATTTTTAGTTAAATATTTTAACTATGTATTACAATCTATTGAAAGGAAAAAAAGGAATTATATTTGGTGCCTTGGATGAAAATTCTATTGCTTGGAAGGTTGCGGAACGTGCTTATGAAGAAAAAGCGGCTTTTGTACTAACTAATACACCAGCTTCTTTAAGAATTGGAAAAATTCATGAATTATCTCATAAAACAAAATCTATGGTAATTCCAGCAGACGCCACTTCCATATCAGATCTTAATATTTTGTTTGAAAAAACATTAGATCATTTTGGAGGAAAAATAGATTTTTTATTGCATTCTATAGCTATGTCTATAAATATACGAAAAGGATTGACTTATCCATCTTTGAATTATGAGTTTTTAAGAAAAGGATGGGAAATATCTGCTGTCTCTTATCATAAGATTATGCAAACGGCTTGGAATAAAAAAGCGATGAATAGGTGGGGTTCTATTGTAGCTCTAACATATATTGCTTCTCAACGAAGTTTTCCACATTATGGAGATATGTCTGACTATAAGTCTTATTTAGAAAGTATTACACGTAATTTTGGTTATCATTGGGGGATCAAAGAAAAGGTAAGGGTTAATACTGTATCACAATCTCCTAGTCTCACAAGAGCAGCAAAAGCCATCAAAGGTTTTAATAAATTTTTTATTTTTTCAGAAAAAATATCTCCATTAGGAAACGCTTCAGCACAAGATTGTGCTAACTATATAATTACACTTTTTTCAGATTTAACAAGAAAAGTAACGATGCAAAATTTGTATCATGACGGTGGTTTTTCTAATACTGGAATTAGTGAAACTATGATTTCATAAATATCTCTAGAAAACGCTTACGCTTCTAAATCCTATCTAAATATATAAATATGAAAAAAATTATAGCTCCATCCTTACTTTCAGCTAATTTAGCTTTTTTACATCGTGATATAGAAATGCTGAATGAAAGTGAAGCAGATTGGTTCCATATTGATATTATGGATACCTCTTTTGTTTCTAATATTTCTTTTGGATCTTTGTTTACTAAATATGTAAAAAAATACGCTAATAAACCTATAGATGTTCATTTAATGATATTACAACCATATCTATATATTGAACAATTTAAAAATTGTGGAGCAGATCATTTACACGTTCATTATGAAGCTTGTATTCACTTAAACAAAACTATTTATTCTATTAAGGAATATGGAATGAAGGTAGGTGTAGCTGTGAATCCGCATACTCCGATTTTTCTTTTACAAGATCTTATTAAAGATATAGACTTTGTTTTATTAATGAGTGTTAATCCTGGTTCTAGTGGACAGAAATTTATTAGACAAACATATCAAAAATTAGAAGATACTAAAGATTTAATTTTAAAAAAAGATTCTTCTGCTCTCATAGAAGTTGATGGAGGGATTAATTTAGAAAATGCTTCCTTGTTATTCAAAAATGGAGCAGATATATTAGTAGCAGGAACTACTATTTTTTCTAATTCTAATCCAAAAAAAATTATTCATAGAATGAAATTTTGTAATAATGATTTGTCATGATTTCTAAAAAAACTATAAAAAAAATACTTTCTGTTTCTTGTATCGAAGATGTGATTGGAGATTTTGTAGAGTTAAAAAAAAGTGGTCTAAATTATAGAGGACTTAGTCCATTTTCTAATGAAAAAACACCTTCTTTTATAGTTTCTCCTACAAAAAAAATATGGAAAGATTTCAGCTCTGGAAAAGGTGGAAATATTATTACTTTTCTTATGGAACACGAACATTCTACTTATGTAGAATCATTATGTTATCTTGCTAAAAAATATGATATTAAAATTGATTATACAGAAAAATTTAGTAAAATAGACCATGAAGAACATGAAAAATTATACTTGATACAAGATTATGCAAAACGTTTTTTCATAAATCAATTGTTTTTTACTAAAGAGGGACAGAAAAATGGATTCAATTATTTAATTCAAAAAAGAGGTTTTAATATGAAAATTATTCATAAATTTGAATTAGGTTATGCCCCTCTTTCTTGGAGTTTGTTTACAAAACAAGCCTTAGAAAAAGGATTTAAAATACGGGATCTCAAAAAATCTGGGGTTACTGTTTTCAGTAAATATTATAATAATTTTTTTGATTGTTTTCGTCAACGTGTGATGTTTCCAATCCATAATTTATCAGGAAGGGTGATAGGTTTTGGTGGTAGGAATATTGATTATAGTTATTCTAAATATATTAATTCATCCGAAAGCGATATCTTTCAAAAAAGTAAAATTCTATATGGATTATATCAATCTAAAAAAAATATTATCAAAGAAGATCTTTGTTATTTAGTGGAAGGATATACAGATGTTCTTTCTTTACATCAATCTGGAATCAAAAATGTGGTTTCTTCTTCTGGAATTTCATTGACTGTCGATCAAATACTATTGATCAAAAAATTTACAAAAAATATTGTTCTTTTTTATGATGGAGATCGTTCTGGAATTCAAGCCTCTTTAAGAGGAATTAATATGATCCTGGAACAAGGAATGAATTTACGTATATTATTTATTTCTAACGGAGAAGATCCAGATTCTATATCTAAAAAGTATTCTATCTCTCAATTAAGAGATTTTTTAGCGAAAAAAAGTTATAATTTTGTTTCTTTTAAACAAAAAATATATGAAAAATTTCATCAAGATGATCCCATTAAAAAATCATTTTTGGTTTTAAACATTTTGAATAGTATTTCAAAAATATCCAATGTTCTTCAAAAAGAATTATACTTGCAAGAAGCATCCAAAATGCTACAAATTCGTCAAGAAATTCTAATTCATGAATTGGAAAGAATAAACAAAAAAAACAGAAAAATACTTCCTAAGGTTAAAGCAATTCATAGTAAAAAAAAGAATCAAAACACTCTTCTTATTCTTGAAGAAAAATTGATTCAATTGATTTTAAATCATGGAAATAAAATAATAAAAAAAGAAAAATGCAACACAACAGTTTTCGAAGAGATATTGCATACTTTCAAATATTGGAATTTACGTTTTTCTTTGAATAAGAATCAAGAAATATTTGATAAAATTTGTTTACAAAAGGAAAAAAAAGGTCATTTGAATGAATTTAATGATAAAGTAAATCAAAAAATTTATTTATTATCCAAATGGGATAAAAAAGGAATACAAGTTTCTTCTCACGAAGATCACATAGATCAATATATAATGGATCTTTTATTAAGATATAGATCTTTATATATTTCAAAATTAATTAAAAAAGAAATCATTCATCATCATCTAACAAAAGATGATGATAAAAAATCTTTTCTCAAAAAAATCATGTATTTAACAAATATAAAAAATGAAATTCATAAAAAGTTACATAGATATGTGTGATTTTTTTCTATAATAATTTTTTTGGTAAATTCGTGCATATAAACTTGCGAAAAATGAAGACATTAATTTCAAGAAAAGCGCCTAATTTTACGGCTAGTGCGGTATTAAATGGAAAAGATATTGTACAAAATTTCACTTTAGAACAATTTTATGGAATAAAGTATGTTTTGCTTTTTTTCTACCCTAAAGATTTTACTTTTGTATGCCCCACAGAAATTTATGCATTTCAAGAAAAAATGAAGGATTTTGAGACTAGAAATGTACAAATTATTGCTGTATCTACGGACACAGAACAATCTCATTGGGCTTGGTTGCAGATTCCAAAAGAAAAAGGGGGAATATCTGGTGTGACCTACCCTATTGTTTCTGATATTAATAAAACCATATCTCATAACTATGGAGTTTTGTCTGGAGATTGGATTTGCAATCATGATGAAGGATTTAAAGAAGCAACGGGAGAACTGATTGCTTACAGAGGATTGTTTTTAATAGATAAAGAAAGTATTATACGACATTTTTTAATTAATGATTTTCCTTTAGGAAGAAATGTTCATGAAGCTATTCGTATGATAGATGCTCTTCAATATTATGAAAAAAATGGAGAAGTGTGCCCAGCAAATTGGACAAAAGGAAAAAAAGCTATGAAGGCTAGTCATAGTGGGATTGTAGATTATTTTTCATCTTAGAGAAGTGGATCAGATAAAGATCATCTGATCCTTTCTTCTCTTTTCTTCATTATACCAAAAATAATGAAAAAAAAAGTAGCATTTTATACAATGGGGTGTAAACTCAATTACGCAGAGACCTCTACTATAGCAAGAAAATTTTCGAAATTATATTATCAACATGTTCCTTTCAAAAGTTATGCAGATATTTATGTAATCAATAGTTGTTCTGTTACAGAAAATGCAGAAGTTGAATTTAGGCACATTGTACGTTCTGCTATGAATCAAAATTCACAAGCTTTTATTATAGCAATAGGATGTTATGCTCAACTGAATCCTAAAAAAGTTTCTTCTATTGTTGGAGTTGATCTAGTTTTAGGTTCTGACGAAAAATTCAAAATCATAGATTATCTTGATAGAGAATTATTGAAAAAAGATCACCCAAAAATTATTTCAAATACAAAGACAAAAAATGTTTATTTTCCATCGTTTTCTATTGGAGATAGAACTCGTTCTTTTTTAAAAATCCAGGATGGATGTGATTATAAGTGTAGCTATTGCATTATTCCTATATCAAGAGGAGCCTCTCGTTCTGAGAGTATGGAAAATATATTGAAAAATATTAGGTTTATTTTTCAAAACGGAGTGAAAGAAATAGTTTTAACAGGTATCAATATTGGAGATTATGGAAAGAAAATATATGGAGAAAATCGTCGTTTGTATACATTTTTTGATTTAATACAAGCTATAGAAGATCAAATCAAAGAAAAAGGAAGAATACGTTTATCTTCTATAGAACCTAATTTATTGAAAAATGAATGTATTGAATTTTTGTCTAAAAGCAAACATTTTGTTCCTCATTTTCATATTCCTTTACAATCTGGAAGCAACGATATATTGAAAAAAATGCAGAGACGTTATAGACGAGAACTTTATCAAGAAAAAGTAAAAAAAATACGATTTTTCATCCCAGATGCTTATATAGGTTCAGATGTTATTGTTGGGTTTCCTGGAGAAACACATAAACATTTTTTGGAAACTTATCATTTTTTGAAAAAATTAGAAATTTCATCTCTGCACATATTTACTTATTCTCCTCGACCAAATACAAAATCTATCACTATACAGGGACATGTATCTCAAAAAATACAATGGAAACGGAATCAAATCTTGAGAAATCTTTCAAACAAAAAATATCGTTTTTTTTGCGAAAGGCAAATCCATACGAAGAAAACCGTTTTATTTGAAAATAATTCTACAAATCAAGAATATTTATATGGGTATACAGAAAATTATATTAGAACTAAGATTCCATTTAATTCATACAATTTATTATATAGAAACACATTACAAGATGTAATCATCACAAAAATAGACAAAGATGGAATTATGATAGCCGAACCCATACATAAATAAATTATGAATTTATTGATCCAATTTTTTTGACATAGGTGTGAATTCCACATCGAAAATCTCTTGAAAAGATTTTTTTACCATACGTTTTACCTTTTGAAAAGAGATATCATTCTTTTTTAATTCTTTTTTCAAAGAAGTTACTTCTTGATCGTAAATTCCACAAGGAATAATATAATCGAAATACCGTAAATCGGTATTGACATTTAAAGCAAATCCGTGCATGGTTACCCAACGACTCATTCTAATTCCTATTGCACATATTTTTCTTGATTTTCCGTTTTTTACATGAAACCATACTCCTGTTTTTCCTTTTTTTCGTTCTCCCTTGATTCCATAATTTTTCCATAAAAAATGGATAATGACTTCTTCTAAAAGACGAAGGTATTTATGAATATCCGTAAAAAAATAATCCATATTTAGAATGGGATATCCTATCAATTGTCCAGGTCCATGGTAAGTGATATCACCTCCTCTGTCTGTTTGATAAAAAGTTGCATCTATTTTTTCTAAAAAATCTGATGAAACCAACAAATGATTATCTTTTTTTCCATTTTTTCCTATAGTATATACATGGGGGTGCTCTACAAATAGAAAATATCCTGCTTTTTGATAAGAAATGTTCTTTACTTTTTTTTGAATAATATCATCAAATAATTTTTTCTGATATTTCCAAGTTTCTTCATATTCTTTTTTTCCTAAGTCTTCGAAAAAAAGTATTTTTTTTTTCATAGTTTTTTAAAATTTATATAATATTATAAACAAATGTACCTTCGTTTTGTTCATTTTTGTTCCATACACAAATCAATCTATGTCCTATTTATCAGAACAACAAATCATACGCAGAAAAAAATTAGATCAACTAAAATTACTAGGAATAAACCCTTATCCATCAGATGAATACAATGTAACAGATCCCATTTGTAATATACTGAAAAATTTTACAGAAACAGAAAAAGAAACTATTAGCATAGCCGGACGTTTAATGCGTTTGCGTATTTTAGGAAAAGCTTCTTTTGGAGAAATCAAAGATTACACGGGGTGTATACAAATATACTTTTCTCAAGATCATTTATACTCGGATAAAATGGGGAAAGAGGATACTTACAATATTTTTTTAAAAAAACTTATAGATATAGGAGATATTATTGGAGTGACAGGTTTTTTATTTAAAACGAAAATGAATGAAATCACTATCTATGCTCACAAATTAACTTTGTTATCCAAATCTATACGACCATTACCACAAGTCAAAGTAGATAAAAAAAATAAAAAAACATATGACGCTTTTTCCAATACTGAACAACGTTATCGTATGCGTTATGTAGATCTTATAGTAAATGATCATGTCAAAGAAATTTTCTTTAAACGTACTCGTATCATCCAGAAAATAAGAAATTTTTTGGATGATAAAGGTTATCTAGAAGTAGATACACCTATTCTACAATCTATTCCTGGAGGAGCTATAGCTCGTCCTTTTGAAACTTATCACAACACACTAGGAATTCCATTGTATTTACGTATAGCTAATGAACTTTATTTGAAAAGACTTATAATTGGTGGATTTCACGGGGTCTATGAATTTTCTAGAAATTTCAGAAATGAGGGGATGGATCGGATTCATAATCCAGAATTTACTGTACTAGAGCTTTATATAGCATATAAAGACTATTATTGGATGATGAATTTTACAGAAAAACTGATGGAGTGTATCTGGAATAAATTTCAAGAAAAAGAAAATAATCATATTAATTTTCAAATTCCTTTTCCCCGTATTTCTATATTGGATTCTATTAAAAAATATACAGGATTTGATCTAGAAAAAATGGAAAAGGAGGAGTTAAGAAAAGTATGTCAAAAATTGCATATAGAAGAAAATGTAAAAATGAGTAAAGCTAAACTGATTGAGAACATTTTTGAAGAAAAATGCGAAAAGAATTACATTAATCCTACTTTCATTATTGATTATCCAGTAGAAATGAGTCCTTTAACAAAAAGACATCGTCATAAAAAAAATTTATCAGAACGTTTTGAACTTATTATCAATGGTCAAGAAATTGCCAATGCTTATTCAGAACTTAATGATCCTATAGATCAACTTAATCGTTTACGAGAACAAATGAAGTTATCCGAAAAAAACACAAAAGATGAATCAATGTCAGTGGATCAAGATTTTATACGTGCTTTAGAATTTGGAATGCCTCCTACTGCAGGGATTGGAATTGGAATAGATCGTTTAATTATGTTACTTACTCAAAAAAACTCTATTCAAGAAGTTTTACTTTTTCCACAAATGCGTCCAGAAAAAGGAGGAAAAAAATAAGTTAACAATCCTCTAATCCTAATACTTTTAATCCGTTTATTGTAGCAATTTCGACTAAATGATCTATATCATAATAATGACAAGCTTCTAACATGACACGTAATTCTATCCATAGATTTCCATCAGAAAAAGGTTTGTAGATATCACAAATATTATCTGTTCCAAAAGCCACTATTATCCCTTCAGGAACCATTTCGTCCACTGGAGTGATAGAATTATGGCTAGGAGTCAAACGTTCACTTCTGGTATGATCAATCCAAGCAATGGGACAAGAGATTACCATTAAATCTGCTTTTTTCATTAATTGATATGTTTCATAACGATAAGCTCTGGTATGTGCTGCTAAAGAAATACTATGTATAGCTACTACTTTTCCTTGCATTCCATGTTCAATCGTTTTTTTGGCTAATTTTTCGGTTTCTTTTTCTTTGCTAGTATTAAATTGATCAACATGTACATGGACTATTTTACCCTTTTTTTTAGCTGTTTTTAATAAAATATCTAGATGTTCATCTTCTTTTCCATAATCTTTGGCGGGTAACCCACCAATAATATCCACAAATTCTACTGATTTATCGAACCAATATTTTGACTTTTTGTCCAATACACCTTTCAGAACTTGATTAGCGAAACAAATATGGATGGAATTTTCATAATTATTTTTCAATTTTTGAGCTGCATTCAAGGCTCGATCTTCAATAATTTCATCTACATCAATAAAGGTGCACAAAGCTTGTGTTCCTTGCATTAAAAAATATTCCAAAGCTTTTTCCATACGGATATAAATATCCTCTTCTGTAGCTAAACGTTTCATTTCATCAACCAGATACCATTTTTTTTTTAGGGAAAAATAAGAATATTTGAAATTTTTTTTTGTTAGAGTATAAGCTCTATCTAAGTGAGCATGAGCATTAACCCATCCTCCTTTTTCTTTTACTTTTTCTATAAAAATTTTCTTAGGATTCATTTTTAATCGGTTTCTTAAATATTGGAAATCCAAATTACTTTTTTAGTTATAAAAAATGGTTCTTGAAAATAATGATTTAAAGGATATTCTATTGCATGAGGAAATTTTTTTAATTCCTCATAAAGATTTCCTCCTTTTAGATATAAAGCTCCATTTTTGATTTTAGAATTAGATTTGCATTTAAATTTATTTTTTATCCAATTATGGATGATATCTATTTTTGTGACTGCTCGAGTAACCACAAAATCAAACTTATTTTCTAATTTTTCTGCACGAATACAAATAGGATGTGCATTTTTTAAATGAAGATCATATATGATTTTTTCTATAATTTTAATTTTTTTTCGAATAGAATCGACTAATATAAATTCTGTATGAGGAAAAATTATGGATAAAGGAATTCCAGGAAATCCTCCTCCTGTGCCTAAATCCATAACACATGATCCAGGAAAAAAAGAAAATACTTTAGCTATTCCTAAACAAAAAAGGACATGTTGTTGATAAAAATCGTAGAATGTCTTTCTAGAAATTAAATTCACATGTGAATTCCAATATGCGTATAAATTTTTCAAAGAAGACAACTTATAGATTTGCTGATTCAATAGATCTGGAAAATATTTTTTAATTAATTCCATATTAATGGATCAATAAATTTATAACCAAATTTATTTAGATTTGTAATCATTTCAAATTCTAATATCTATGAAAAATAGATTGTCTCATCGTTTGCAGAATATATCTTATTCGCAAACCATAGCTATGTCAGCTAAAGCCAGAGAATTAAAAAACAAAGGCTATGACATTATTAACTTAAGTTTGGGAGAACCAGATTTTTTGCCTCCTAATTTTGTTTTAGATGCTGCTAAACAAGCGATCGATGAAGGTTATCATTATTATACTCCTGTATCCGGATATTTAGAACTTAGAAAAGTAATATGCGAAAAATTATACCGTGATAATCATTTAAAATATACACCTTATCAAATTGTAGTTTCTACTGGAGCAAAACAAGCTATAATGAATGTTCTTTTATCTTTGCTGAATCAAAATGATGAAGTCATTATTCCCGCTCCTTATTGGGTTAGTTATTTACAAATGGTAAAATTATGTGAATCTTATCCTGTTGTAATCCAAACAACCATGAAAAACAATTTTAAGATTCATCCAAAACAGTTAGAAAAAGCAATAACGTCTAAAACTAAATTATTTATTTTCAGTACTCCTTGTAATCCTACAGGAAGTGTTTATTCTTATCAAGAATTAAGAGATTTAGCAGAAATTTTTAAAAAACATCCAAAAATCATGATTCTTTCTGATGAGATTTATGAACATATTTGTTACTCTGACGAACATGCTACTAGTATTGCTATATTTCCTGATATTTATAATCAAGTTATCACACTAAATGGACTCTCTAAGGCTTTTTCAATGACTGGTTGGAGAATTGGATATATCGGAGCTCCAGAATGGATTGCTCAATCTTGTGATAAAATACAGGGACAAATGACTTCTTGTGCTAATTCTATTGCACAGAGAGCAGCTATTGCTGCATTAAAAAACGATCCTAGTAAAATAGGATATATGATCAAAGAGTTTCAAAAAAGAAGAAACTTAGTTTTGGATCTGATCAAAGAAATTGATGGTTTTCAATTTAATAAACCAAATGGAGCTTTTTATATTTTTCCAAAAGTTTCAGATTTTTTTGGAAAAAAATTATATGGTAAAATGATTCAAAATGCAGATGATTTTTCTGAATTTTTACTTGAAAAAGCTCAAGTAGCTACCGTTAGTGGTAGTGCTTTTGGGAATCATGAATGTTTGCGTATTTCTTACGCTTCCTCAGAAGAAAAAATTATAGAAGCCTTCACAAGAATAAAAAAGGCATTAAATTAAAAAATTGGGTGGACGACCGGATTCGAACCGGCGACCCTCAGAACCACAATCTGATGCTCTAAACCAACTGAGCTACGTCCACCATATATAATAACAAATATAATTAATAACAAAAACTTTCTATAATTTTTTTACAATAAGAAAAAAGATCGCTATATATCCATTTTAGGATTAATTTTTTTTCTTGAATAGGGTATAAAAGATGAACATTTGCACCTGCATCTAATGTAAAATAGATATTTTTCTTGCTTTGTATTCTAAAATCCCATACAGTATAAAGAACGTTCAGAGTATTTGGTTTCATCCATAAAAAATAGGGACGAGATGTCATGATCATGGCATGAAGAGTCAAAGCTTCATGTTCTATCAATTCTCCAAATTCTTGAAAGTCTCCTATTTTTAATATGGATATAAGCCTATCCATATTTTGATTAGCACATTTAAGTTTTTCTCTAGCATAAGGATGGTTATTCATTAACTGATGCCCTTTTGAACTCAAAATATTTTTAGGTTCTTCATCTATTATTAAAATAGTATTTACCATTTTTGTAAAAATGGGGTGGACTTTATATGGATATGGAATAGCATAAAGATCATTACTTCCTTTTATGGATTGATGATATCCCCAGACAACAAGTCCAGGATAAATAGATCTACAAGCACTTCCGGAACCTAATCTGGCTAAAAAAGAAGCTTTTTTTAAAAAAAAATCTTCTTTTAAAGAAGAAACTAATTTTTTTTCTATTTCCATAATGCATAATGCTAAAGCACTCATAGAAGAAGCAGAAGAAGCTATTCCACTACTATGTGGAAAAGTATTATAGGTTTTGATAATAAAATTAAAATCTCGTAAATAAGAACAATAAAATGAAATTCTATGAAAAAACTCCAAAATCTTTGGAAGAAAACTAGTTTTTTCTTTTCCAGACAGAAAAACTCTTATGGAGAAATTTCTTTTTTTTTTTTTCTTTCAGATGATAAATTAATCGTGTTACCGTGTATACTCCTCCCAGTGAATAACTAATAGACGAATTCAACGGAATTTGAATTTTATTCTTATGCTTTCCCCAATATTTAATTAAAGCAATATTAGAATGACTTTTTCTTGTGACTACTCCATTTGGGTCTATAGAATATTTTTTTTTTCTATAAAAAAAACTGTTTTTTTTCAAAATTTAATTACAAATCACTTTGATTGACATAATCTAACATTTTTTTATCGTCCAATTCTCCCTCAGAACGAGCTATCACACAACTAGCTAATCCATTTCCTATCACATTGACTGTCGTGCGAGCCATGTCCATTAATTCATCTATGCCTATAATAGCTAATATAGGCCAAGTGGGTA
This sequence comes from Blattabacterium cuenoti, assembly GCF_014251575.1. Classification (NCBI taxonomy): domain Bacteria; kingdom Pseudomonadati; phylum Bacteroidota; class Flavobacteriia; order Flavobacteriales; family Blattabacteriaceae; genus Blattabacterium; species Blattabacterium cuenoti. Next base: position 297,182 of record NZ_CP059191.1, on the reverse strand, counting down.
ATCCAAAAGAAGCAACAGTCGCTAAAAGAATAACTAAAGAAGCTCTAGGAACTCCTGCTACTCCTTTGCTAGTTAAAATCAAAGTCAAACCTATGAATATTTGTTGACTAAAACTCAAAGGAATACCAGATGCTTGTGCTACAAAAACAGTAGCTAAAGATAAATATAAAGTAGTCCCATCCAAATTGAAGCTATAACCTGTAGGAATCACAAAAGCAATAATTTTTCTGGGAACGCCTAATTTCTCTAAATTTTCCATAAGTAGAGGTAAGGCCGACTCTGAACTCGTAGTAGCAAACGCAAGTGATACAGGTTCAGTTAATGCTTTAATAAAACCTTTTAAAGGAACTTTAATCCATAAAAGAATAGGAAGTAAAACAACTATCAAAAAGATAAGTAAAGCAATATAAAGAGTCAACAATAACTGAAATAAATTATATAAAATATCCAACCCCATATGTCCTACTGTATAAGCTATAGCGGATCCTACTCCTATAGGAGCAAAATACATGATAATTTTAGTAAATTTAAACATGATTTCTGAAAGACTTTCTGCAAATAGTAATATAGGAGTTCGTTTTTTTTCTTCCAAAAAAACCATGGAAATTCCGAAAATAACAGAAAATACCACTATAGGTAATACATCTCCATGATATATAGATTTGATAAAATTTTCTGGAAATACATGAATAATAGTGTTTTGCCAAGTTCTACTTTCTACTTTTGGCAATTGTTGTTCTGTGATTCCTTCGGGAATCACAATGCCTACTCCAGCTTGAGAGACATTAATAGCAATAAGACCAATGAATAAAGCTAAAGTTGTGACGACTTCAAAATATAATAGGGACTTCCATCCCATGCTGCCTAATTGTTTAATATTAGAATGACTTGCTATCCCAACTACTAAAGTTGAAAATAATATTGGAGCAATAATAGTTTTTATCAATCTCAAAAATATTTGAGATAAAAATCTTAGTTCTACAGCAATTTTTGGTAGATCTAATCCCATTTCTATTCCTATGATAATGGATAATAAGATCCAAGTAGTTAAATCTTTTTTCAGAAAGGCATACAATATGAAAATAGATATGACGAAGCATCTTAATATGCAAAGAGTCAATTTATCCAATCCTAAAAAAGATTTGAACAAATGAATCAATACATATGCTAAAACATTAAAAAAAGCTATTAATAAAATTTTTTCCTTTTTTACTTTCATTCCAATACTCATTTTGTAAAATTCAACATATCTCAAAAATAAAATTAAAAACTATACGGTCGGGAACAGACCCGTAGGGACTCGAACCCCAACTTACAGAACCAAAATCTGCTGTGCTACCGTTACACAACGGGTCTACGTGTAAATATATACCATTTTTTTTTCAAAAACATTATAATTATGCCTAAATTAAGGTTTTTTGGTTATTATTTAAATCCATAAAATTATGTCTGTGAAAATACGTTTAAAAAGAATAGGAAAAAAACATAAACCTATTTATCATATAGTTGTAGCTGATTCTCGTTCTCCACGAGATGGTAAATTTATTGAAAAACTAGGAACTTATAATCCTCATACGGATCCTCCTTCAACTGTATTAAAAATGGAAAACGCTGTATCCTGGTTAATGAAAGGGGCCCAACCTACCAACACGGTAAGATCCATTTTTTCTAAAAACGGTGTATTACTTAAAAAACATTTATTAGAAGGAGTTAGAAAAGGAGTTTTAACTGATGAAGAATGCCACAAAAGATTTCATGGATGGTACAAAAAATATAAAATTTAATAAGTAACATGGAAATTTTAATTTTTCTGAAAGATCTAAACCATAACAACTATTTATAGAAAAATTTCCTATACGTTCTCTTCTTAAAGAAAGTAGATAAGATCCGCTTCTGAGTGCTTTTCCAAAATCTTGAGCAATAGATCTAATGTAAGTTCCTTTTCCACATTCTATAAAAAATTTTATGTAGGGAATTCCTATTTTTAGGATATGAAATTGATAAATTTTGACACGTCTCGATTTCATCAAATTTATTTTTTCTCCTTTTCTAGCATATTCATAGAATCTTTTTCCTTTTCTTTTTAAGGCAGAAAAATAGGGAGGAAATTGATCCATTTCTCCTATAAATTTTTTTGATGTTTTTCTAATAAGTTGAGTAGTGATGTGCGAAGTGGAAGAAAAATTATATTCCTCTGTTTCTGAATCAAAAGATAAAGTTTCACAGCCTAATTTGATAATCCCTGTATAAGTTTTTTTATAATTTTGAATATCATCTACTTTTTTAGTATATTTTCCTGTTAGAACAATTAATAAACCTGTAGCAAGAGGATCTAAAGTTCCTGCGTGTCCTATTTTTAAATTTGCTTTTTTTGTAGGAGTATTCGTGAGAATATAACTTTTAATTTTTTTCACAATTTCAAAAGAAGTCCATCCCCACGGTTTATCTATTAACAACATTTTTCCATTTTGAAATTCTAATAAATTTTTGATCAAAATTTTCCAATAGGTTTAATCAAATAATGTATAACAAGAAAAAAAATCCCTAAAATGATTCTATAGTATCCGAATAATCTGAAATTATTTTTTTTCAAATATTTCATAAAACATTTGATAACTATCATTCCAGTTATGAAAGCTACTATGTTTCCTAAAAATAATAATTCTATCTCTTTAAATGTAAAAGAATTTAATTGAAAATAATAGTCGAATAATTTTTTACATGTAGCAATTCCAATAACAGGAACAGATAAAAAGAAAGAGAATTCAATAGCTTTTTTTCTATTAACATTTTGTAGCATACAAGCAACAATGGTTGTTGCACTTCTAGATACTCCTGGAATCAAAGCTATACATTGAAATAATCCAATAGTTAAAGCTTTGAAATAAGTAATTCTGTTCTTTTTATTAGGGTAATTTTTTTCATAAAAATTTTCTGATTTCAAAATGACTAATCCTCCTATAAAAAGAGATAGAGCAACGATCAGTGGATCCCCTAATAAAAAATTTGTTTTTTTGGAATAAAAAAAACCAAAAATCCCTACAGGAAAACTAGCTAAAAAAATTTTTAGATAAAAATCCCATTTTTGAAAAAAAAATTTTTTTCTATACAAAAAAACTACTGATAAAATTGCTCCAATCTGAACAGATACAAGAAATAAATTTGTTATTTTATATTCTAGTATTCCCATAATAGAAGCTGCAAGGATCATATGTCCTGTAGAAGAAATAGGTAAAAACTCTGTAATTCCTTCAATAATCCCTAACAGGATTGATTGAATATAATTCATGATGGAATGTGATGTATTGAATTGAATAAAACTAGAATACTATACATCAATTTTTGCATGTATTGCATTTTTTTCTATGAAATTTCTACGTGGCGGAACTTCATCTCCCATAAGAATGGAAAATATTTTGTCTGCTTCCGAATGATTTTCTATATTTACTTTGCGTAGAGTTCTCTTTTTGGGGTTCATAGTCGTTTCCCAAAGCTGTTCCGCATTCATCTCTCCTAATCCTTTGTAACGTTGTATATTAACAGTTTTTCTTCCTCCTAATTGATTGAGTATATTTTCTCTTTCTTGATCACTCCAAGCATATTGATGATGATTTCCTTTTCTGATTAAATAAAGTGGAGGTGTTGCAATATAAATATGTCCTTTTTCTATTAATGGTTTCATATAACGAAAGAACAATGTTAAAATCAAAGTAGAAATATGACTTCCATCTATATCCGCATCTGTCATAATAATAATTTTATTGTATCTCAGTTTTTTTACATTTAAAATTTCTTGATCTTCTTCTGTTCCAATAGAGACTCCTAAAGAAGTAAATATATTTTTTATTTCCTCATTTTCAAATATTTTATACTGCATAGCTTTTTCAACATTTAAGATTTTACCTCGCAAAGGTAAAATAGCTTGAAAATTTCTGTCTCTACCTTGTTTAGCTGTTCCTCCAGCAGAATCTCCTTCAACCAAATAGATTTCACAGCTTTCTGGATTATTGAAAGAACAATCTGCTAATTTTCCAGGTAAAATACTATTATTGATGGGATTCTTTTTTTGTATTAATTCACGAGCTTTTTTAGCGGCTTGACGTGCTTTAGCTGCTAGAATGACTTTATCAATAATCTTTTTTCTATCACTAGGATGTTCTTCTAAATAACTGTTCAACATTTCCCCTACAATTTTATCTACAATTCCTCCCACTTCGTGATTACTTAATTTGGTCTTAGTTTGTCCTTCAAACTGAGGTTCCATTACCCTAACAGATATAATAGCTGTAATTCCTTCCCTAAAATCATCTCCAGTTAACTCGACTTTATCTTTATTGGATAAAATTCCATATCCATCAGAATATTTTTTTAACGTTCTTGTTAGTGCTCTTCGAAATCCAGAAAGATGAGTTCCTCCTTCATAAGTATTGATATTGTTAACATAAGAATAAATTTTTTCTTTAAAAGAAGTATTGTACTGCATTGCAACTTCTACAATTGTATTATCTTTTTCTCCTTCAATAAAAATGACATTTTTTGTTAAAGATTCTTGATTTTTATCTAAAATAGGAAGATATTCTTTTAATCCATTTTTAGAAAAAAAATATTCTTTGATGTTCTCTCTTTCATCTTTTAAAAATAAGGACAGTCCTTTATTTAAAAAAGATAATTCTTTCAATCGATTGGCTAAAATTTCATAATTATATGTAATGGAATTAAAAATAGAATGATCAGCAAGATAATGAATTTTTGTTCCTTGCATATTGGCTTTTCCTAAACATTTTACAGGATAAAGGGCTTTTCCTTTTAAATACTCTTGTTGATAAATTTTTCCGTTCCGATAAATTGTGACTATAAGTTTTTTAGATAGAGCATTGACACAGGAAATTCCTACCCCGTGTAATCCTCCAGAAACTTTATAAGAATTTTTATCAAATTTACCACCTGCACCAATTTTAGTCATAACTACTTCAAGAGCAGATTTTCCTTCTTTTTTATGAATGTCTATTGGAATTCCACGACCATTGTCAAGTACGGTAATAAATCCATTTTTGTGAATTGTCACCCATATTTTATTGCAAAAACCTGCTAAAGCTTCATCGACTGAATTATCTATCACTTCGTAGACTAAATGATGAAGCCCTCTAGTTCCTATGTCTCCAATATACATAGAAGGTCTTAGTCTGATATGTTCTATTCCTTCAAGAGATTGAATACTATCTGCTGTATAATTTTTTATAGTATTATGTTTACTCATAATCCATGAATTTTATTAGAAATTTTCCTTATTTCCATAAAAATTTATAGTTTTATCTTCGATCAAAGATAGAATAAAAATGTTTTTGCGTGAAAATTTGGGAGAAAAAGACTAATTTTAGTTTTGATAAAAAAATAGAAAATTTTACTTCAGGGAAGGATTCTAAAATAGATTTACTTTTAGCTCCGCATGATGTTATAGGAACTATAGCTCATATCATTATGTTGAAAAGTATTGGATTATTAAATCAAAAAGATTTAAAAATTTTGATTAAGGAGTTACGTCACATTTATGTTCACGAAATATTAAAAAATAATTTTAGAATAGATGAAGGAATAGAAGATATTCATTCTCAAATAGAGTTTTTATTAACAAATCGTTTAGGAAACGTAGGGAAAAAAATACATAGTGGGCGATCCAGAAATGATCAAATATTGGTAGATTTGAAACTTTTTGTTCGCACAGAAATCAAAGAAATAGTTTTGATCACTTATTCTTTTTTTGATTTGTTATTAAAATTAAGTGAAAAACATAAAAATACATTAATGCCTGGTTATACTCATTATCAAATAGCTATGCCTTCTTCTTTTGGACTTTGGTTCGCTGCATATGCAGAAAGTTTAATAGATGATTTGCTATTAATTCGCACAGCATATCGTATTGTCAACAAAAACCCTTTAGGATCCGCTGCTGGTTATGGATCTTCTTTACCTTTAAATAGAAAAATGACAACGGACTTATTGGGATTTGAAAGTTTAAATTACAATGTAATATATGCTCAAATGGGACGTGGTAAAATGGAAAGAATAGTTTCAGAATCTATTGCTTCTTTAGCAAGAACTTTAAGTAAAATGGCACAAGATATTTGCTTATATTTAAGTCAAAATTTCAATTTCATTAGTTTTCCTGATCATCTGACTACCGGATCTAGCATCATGCCTCATAAAAAAAACCCAGATGTTTTTGAGATGATACGAGCTAAATGTAATAGAATGACTTCATTGCCTAATGAAATTTCTTTGATTACTTCTAATTTTTGCTCTGGATATCATAGAGATTTTCAAATCATTAAAGAAAGATTTATTCCTATTTTTGAAGAAATAAAAAAATGTTTTTCTATGTTTAAGTATATGTTGAATCATATCATAGTGAGAAAGGACATTCTTAAGGAAGAGAAGTATAAATACTTGTTCAGTGTAGAAGTAGTTAACAAACTTGTTGTTGAAGAAGGATATTCTTTTAGAGAAGCTTATCAAAAAATCGGTTTAGATATCCAAAATGGATGTTTTAAACCCTTAACAAAGGGTTTTTATTCTCATGAAGGAAGCATAGGAAATTTATGTAACACGAGAATTAGAAATTTGATGCAAAATGTGATCAAAGAATTTGATTTTGATCAACTTGACAAAGTTATAAAACGTTTGATTTATAGCAAAATTCATTTTGATGGATCTTCTAAGAATCCAATTTTCGTTTAATTTGCATGGATTTTTGATAAAACCAATCTTTTATTTTTTTATGATGTCCAGATAAAAGAATTTCTGGAACAGACCATCCTTTATAAACGACTGGACGAGTATAAATGGGAGGAGCTATTAAGGATTCTTTTTGAAAAGAATCCGTAAGAATGGAATCTTTATTTTGTATAACACCAGGTAATAATCTAACTACAGATTCTATTACAACAGCCGCTGCTAGTTCTCCTCCAGATAAGATGTAGTTTCCAATAGATATCTCTCTGGAAATCAAATAATCGCGAATTCTCTGATCAATTCCTTTATAACGTCCACAAAGAATGATAATATTTTTTTTACCAGTTAAAGTTCTCGCATATTTTTGTGAAAATAACTTTCCATCAGGAGTCATAAAAATTTTTTCATCATAATTTCGTTCTGATAACAATTTTGAAAAACATTGATATACAGGTTCTATTCGAATAACCATTCCGGATCCACCTCCATAAGGATAATCGTCTACTTTTTTCCGCTTACCTAAACCATATTTACGTAAATCATGAACATAAATATCAATCAATCCTTTATTGATTGCTCTTTTAATAATAGAATTGGAAAAAGGGCTATGAAGAATTTCAGGAACTAAGCTAACAATATCTATACGCATTATTTTTTTTAGTAATATACACTTTGACTAAGAATCTAGGAATGAAACTAATGAAAAAATTCTACCTTTGTGAATAATTTATCAAAATGAATTATATCGTATCTATAGTAGGACGTCCAAATGTCGGAAAATCTACTTTTTTTAATCGTCTTGTAGGAAGAAAACAAGCTATTGTTCATATGACAAGTGGAGTCACAAGAGATCGAATTTTTGGGGATTCAGAATGGAATGGAATAAAATTTTCTGTGGTGGATACAGGTGGGTTTAGTTTTACGATTTCAAAAAATGATGTACTTGAAAAAGAAATAAAAAATCAAATTTTCATGGCCATCAAAGAAGCTGATGTGATTTTATTTTTGGTAGATATAATGGGTATATTCGACACGGATAGAGAAATAGCTAAAATACTCAGAAAATGTCATAAAATCACTTTATTAGTAGTGAATAAAGTAGATAACGGAAAATTCATATATTCTGATACAGATTTTTTTCGTTTAGGATTTGTAAACTATTACTATATATCAGCTATAAATGGAAGTGGAACGGGAGAATTACTAGATAAATTAGTAGAAATCTTCAAAGAAAAATTCGTTGAAAGAAAAGAAAAAATCGCAGAAAAAGAATTTCTTCCTCGTTTCTCTGTGGTAGGACGTCCAAATGTCGGAAAATCTACTTTGATTAACTCTTTTCTAGATAAAAATCATCATATTGTAACTAACATTTCTGGTACGACTAGAGATAGTCTAGATGTTTTCTACAAAAAATGGGGATATGAATGTATTTTAGTTGATACTCCTGGAGTAAGAAAAAAATCAAAAATAAGAGAAAACATTGAATTTTATTCTTCTATGAGAACGGTAAAAACGATAGAATACACTGATGTTTGTCTTTTAATGGTAGACGCGTCTCGTGGATGGGAAAAACAGGATATGAATATTTTTAGATTAGTGAAAAAGTATCATAAAGGTATTATAATTCTTATTAACAAATGGGATTTATTTCATAATAAAAATTATTCTATGCAAAAAAATTACGAATTATTGATTCGAAAAAAAATATCTCCATTTGATAATGTTCCCATTTTATTTATATCTGCTAAAAATAAAGATGGAATCTTTCATATTATTCCCACAGCTGATCAGATTTTAAAATCCCGTAAAAACAGATTAAAAACGAATATTTTAAATAAAATTATGTTACCAATTTTGAAAAAAAATCCTCCTCCTTCTAAGAAAAAAAAGAAATTAATAACTATAAAATATTGTACTCAGCTGCCCTCATGCACGCCAATATTTATTTTTTTTTCTAATTTTCCTCAATATATAAAAGAATCTTATAAAAGATTTGTTGAAAATCAAATTCGTTATCACTTTGATTTTAGAGGAGTCCCCATACAAATTTTCTTTAGAAAAAAATAATTTTTTAGGATTTATTATCTACTTTTTTAGAATACTGTGATAACACGTTTAAGAGGAAAGTTAATAGAAAAAAATCAATCTTATTTAATAATAGATTGTCATGGAGTAGGATATCATATTCATATCTCGTCATATACCTATTCTTCTTTGTTAGAAGAAGAAGGAAAAGATATATGTATACATACTTATCTTTTTATCAAAGAAAATAAACATATTTTGTATGGTTTTTTTGACAAAATAGAAAGAAAAATATTTTCTTATTTGATATCCGTGAATGGAATAGGTCCAAGTTCTGCTATCATGTTATTATCTTCTCTTACTCCATATGAAATCAAAGAATCTATATATAAAGAAGATATAAAAGTATTTGAAAAAGTAAAAGGAATTGGTACAAAAACAGCTCAAAGAATTATTATTGAACTAAAAGATAAATTAACTAAAGAAATTATTCCTAAAAAAGGAAAAAACGTAAAATTTTTGGAAAATACACCTTATTTAATCAAAAAAGAAGCTTTAAGCGCTTTGAGTGTACTTGGATTTTCTCCTCAAAAATCTAAAAAGGTTTTGGATAATATTTTGAATGAACATCCAGAATTTTCTGTAGAAAATCTCATTAAAGAATCTTTGAAAAAATTATAAAAATGATTTCCGATTTATAAAAAAACAAACCTTAAAAATAATATACTTTTGCTTTTTTTGTGAATTCAATTCAATAATACCTATATGAAATTTTTTTATCCATCAATTATAGTGGTTCTTTTTTTATTATCCATATTTGATCTGATTGTTGGTTTAATTAATGATGCCGTTAATTTTCTCAATTCCGCTATTGGATCTCAAGTATCTTCTCGTAGAACTATCATGATTTTTGCTAGCTTAGGTATTTTATTAGGAGCCTTTTTATCTAGCGGAATGATGGAAGTAGCAAGAAAAGGAGTTTTTGATCCTTCCTATTTTTATTTTTCAGATATTATTTTTATTTTTTTAGCGGTTATGATATCCGATATTATTTTACTGGATATTTTTAACACTTTAGGATTACCCACTTCTACTACAGTATCTATGGTTTTTTGTTTATTAGGTGGAGCTTTCAGTATAGCAATGGTTAAAATGAGTTCTCCATTAAATAATGAGCCCTTTCATCATTTAACTCTATACATTAAAGCAGAAAAAACATTAACTATTAGTATAGGTATTTTTTTATCTATTATAATTTCTTTTACTTCTGGTGCTTTCATTCACTATTTCATTCGTTCTTTATTTAGTTTTGAATATGAGAGCAAATTAAAATATGCAGGAGTAATATGGACAGCTGTTTCATTGAGCAGTATGACTTATTTTCTTATTGTTAAAGGATTGCATAGTACATTACAAGGATTTCTTAATGATAATTATTTAACAGGATTTTCCTTATTCATTCAACATTTTATAAAATGGATTCACCATAATTTTTTTGTTTTTTTGCTTATATTATTTTCAACATGGACAATCGTAGCAAAAATATTTGTTTCTTTAGGATACAACATATTAAAATTTGTCGTATTATATGGAACTTTTTCTTTGGCTATGGCTTTTGCAGGAAATGATTTAGTCAATTTTATCGGAATCCCTATAGCTGGAATACAGTCTTATAATATATGGAAAGAAGCGGGAAGTCCTCCTGCTGAAAAATTCAATATGAAAAGTTTATCTGGAAATGTACAGGTCCCATCTTTGGTTTTGATTTTTGCAGGAATGATTATGATATTAACTCTTTGGTTTTCCAAAAAAACAAAAAACATCACTAGCACAGAGATTAATTTAAGTAGACAAAATGAAGGTCCAGAGAAATTTTTATCCAATTCTTTTTCTCGAGGAATTGTTAGATTTTTTTTATGTTTCGGAAATTATTTTTTTAAATTCTTTCCGAAAAGACTTTTGGTGAAAATAGAAAAAAATTTTAAACAAAAAAAAACACAAAAAGAAGAAAGCGTAGCTTTTGACCTAGTTAGAGCTTCTGCTAATTTAACTATATCTAGCATATTGATATCTATAGCTACGGTTCAAAAATTACCACTATCTACTACTTTCGTTACTTTTATGGTCTCTATGGGGACTTCTCTTTCAGATAGAGCTTGGGATCGAGAAAGTGCTGTTTATAGAGTTTCAGGAGTGTTAAAAGTTATAAGAGGATGGTTTTTAACAGGATTAATCGCTTTCACAATGGCAGGAGTAACGGCTGCTTTTTTATACTTTTTTAAAGCATGGGCTTTATCCTCTCTTATTTTTTTAATTATATTTGTTTTTTACAAAAGTTATAAAAAATATCATAAAAAAATAAAAGAAGAAAAACCGTTTTTTGATATTATAGTAAATCTTACTTTAGAAACCACCTTAAACAAAACCTTTGATATTCTTAAACCTATACTTGAATATATAGAAGTAATTTATAAAAATAGTATAGAAGGAATTACTCAAGAAAATTTAAAAACTCTTCAATCTAGTAGAAATTCTTTTTTAAAAGTAAAAGAAAATTTTACAAAAATACAGAATTCTTTAACTCAAGTGATTCAAAAAACGAAAAAAAGTGAACCTATTGCTGGAATTCTTTATCTACATATATATAATAAAACTAAAGAAATTATTGAATCCTCAGATATGATTACTAATCATACATTATTTCATGTGATAAATAGCCATAAACCTTTAAAATATCAACAAAAGAAAAATTTGTTAATACTTGAAGATCTTATGATTGAACATTTTAACATCATAAAAAAAATAACAATAGATAAAAATTGTAAAAAAATACAATTTCCTTGTCCGATCCAAAATAAAATTCTAAAAAAAATAGAAGAACAAATGAATCAACAGGTTATGGGAATTATTTATAAAAAATATGGAACAAAAAACACTTTTTTGATGCTGGATATTCTTTTGCAATCAAAAAAAATAACAGAAAATATAGAAAATATCATACTATTGTATCACAATGCTTTATCTCATATATCATCAAAAAAAGACGCCTCTTTTCTAGCTTTCTAAGGGTCAAATGGTCATTATGTTGCATCCTCGTATGTCTGAAAAATCCATTCTTCCTAAGACTTCAAATTCATAGTCATTTATTTTTTTTCCTAAATCTTCGGTAGAAATAAAAGGACAAGATAAGTAATTCGATAAATCTATAATATCAATACCTCCTATTTTATTATTATCTATATGAATAAAAGGATCTTCAGGATCTCTGATATATATTTTCATCCAAGGAGGACATCGAAATACACCGTTTTTTTCTGCATATGCTTGAGAAAGCAATTCTGTCATTCCATATTCAGAGTGAATTTCCTTTACACAAAAAAATTTTTTTAAAATATTGTGTAATTCTTCTCTAATGATTTCTTTTCTTTTTCCTTTCATTCCTCCTGTTTCCATAATGATCACGTTTTTTTTATATCCATTTTTTTCCATATTTTCTATAAAATCTAATAAAGAGAAACTAAGTCCAAAAATTAAAACATTTTTTTGATCAGGTATAATCCAATTTTTATCCTTGTAATTGGAATAGGAAAAAACAATATCACTTCCATTTTGAATGGTTTCTTGGATCAAATATTTTATCATATAAATTAAAGAAGAATCCTTTCTATCAGTAGGAAAAAATCCTAAAAATTTAAATTTTTCTATTGGACCATAAAAAAATTCAAATCCTTTTCTAATACTGTTAATGTAAACACTTAAATCTGCTACATAATGTTTACTTTTTATTCCTGTCGTTCCGCTACTAGTGAAAAGAACATCTGGAATGCTCCTTTTACTGCTCCAAATAAAATGTGTTTTAAAAAAAGAAATAGGTAGAAAAGGAATTTCAGAAATATTTTTTATTTTCAATGGATCTATTTTTAATGATTGAAGATAGTTTTTATAAATTTTATTATTATCAATTTGATAATGAAATATATCCAACGTTAAATTTTCAAATTCATTTTGAGATGATACCGAAAAAATCTTCTTTTTAAAGTTCATTTAGAAAATAAAATTTGTAAATAAAAATATAATTCTTTCAATTTATTAAACAAATATCCTTTTCTCGAGAAAAAAAATTGAAATTCTTTTTCAAAAGAATTTTGAAAAAAACTATAAGGAATTATATCTACTTTTTGATTTGCTTCTTTTAGAAAAAAAAGACATATTGAAATATAAAAAAAATATTTAATCATGCCTAATATTCCACCACACAATCTATCCACAGGTTTCATCCATGTGATCATCATAATAAATTCTATAATTTTTTTAGCTAGAAAAGCTAAAAAAATTATAGAAAGAAAAGAAAAAATTATAGAAGAAATTCCAAAAAAATAGGATTTTTTACTTACTAAATTGACTTTTTTGACTAAATCAAATACATAGGCCCCTTTATAAATAAAAATGATAAATATCATGAATACAAAAAATTGAGAGATTAAACCTTTTTGATAACCTTGATATCCTCCATATAAAACTAAAATTATAATAATTATATCTGATGCTAACATAACAAGTAAAATGAAAAAAAAATTTATGCAAAAATTTCATATAAATTGGAATAAAGTAATGTTATACATACGAAATCATTTTTCTATAGAAGGAAAAATTGATATCATTGGAATTATTTACTTAATAGGAATTCAAGAGCTGGGCAAAGGTAAAAATAGATTTTTAAATAGGGAAGATAAAATCAATATTTTACATATCGCAATATGTAGAATACTAGAACCTTTTGGGTATTATTCGTTTCTTGGAAGAGATAAGGAAGGATGGCCTCATTATGTGTTAAAAACAAAAATTCCTTTTAATCAGGAAGAACAATTGTTTTTAATTCAAAAAGCTATCATTCGTTATATGAGTGAAGAAAATATTATTGAATAAATATGGATCAAAAAATAGATCAAATCAAAGAAAAAATAAAATGTTTTCATATTAAAACATATGATGATTTAGAAACATTTAGAATCCAATTTTTAGGAAAAAAAAGAGGTATCATAACAATCTTATTCAAAGAATTAAAAAAAATATCCATCCATAAAAGAAAAATTTATGGAAAAATTATTAATGAATTAAAAAAAGAAGTTCAAGAAAAAATTTTTCGCTACCAATCCAAAAATAACATTCAAAATGAAAAAATACTCAAGTACGATCCTACTATACCTGGAAAGTCTATAGAAATAGGATCTATACATCCCCTATCTATGATAAAAAATAGAATGATAGATATTTTTCTAAAAATTGGATTCATTTATGTAGATGGACCTGAAATAGAGGATGATTGGCATAACTTTACTGCTTTAAATATTCCGATAGATCATCCATCTAGAGATATGCAAGATACATTTTTTTTGTGCAAAAATCCAGATATTTTGTTACGTACACATACTTCATCTGTACAAATACGATATATGAAAAAACATCATCCGCCTTTTCGTGTTTTATCTGTAGGAAAAGTATATAGAAATGAAACCATTTCATCACGTTCAAATTTCATGTTTCATCAAGCAGAAGGATTTTATATAGATAAAAAAGTTTCCTTTTCCGATTTAAAACAAACGATTCATTATTTAATAACTTCTCTTTTTGGAAAAGAAAAAATCCGGTTTCGTCCTTCTTATTTTCCATTTACAGAACCTAGTGCTGAAGTAGATATATATTGTAATAGTGAATGGTTAGAAATTATGGGTTGTGGAATGATAGACCCCAAAGTTTTGAAAAATGTAGATATTGATCCAGAAATTTATTCCGGATTTGCTTTTGGAGTAGGTATAGAACGTTTAGCTTTAATGATTTATCATATGAAAGATATTAGAATTTATTTTGATAATGATATCCGTTTTTTAAGACAATTTAAAAGTGAGTTTTAGACTGAAATTTTCTTTGTCGGAAAACTTCATATAAAATAACTCCACAAGCCACAGATACATTTAAAGAAGAAATTCCTTTCATTGTTGGAATTTTTGCTTTTTCGCAGGATATTTCTAAATATTTAGGAGAAATTCCTTTTTCTTCGTTTCCTAGTATTAAAGCTGTTGGACCTGAAAAATCAATATTGTACCAATAAATATTAGATTTTTCTGTAGCGGAAACAATTTTTAGTCCATAGTTCATTAAAAACTCTATAGTATTCTTTATATTTTTTTCTTGACATATTGGAACTTTAAATAAAGCACCTGAAGAAGTTTTGATAGAATCAGATCCAATCATTGCTGTATATTTTTTTGGAATAATAATAGCATCTGCTCCTGCGCATGCAGCAGTACGTATTATAGATCCAAAATTTCGTACATCTGTAATACGATCTAAAATGACCAAAAGTGGGTTTATCCCTTTTTCATAAAATATAGGAAGCAAATCTTCTATTTGATAAGTTTCTATAGGAGAAAGAATAGCGAAAACTCCTTGATGATTTTTACTTTTGAATTGATAAAATTTTTGTTTCGGAACAGTTTGAATTGGAATATTTTCTTTTTTAGAAAGACTTATTAATTTTTTGTAAGCATTTGATCCTTTTTTCAATCCTCTTTGAAAAAAAAGCTTACTAATAGTTTTTTTAGATCGAATAGCTTCTATCAATGGATGTATTCCATAAACAATTTCTAATTCTAATTTATTCATAGACAAGAATTCTAATTTTTTTGATTTTTATCAAAAATTCTAAAAATAGATTTTCTTAATAAATTTTTGATAAAAAATCGTGGAATATTTCTACAGAAAAAAAAGATAAAAAGGAAAAGAAAAAAATACAAAATAGTTAGAAGTCCAAATCCAATTACATAATTTTCGAAATAAAAGGAAAGAAAAAAACATAAAGAAAGACTTCCTAAAAAAAAAATAATAATACAAAATATTAACAAAAAAAAACTCAGAAAAATTTCTGTCATGATGTAAATCAATATTCTAACAACTTCATTCTTTAAAATACACCATTTTTTATGGATAAAATTTCTAATAAAAATGAACATAAAAAAATAAAAAACTTCTTAAGTTCCCAATTCATCTTCTACTTGATCCATTTTTTCTTTCTCTATTTTATTTTTTTTCCACCTTGCTTCAAAATCGGATTTAATCCGATGTACTTTTTGACCAATTTTTTTGCTAATTTCCTGCAAATTATCTCTTAATTCTTCTGTTTTTTTTCCTAGTATATTTTTTATTTTTTCCTCTTTTCTTGGAGCTAACAGAATTCCCATTATTAAACCAGCCATGGTTCCTAGAATAACTCCCCAAAAAAAACTTCCTCCTCTTTTCATAAAGAATAACAATTTTATATTTTTACGGATAAATTTAATCAATTTACGCACAAAATTGTATTTGTGTATTTATGAAATATTTTTCACATGTTAATTAAAAAAAATTTTTCTCTCAAAAAATTTAATACATTTGGAATAAATGTTTATGCTCGTTATTTTGTAGAAGTGAAAAGTATAGAAGAAATTCAAAAAATTTTTGATATATATCCATCCATTCCAAAACTTTTCTTGGGAAATGGAAGTAATATTCTTTTTTTAAAAAATTATTATCCAGGATTAGTCATGAAAATGGGAATAAAAGGAAAAAAGGTGATCCAGGAAAATGATTATAAAGTCATTGTTCAAGCTTTTGCTGGAGAAAATTGGAATGAATTTGTCAAATGGACCATAAAAAAAGGATTTAGCGGTTTAGAAAATTTATCATTTATTCCTGGTACTGTTGGGGCTGCACCTATTCAAAATATTGGAGCATATGGAGCAGAAGTCAAAGATACTTTACTCAAAGTACAAGTATATGAAACGGATCATCAAAAAATAAGAGAATTTACACGTGAAGAATGTCAACTACAATACCGTTCTTCTTTTTTCAAGCATCCTCATTGCAGAAATAAGTTTATAATTTTATCTGTTTTTTTTCTTTTAAGAAAAAAATATAAAAAATTGAACACATCCTATGTGGAAATTCAAAAGGAATTAGAAAATATGAATATTAAAGAACCTACTATTCACGATTTAAGTAAGGCAATTTTTAATATTAGACATCGTAAACTTCCAAATCCAAAAAAAATTGGAAATGCTGGTAGTTTTTTTATGAATCCTATAGTAAGTATTTTGGATTTTAAAAAACTAAAATATAAATATCCCGCTATTATTGGTTATTATGATATTTCTAATGATAAAATCAAACTATCTGCTAGCTCATTAATTGAAAACACAGGATGGAAAGAAATAAAAATTGGAAATGTAGGAGTATATGAGAAACAACCTATAATTTTGGTAAACTATGGAAAGGCTAGTGGAATGGATATATATTATTTTTCAGAAAAAATAAAGAAAGACATAAAAAAAAAATTTAGTATTCCTTTATCAAGAGAAGTAAATATTATACGATAAGTAAAAAATGAATCAAATGATAAAAAAATACATGAAACAATTTTACCTTTTTTTTATTTTCATTTCCACTTTTCAAGGAATGCTGGTTTTTTCCGTTCCATATAATTTGATAAAAACTTGAATTTATGTCAATTATTTTAGAAAAATCAAAACAATACATACAAAACAAAATCAAAGAAAAACCTGATTTTGGAATTTTATTATTAGGAAGTCAGTTTGATAAACTGATAGAGGAAATCCAAAATCCTATATGCATTTCTTATGAAGAAATACCCATTTTTTCGAAAAAAAAATTATATGGAAAATTTCTATTTGGTCAAATAGAAGGGAAGAATATAGTTTTTTTAATAGAACCTTTTTCTGAAGAAAATGGGACAAACTATTTTCCTATTGTTTTGTGTAAAAATATAGGAATCGATAAATTCATATTAATTAATATTTCTGGAGGGGTAAATCCAAATTACAAAATGGGAGATGTTATGTTGGTTAAAGATCATATAAATTTTTTTCCAGAAAATCCTAATATAAAGGATTTGATCAAAAATAGATTTTTTGAAATCACAGAAATATATGATAAAAATATGCTAGAAATTGCAGAAAATATAGCCATGAATCATAACATAATTATCCAGAAAGGAGTGTATGTAGCTTTTCCCTATTCTAATTATAAAACCTATGCAGAACATTCTATGATACGATCTATGGGTGGAGATAGTGTTGGAATGAATATAGTTACAGATGTGATCACTGCTAGATGTATGAATTTACGAGTATTCGCCATATCTATTATTGTGATGGGGGTATATGGACCTAAAATTCAGAATAATGCAGATTATAGGAATACATTTTTTCAAGAAACGGAAAAATCTATATCTATTCTAATATTAATAATAAAAGAATTTATAAAACTTTGTTGATAATTCATTTCATACTCAATTGATTGATAATATTTTTCGTAATTTTTAGAAAAATATTTTTAATATTCTCGTTTTCTAAAACTCCAGGAATTCCCAAGTCTGAATATTCTCGTATTTCTTGTAACATAGGAATTTCTCCAAGAAAAAAAAGATTCATTTTTTTGGAAAAATTCTTAACTCCATTTTTTCCAAAAAAATAGCATTTTTCTTTGCTTTCTTTTGTAAGAACATAAGACATATTTTCTATAATTCCAAGAATTGGAACAGAAATAGATTGAATACGAAACATTCCTACAGACCTATTTACATCCGACAATGCTACTTTTTGAGATGTACTAACTATAACAATTCCTTTTAATGAAATTTCTTGCAAAAGAGATAAATGGATATCCCCTGTTCCTGGTGGTAAATCTACAATTAAAAAGTCTAACTCCCCCCAATCAGTTTCATGAATAAATTGTCTCAAAACTTTAGTGACCATCGGACCTCTCCAAACAATAGCCTGTCCATATTTTGAAAAAAAACCTATAGATAGAATTTTAACTCCATAACTAATAATAGGATTAATCATCCCATTTTTATGTATCCTTGTATTAATATCTTCCTCTTCAATATTAAACATTAATGGAATAGAAGGACCATATATATCAGCGTCTAATAATCCAACATGAAAACCCATTTTGACTAAAGATACAGCAATATTAGCTGATATTGTAGATTTTCCAACTCCTCCTTTTCCAGAAGCTACAGCTATTATGTTTTTGATTACAGGTTTGATATCTGATTTCATTTCTATTTTTATGCATATTGTATCTAATATATTTTGATTTTTGATCGAATCGGTTATATCTTTTATTAATTTATTTTTGAAATGCATAGCTGGATTGGATAAACTCAAATAGATTATGATCTTATTACTTAATAAATCTATTTTTTTTACAAAACCAGATTCAATAATATTTTTCTTATCAAGAAGAATAACATTTTCTAATGCTTTTTCAATTCTTTCTTTCATATATTTTTTTTAACTCACAATAGTACAAAAAAAAATGGCTAGATTTAAAAAAAAATACTAAATGAATTTTTGTGCCTATAAATTTAATAATCTTCATACAAAGATTATAGTTTTTAGATGGGAACACTTTTTAGAAACAACGTTTTTAGAAAAGCTAATTCTTTCCGATAAAGAAAAAATGTTTTTTTTATCTTTATCAAAAAAAAGAAAAAGAGAATTTTTAGGAATCCGTTATGTACTGAGATATATAGGCATGAAAATGAATATTTTTTATAATGAAAAAAGAAAACCCTTTCTTTTTTCTGAAGGAAAAAATATTTCCTTAAGTCATTCTTTTGAAAAAATTGCCATAGCTATAAGTTCTTATCAGATAGGGATAGACATAGAAAAATTACGAAAAGACAATAAAATAGTTAAAATAAAAAAAAAATTTCTTAGAAAAGATGAATCTATTTTTATTAATCCAAATTATGAAGAAGATTATCTGCATATTATATGGGGAATTAAAGAAAGTTTGTATAAACTAGAAGGTGGTATTTTTTATAGTTTTTTAGATCATTATAAAGTTTCTCCTTTTTGTCTTAAAAAAGATTATTGCATATCATGCTGGATTCTAAAAAAGACCTATAGTAAGAAATTTTCTGCTTTTTATAGAAAAATAGAAGAACATTACCTAGTTTATATTATAGATAAATGAATCAATCTAATGAATGATTGGATCGATATCCTTTTTTACCCCTATTATAATAGGAACATTTTTTCTATAATTTTAGAATTTACAGCTGTAGCATTTACAGTATTTAGTGTTTTTTTTGCTCAAAATAATAGTATATGGGGATATCCAATAGGAATAGTAAGTACTATAATATATAGTTATTTAACTTTCGTGACTTCTCTTTATGGTGATTTTATTATTAATCTGTATTACACGGTGATGAGTTTTTATGGATGGTATGTATGGCTATATAAAAAGGATAAAAAAAATAAAGAAATTCCTATCACTTTTTGCAATCAAAAAGATTATTTACACACGGCTATTTTATTTTTATCTACTTGTATTTTCAGCATGATGGTTTATTATTTTCATGGAAAACTTCAATCCCATTTTGATTGGATGGATGTATTGACAACAGGTATTTATTTTTCTGGGATGTATCAAATGGCTATGAAAAAAGTAGAAAACTGGATATTTTGGATGGTTGGAAACGTTATTTCCGTTCCTCTTTATTTTTTGAAAGGCTTTGTATTGACAGGAATTTTATTTATCATTCTTGTCCTATTGGCTATAGCAGGATTTTTTATTTGGAAGAAAAAAGCACTCAATAAAATTTTATAATGATTATTGAATTAATTGATTCACAATATCATTTATATTATCGTATTCTTTTTCTGTCCTTTCTTTAAGATTTTTTACTCTTATTTTATTTCTTTTAATTTCATTTTTTCCTATACTAATAGTAAATGGAATATTATTATCATTAGCATATCTAAATTGTTTTCCTATTTTAACCGTATGAGGATATAATTGAGTGGAAATTCCTTTTTTTCTCAAAAAATTTATCATTTTATATGCATACAAAACCTCTTCATCTCCAAAATTAATAAACAAAACTTTTGAAGGATAATTAGAAATAGTTTGGAACAAATTTTTTTTTTCCATAGCTAAATAAATTCTATCTAAACCTAAAGAAACTCCTACTCCAGAAACATTTTTCATTCCAAATAAATTAGCTAATTGATCATACCTACCTCCTCCACCAATAGAAATTAAATTTGAATAACCATTATTATGGAATGGAACAATTTCCAATATTGTACCTGTATAATAATTCATTCCCCTAGCTAAAGAAATATTCCATTCCAATTTTGTGTTTTGTAAAGAAATCCTCCTTATATTTTTATAAATAAAACTCAAATCTTTGATCCCCTTTTTTCCTTTTTTAGAATATTGAAAGGCTACAGTCAAATGTTTTTCTTTTTTAGAAAAATTTTCTTTCATATCAAAAAAAAATGCTATTTTCTCAAATGATTGAGATGATATTCCTTTACGAAGCATTTCTTTTTTGACTAAATCTCGTCCAATTTTATTCCATTTATCTAAAGATGTAGTAAAATCTTTCCATAAATTATTTTTTATACCAGAAATTTCAACTAATCCTCCTAATATATCTCTATGATTAATATAGATGATGATAGGAAAATTCAATTTTGTAAAAATTTCGTCACAAAGTTGAATTAATTCTATTTCTTCCCATAAAGACCCATAAGATGAAACGATGTCTGCATCACATTGATAAAACTCTCTAAATCTTCCTTTTTGAGGTTTATCAGCACGCCATACAGGTTGAATTTGATATCTTTTAAAAGGAAAAACGATTTCATTTTTATGCATTACCACATAACGTACAAAAGGAACCGTTAAATCATATCGAAGAGCTTTATTAGATAAATGTTCATTCAAAAATTTTGCAACATCAACCGTTTTTTCCTTACTATTGATTTTTCTGAAAAAATCTGAAATTCTTTTTTTTAAAACATTGCCTGAATGAAGTAATTTAAACATTAAATAATCTCCTTCTTCTCCATATTTACCAACAAGAGTAGAAATATTTTCAAAAGAAGGGGTTTCTATCGGATAAAAACCAAAAAGTTCAAATTTTTCTCTAATAACTTGAATTAAATAATTTCGTTTACTCATCTCAATTGATGAAAAATCCCTGGTCCCTTTGGGAATATTAGGGAATTCCATAATCAATGAATATTATTATGAAAAAAGTTAAAAGTCATTGAACTTTTCATTTTTATGATTTTCTTTTTTACGAGTACGCTTTTTGAATATTTTTTCATTTTCATTGTATGAAATAGGAAGATCAAAACTATCTTCTAGAATCATATATTTTTTATGTTTTTTTTCTACAAAATTGGAATCAATAGCTTGATCAAAAATGCTTTTTTTTTGATTTAATGAAAAATTTTCTTTCTTCTTATTATAAGAAGGTTTTTCTGAATGATTTGAATTTGTAGAAGAATAAGGATCTATTCGTTTAGAATAAGAATGAATTTCTTCTACTTTTGTTAATCTTTGTTCATAAGGTTCTTCCAATCTATGAAAAATTTTTTTTTCTTCATGATTAATGGCTCTCTGAATTTCCGTAGGAAATCCTGTAGCTACTATAGTTACTGAAATACTTTCTTCCAAACTTTCGTCTTCTCCTATTCCCATAATAATGTTAGCATTGTTTCCTGCTTCTGCTTGTATATAATCACTGATAATTCCAATTTCATCTATAGTAATTTCTATTCTTCCTGAAACAATAAGCAAAAGAACATTTTTAGCTCCCGTAATCTTATTATCATTCAATAATGGAGAATCCAAGGCTTGTCCAACAGCGTCTTTTGCTCTATTTTCACCAACAGAAATAGCAGACCCCATAACAGCTGTTCCACTTTCTTTAAGAACGGTTCTAGTATCTCTTAAATCTATATTTTGTTTATAATGGTGAGTGATTACTTCTGCAATACCTTTAGCTGCAGTGGTTAAAACTTCATCTGCTTTTGCAAATCCAGCTTTAAATCCTAGATTTCCATATAATTCTCTCAATTTATCATTATTAATCACAATGAGAGAATCCACATTTTTTCTTAATGCTTCTATTCCTTTTTGAGCTTGTTGTAATCTCATTTTTCCTTCAAAATGAAATGGAATTGTTACGATTCCTACAGTCAGAATCCCTTTTTCTTTAGAAATTCCTGCAATAATTGGGGCAGCACCTGTTCCAGTTCCACCACCCATTCCTGCTGTAATGAATGTCATTTTAGTATTAGAATCTAGAACACTTTTTATTTCTTCCAGACTTTCTAAAGCAGCCTTTTCTCCTACTTCTGGATCTGCTCCAGCGCCTAGACCTTCCGTAATCGAAGCTCCTAATTGAATTTTTACAGGAACTGGGTTGTTATTTAAAGCTTGGGCATCCGTATTACATGCTATAAAATCTACGCCAGTAATTCCTTGTTCAAACATGTGACTTAAAGCATTACTCCCTCCACCTCCTACTCCAATTACTTTGATTGCAGCTGAACGATTTTTCGGAAATCCAAATTGAACGTTCTCTTTTTTTTGTATAAAATCTTCTTTTTTCATTTCATTGTTTGTTATTCTGTGTCATTCAATATTTGACGGAACTTATCTGCCCAAATTTCAAGAAAAGATTTTGATTTTGTTTTATTTTTTTTCTTTGAATAATCCGAATTATCTTCATAATTTAATTTCCGATTTTTATTATAAAATTTTGTAGAAATAAACTCAGAAGTGTGATTTTCATCATGTATATGTCCCATATCTGTTGTACAAAGATATTTTTTTTTATCATCAAGTCCTTTAATTACTAAACCTATAGACGTTGCATATTCTGGATTACTTATAAGACCGTTTTCTCCTCCTGCAATATGTTCATTAGAATAACCTATACGTACATCCATTCCAGTAATATATTCCGTTAAAGGACGAATATGTTTTAATTGAGAACCTCCTCCTGTCATAACTAATCCTGCAATCAGTCTTTTCTTTTGTTCTTCATTTCCATAATTTTTGATTTCCACATTGACTTGTTCCAAAATTTCACATACTCGTTTATGGATAATTTGAGAAAGATGTTTCAAAGAAATTTCTTTAGGGTCACGACCTCTTAATCCAGGAATACAAACAATTTCTGTCTCTTTATTTTCTCCAGGCCATGCAGATCCAAATTTGATTTTTAGTAATTCTGCTTGTCGTTCAATAATCAAACAATCTGTTTTAATATTTTCAGTAATAACATTTCCTCCGAAAGGGATAACAGCAGTATGACGAATAATGTTATCTTTAAATATAGCTACATCAGTGGTTCCTCCTCCTATATCCACTAAGGCTACACCAGCTTCTCTTTCTTCGGTGCTTAATACAGCTTCTGCAGAAGCTAAAGGTTCTAAAGTCATTCCAGCTAAATTCAATCCTGCTGCTTTGACACATCTTCCAATATTACGAATAGAAGAAATTTGTCCTACCACTACATGAAAATTTGCTTCTAAACGACTTCCATACATTCCTATTGGTTCTCCTATTTCTGCTTGACTATCGACTTTATATTCTTGTGGAAGGACATGAATTATTTCTTCTCCTGGAAGCATCACCAATTTATGAACTTGATCTATTAATTTTTGTATATCTTTTTGATTGATTACATTTTCAAAATCTAATCTAGTAATATAATCATTATGTTGTAGACTTCTAATATGTTGCCCTGCTATTCCAACAATAACTTCTTTTATTTTTAAACCAGAACTATGTTCTGCTTCAGATACGGATTCACGAATAGCTTCAATAGTTTGAGTTATATTGTTGACAACCCCTATATGCACACCTATACTTTTAGATCTTCCTATGCCTAAGATCTCAATTTTATTATATTCATTTCTCCTTCCTACCATAGCTACAATCTTTGTGGTCCCCACATCAAGACCTATAGCTATATCTTGATATTCCATAGACTTATCTTTTTTTTGCGACTACTTGGTCTTTATATTGCAAATCAATACTTTGATATTGATTAGTATCTATTTTATTTAGGTACTGCTTATAAAATGCTTTTAATTTATTCAATTTATTTTTAAAATTATTTATATTTCCTAATATAATATTATGATTTCCTATTTTTGGGATTAAAATAAATGAATTATGATCATTTTTTTTGATGCTAATGATTTGGTTTTTGAGTAGTTCATCAGAGTTTATAAATTTGACCAAGTCTGCTAAATATTTTTTTTCTTTTTTTGAAAAAGGTCCTTTTGCTAAAATAACTTTTGAAGAATAAAAAGGAGAAAGTTCTAAAACTTCTGCATCTTTGGTCAGATAATATTCTTGATTCCCATTTTTTATTCTTAAAATTGGTTCTTTCTGCCAAATTTTTATGTTTAGGGAGCCATCTACACTAATAAAAACTTCAGATTTTTTTACAAAAGGATAATTATTTAATTTTTTTTCCATTCTCAATATACATAATTGACCGATTTTTTTTTCAATTTTTTCTATTTTAGGAAATAGAATATTTTTAATGATTTTTTCATTTACAAAATGGTCTTTGGATAAGGGATCTATGACGATATTGACCTTTTTTAAGGTTCTGTTTTGATGTGTTTTTTGAGAAAAATAAAAAAGGAAACCCATACATGTTATATACAATAATAATATGAGGATAAAGGATTTATTTTTCATTTATCCATATCGTTTATACAACCATTTTTTTATAGGAATAATTAAGGTATCTATATCACCAGCTCCTATTGTAAGAATAATATCAAAGTGTTTATGTTTTTCTTTAATTTTTTCTAAAACCTTGGATAAGGTAGATATTTCTTTATTTTTAGAATTCATTTTTATTTTTTCTAATAAACTACTTGAATTAGTTCCATCCATGGGAAATTCTCTAGCTGGATAAATGTCTAATAAGATTAAAATATCAAGATTTTCTAAACTTCTCGCAAAATATTCTTCAAAAAATTTAGTTCTACTAAATAAATGAGGTTGAAAAACACCCAGTATTTTTTTATTCGGAAAACACTCTCTAACAGTTTGAATCAAAGCATTTATTTCTGTAGGATGATGTGCATAATCATCTATATATATTTTTTTTTTGGATTGATAATGTATGGAGTATCTTCTTTTGATTCCTTTAAATAAAAACAAAGCTTTTCTTACTTTTTCTTTATTAATTTTTAGATAGTCAGATATAGCTAATGCTGCTGTGACGTTTTTTAAATTGTGTATTCCTGGAATAGGTAAAGGCAAAGATTTCCATGTTTCTGTAGGAGTATGAAAATCAAAATACCATTTTTTTTCTTTTATAGAAAGATGACTAGAATAATAATTTGCTTTTTCTATCACAGAATAGTAGATTGCGTTTTTTGATGAAAAAGACTCTTCTTGACAAATAAATACTTTTTTATATGGTTTTTTTATTCTGTTAAAAAAAGCTATATAAGCCTTTTTCAAGGTTTCTTTTTTTGGATAAGTATCCACATGATCCTGGTCAAAAGACGTAACACATGCAATATTAGGAGATAAATATAAAAAAGAACGATCAAATTCGTCTGCTTCTACCAAAAAAATTTTAGTTCCATTCAATATGATATTAGATTGGTAATTCTCAGATATTCCTCCTAAAAAAGCAGTAACATGAATTCCTGCACTATATAAAATATGCCCTAGCAAGGTACAAGTAGTTGTTTTTCCATGTGTCCCTCCTATAGCTATACAAATTTCATTTTCTGTGATCAAGGACAATACTTGAGAACGTTTTTTTATATTTTTCCCATATTTTTTTAAATAGATCCATTGTTGATGATGATTCGGAATGGCTGGAGTATACACAATCAAACATTGTTTAGACAGTACCCATTTAGGTAATATTTCTATACAATCATGATAATTGATGGAGATTCCCTCTTTTTCTAATTTTTTAGTCAAAAAAGTTCTACTTTGATCATGACCACAAACTGTTTTTCCCATAGCATGAAAATATCTAGCAAGGGAACTCATTCCCATTCCTCCTATTCCTAGAAAATAAAAAGAATCAACTTGGTTTAAGTTCATAAAATAATTTGTAAAATCTCATTAACAATATCATTTGTCGCTTCAGGTTTTCCTAATTGCAGGATATTTCTACTCATTTTTTTTTTCATAATGGAATCATTCACTAATTGTATAGTTGAATCCACTAATTTTTTCTCTATTTCCTCATTTTTAATAATTAAAGCAGCCTCTTTTTCTTCTAATATTTTAGCATTTCTATTTTGATGATCATCGGAAGACCAAGGAAAAGGAATTAATATGTATGGTTTTCCTATTAAACATATTTCTGATATAGTTAAAGCTCCAGCTCTAGATACAATAATATCTGCAGCAGCATAACATGTCGGGATATTTTCAATAAAATCCATTAAAATAAAATTTGAATGATGAGACATTTTATTCTTTCTAATTCTATGAATATCAAATTTACCAACTTGCCAAATAAGTTGCATATCTAATTCTATTAGTTTTTTTAAACCTTTTATCCAAGCATTATTCATACTATTGGAACCTTGACTCCCTCCTATAGATAAAATAATAGGTCTTTCTACCTTTAATCCTAAATGAATACAAGCTTTTTTTTTACTAGGTAATTGGAATATTTCAGATCTAACTGGATTTCCAGTTATTATTGTTTTTTCTTTTGGAAAATATTTCTTGGATTGCTCATAAGCAACACATACCTTATGAGCATAACGAGAAAATATTCTATTAGTTAATCCAGGAAAAGAGTTCTGTTCTTGAATAAGAATAGGGATTTTATTTCTTTTTGCAACATATAAAGTAGGAAAACTAACAAATCCACCTGTTCCAACAACTATGTCTGGAGAAAATTTTTTGATAATTTTATTTACCAAAAAAAAACTATATATCAATTGTATAGATAAAATAAATCCTTCTATAGAAAAAAATTTATCTTTTCCTCCTGAAATACAAATTCCTTCAATAGAATATCCAAATTTAGGAATTTCTTTCATTTCCATATGATTTTTAGATCCAATAAACAAAATATTGGTTCCTGGAATTTGTTTTTTAAGTTCGTCTGCAATAGCTATTCCAGGATAGATGTGTCCACCAGTCCCTCCACTCCCAATAATTATTCTAGGTGAAATATTATTGTTCATGATGAATTATAATTTTATTAGTTGAATTATCATATATAATTCGACTAACACTTAATATGATCCCAAAACTAAAAAAAGTAACCCACATGGAAGTCCCTCCAGCACTAATTAGTGGTAAAGTTTGTCCCGTTACTGGAAATAAACCAACAGCTATTCCCATATTAATGAGTGCTTGATTAATAATAGGTAACCCAACAGATAATACCAATAAAGAGCAAAAATAATTTTGAACCTTAGTAGCTATTACCATAATTCTAAGTAAAATAAGTAGATAAATAAATAAAAGAATTACTCCTCCAACAGATCCATATTCTTCTATTATAATAGCATAAATAAAATCAGAAGAAGATTGTGGAAGAAAAGCCTTTAAAACACTTTTTCCAGGTCCACGACCAAATTTATTTCCTAAAACAATAGCCGTTTTAGATTGTTTCATTTGATAACTTTCTTCAGATTCATGATCCAAAAATTTTTCTATACGACTTTTCCATGTATAAACCCTATTCATAGGATTTTTATCTCCCCATTTTATAACAGAGTAAATATAGATTCCTGCAAATAGAATACCCATTAATAAAACTCCCATAACACCTGTTAATGGATATCCTCCTATAAAAAGTAAAATTAAAACGGAAATAAAAACAATAACTGCAGTAGAACCATTAGCTGGGAAAATCAATCCAATAATAAAAAATATAGGAAACAATAAAGGAAAAAAAGAGTTTATAAAATTTATACGTTCTTTCTTTTTTTGAGCCAAATATCTAGCACAATAAATAAAAAGAACTAATCCAGCAATGCTGGAAGTTTGAAAAGATATATTAATAATGGGAATGTGCAACCAACGAGAAGCATTAACTCCATCCAATTCTTTTCCCTGACTAATAGTAAAAACTAATAAAATGAACACTACAGGCATAGAAAGTATAGACATACTATAAAAATATTTATAGTCTACAAATTGAGTAAAAAAAAGAATGCAAAAACCAACTAACAAAAAAAGAGCATGTTTTAACAAATAATTAAAAACTGTATTTGTTCCTCCATATGTAGTCACCAAATTAGTACTAGCGGAATATACTGGTAAAAAAGAAAATATAGCCAATAAAGAGATGAAAGCCCATAGATATCTGTCTCCTTTTAGATATCTATTGAAAAAAACATCTATTTTTCTCATATTTTTTCAGAAATAAGTTTTCTGACTTCTTTTTTAAATTTATTTCCTCTTTCTTTATAATCTTTAAAAAGATCAAAACTAGAACAAGCAGGAGATAGCAAAATATTATCTCCATGAAAAGACAATATGTAAGCCATATAAACAGCTTTTTGAATACTTTTTGTTTCCAAAATGATATCAATAATATCTTTAAAAAAATTTATAATTTTTTCATTATTTATTCCCAAACAAATTATAGCTTTTACTTTTTCTTTAACTAAGGGAATTAATTCTATATAATCATTTCCTTTATCTTTTCCTCCAGCTATCCATATAACAGGTCCATTTATACTTTTTAATGCATAAAAAACAGCATTAACATTCGTGGCTTTAGAATCATTAATAAATTGAATTCCATTGAAATTGAGTATTTTTTCCAGACGGTGTTCTATAGGTTTTAATTTTAATATCATAGGAATTATTGATTTTTTTTTGATGTTTAATATTTTGAATATCATTAATGAAGCCATAATATTATATAAATTATGATCTCCTATTAAAGGAATATCTTTCACATTTAAAAAAAAAATTTCTTGATTTTTTTGATTTCGAATAAATATTTTGTTATTTTTTATGTAAGCTCCAATATGTAATTCTTCTTTTATAGAAAAAGGAATACAGTGAGAAAAAATAGGATACTTTTTTAATCCCTTTCTTATGAGAGGATCATCATGATTATAAATGAAAATATCTTCTTTTTTTTGCAAAGTTGCTATTTTAAATTTAGAGTACATGTAACTTTCAATATCATCATATCTATTTAAATGATCTTTTGTAATATTTAATAATACTGCAATATTTGATCGAAAACTATAGCAATCATCCAATTGAAAACTGCTTACTTCCAATACGTAAACGTTTTTTTTTTTATAACTTCTTTAGAAAAACTACGTCCAATATTTCCTGCTATTCCAACATTAATTCCTTCTCTTTTAAGAATTTGATAAATTATGGAACTGGTCGTTGTTTTTCCATTACTTCCTGTTATACTTATTACATAGGAGTGATTTAGATAACTTTTTCCAAATTCCAATTCGGATTGAATAGGAATCCCCAAAAAATTAATTCTTTTTATAATAGAATTTTTTCTAGAAATTCCAGGACTTTTTATTACTTTAATAGCTTTTTGAGCTATTATACTTTCTGTATGCCCTTTTTCCTCAAAAGGAATTTCATTTTGAATTAAAATTTTTTTGTATTTATTTAAAATAATTCCTGAATCAGACAAAAATATTTTTAATCCATTTTTTTTAGCTAATAAAGCGGCTCCTACTCCACTTTCTCCTCCACCCAATATGACTATTAATTTTTTTTTCATTGTTATATAATTAATAAAATCAATACTAACACCGAAAGCATCATTTGTATGATAAGAAAACGATTGAAAATTTTATTTTCATGATATCCTAGTTTTTGAAAATGATGATGCAAAGGTGCCATGAGAAAAATTTTTTTTCCTATTCCATATTTTTTTTTATAATATCTAAAATACAATACTTGTATTATGACAGAAATATTTTCTATAAAAAAAATTCCACACAAAATAGGTAATATTAATTCTTTTCTGTTTATGATAGCTAGAGTCGCTATAACTCCTCCTATAGTTAGGCTACCAGTATCTCCCATGAAAATTTGAGCAGGATAGGTATTGTACCAAAGAAAACTTATTAAAGCTCCTAGAAAAGAAAAAGAGAATATGATTATTTCATCTAGATGAGGAATGTATATAAAATGAAGATGGGATGAATATATTTTATTACTTGAGATGATAGATAATAAAGATAAAGTAGCAAAAATAATAAAAGAAATTCCAGCTGTTAATCCGTCTATTCCATCGGTTAAATTAGCTCCGTTAGATAAAAATGTGATAATGAAAATCACCATAGGAATAAAAACAATCCATGTGTATTTTTTCCATTTTTTATTATACCAGCTTAAAAGATAAGCATAATCAAATTCATTATTATGACTAGAAAAAATGGGAAGAGTGGTTTTGAACCCATGTTCTTCTTTAATCAAAAAGTTTGAATCTACTTTTTGAATAGAAACATTTGTATTAAAAAAATACATAGTGCTTCCAATAAAAAGTCCCAATAAAATTTGACCTAATATTTTTCCCATTATACTAAGTCCTTTTTTGTTGTATTTTATTTTAATATAATCATCTACAAATCCAATACTTCCCATACACAATGTTGTCATAATCAACATAAGTACATATATATTCTTCAAAGAAGAGAAAAGTATTGTAGAAATTAATGTAGAAAATATCATGATAATTCCTCCCATTGTTGGAGTTCCTTCTTTTTCTTTTTGTCCAATGAGGCCAAGATTTCGTATATGTTCTCCGATGCTATTTTTTTTTTTCCAACATATAATTTTTTTATAAAAAACCAAGGATATACAAAACGATAAAAAAAAAGCTATTACAGCTCTGAAAAAAACAGAATTGATATTGATCAAAAAATAGATGCAGATTAAGTATTTTATTAAAAAATGAGGAATCATCATCTTATTTCATTTCACACATAATTTTTCAATAAATCTTTAACTATTTTCATATCATTAAAAGGAAAACGTTTTCCTTTTATTTCTTGATAAGTTTCATGTCCTTTTCCAGCAATCAGAATAATATCTTTTTTTTTTGCAATTTGAATTGCGGTTTGAATAGCTTCTTTTCTGTTTACAAAAGTCAAAATAGATTCTTTATTGAGATATGATTTAAAATTTTTCATATCAACTAATATTTTTTCCATATTCTCTTCCCTAGGATTATCTGATGTAAAAATAGAAACATCACATGCTTCATAAACAATTTTTCCCATTAAAGGACGTTTTTTTATATCTCTATTTCCTCCACAACCTATAACACAAATTAATTTTTCATTATTTTTTTTGATTTCTTTAAGAGTATTTAAAACAGTTTTTAATCCATCTGGATTATGAGCATAATCTACAATGACACGAATTCCTGAATTGGATAAAAATTGTTCAAAACGTCCTCTGATAGGTTTTATATTTTTTATTTTTTTCAGAATATCATCTTTATTTTTACCTAGCAAAATGGCTGTAGCGTAGCTGGATAATAAATTATAAACATTAAAAGTTCCGATTAAATGAGTAAAAATTTGATGATCATCAATGAGTAATTGACTTCCATGAATACTTTTTTTTAAAATTTGAATTTTGAAATTTGCATTTTTTTTAAACCCGTAAAAATAGGTTTTAGATAAAATATTTTTTATGATTTTATACGAATTTTTATCATCTGAATTCATTAATGCAAAAGCATTCTTAGATAAATTTTCAAAAAAAAACTTTTTAGTAGATAGATAATGATCAAAAGATTCATGATAATCTAAGTGATCATGTGTTATATTAGTAAAAATACCTCCTTGAAATAATAATCCTGCAATTCTTTTCTGATGGATTCCATGTGAACTCACTTCCATAAAAGCATATTTGCATCCTTTACGGATTGATAGATTTAAATATTTATTGATTTCAATAATATTTGGAGTTGTATGTGTTGTAGGATATATTTTAGATAATATTTTGATTCCCATAGTAGAAATCAGAATATTTTTTTCTCCCATTTTAGAAAATAATTGATGAAGTATTGTTGCTACAGAGGTTTTTCCATTTGTTCCCGTAATTCCTATTAATTTTATCTTTTTTGTAGGATGATCATAAAAATTTGAAGACATAATACCTAAAGCATCCGTAGAATTTGCAACAATAACATAGGTAATATGTTGATGAATAGGATGATTTATTTTTTCACAAACTATAGTATTAGCTCCGTTTTGAATGGCATCTATAATAAATTCATGTCCATCTGTTATTTTTCCTTTTTTGGCTACAAAGATCATATTTTTTTGTATGATTTTGGAATCTATAGAAATTCCTTCTATCAATTTAGAAGTATTTCTTCCTATTATTTTTAACACATCCACTTTTTTTAGAATATATTTTAATCTCTTTTTTATTTTCATTCTTCTAGTTTAAGAAATATCATCTGATTTTTTTTCAACTTATTTCCTGGTTGAACAGACTGATTAATAACTTTTCCAATCCCTTGATATCGAATTTTAAAACCCCTATTTTCCAGAATAGGAATAATTTCTTTTCCAGGAATGGAAATTACATTAGGCATGATCCATTTATCAACAAAAAAGTTTTTTGATTCTCTAATCTTTTTAAGGAAATCTTCTTGATTTTCTTTTTTTTTGAAAAATGTTTTTTTTTCTATTCTTGGATAGATAGATTTAGCTATCTTGTCAAATACAGGAACTGCTACTTCAATTCCGTAATATCCTTTTTCTGGTTTTGAAATGACTACAATACAAGAATATTTTGGATTTTTAGCAGGAAAGTATCCTACAAAAGAACTATTATAAGATAAAGGTTTTCCTTTTATCCAGTAATTTAACTGTGTTGTTCCAGTTTTCCCTGCATAGGGATATTCTGGATTATAATATTTTTTGGCTGTTCCATTTTTCACGACTCCTTCTAACATATTTTGAATTTTTACGAGAGAAGATTTTTCAGCGATAGAAGGATTCATTATGATAGGTTTTGTATATTTTTTTATGCTTTTTTCATGATGTTTTATTTCTCTAATAAATAAAGGTTTAATCATTTTACCTTGATTAGCTATCGCATTATAAAAAGTGAGTATTTGTAAAGGAGTTAATTTGATATTATATCCAAAAGTCATCCATGGTAATGTAATGCTACTCCAATTATTTTTTCCAGGTTTTGGAATGAAAGGCATGCTTTCACCTGGAATATCTATTCCTATTTTTTTATCTAATTTCCATTTACATAAGTGTCCTATAAACTTTTCTGGATTTTTTTTATAATTTTCATAAATAATTTTTGCTATTCCTACATTTGAAGATAATTCCAAAATTTGTTTTGGATTCATTTCTGCATATCCACTATAGTGACTATCGCGTATTTTTTTCCCTCTTAATTTCATGACTCCTCCTTTGATATTGATAATCATATCAAGATCTATTTTTTTATCTTCTAGAGCTGCAAGAATAGCCATTGTTTTAAACGTGGAACCTGGTTCACTTCCTTCCCATACTGCAAAATTTCTTAAATCTTCGTAAGTATTTTTTTTGGTTTTTTCTAGATTAATCATAGCAGGTATTTCTCCACTTTTGACATCCATAAGAATAACACATCCATGATCTGCTTGAGAAATGGATAATTCTTGAAGTAATGCATGATAAGCTATATCTTGCAAATATATATCTATAGTCGAATAAACGTCTTTTCCATCTTCTGGATCTATTTCATTTCCTGATTTTAATGGTTTCCATATTTTAGAACTGATACGTTGTTCTAACCTTTTTCCATCTTTTCCTTTTAAATATTTACTAAAGGCTCCTTCTAGTCCTGCTTTTCCTCTATGATCATCATATCCTAATGTTCTTTTTCCAATATTTTCTAATGTATGAACTCTGCATATTTTTTTTTCCACAATAAAACCACCCCTGATTTGTCCTTTGTTGAAAATGGGAAGATTTCGTAATATCTTGAAATGTGGATAATCTAAATTTTTTGCTAACAAAAAATATCTATTTCCCTTTCTTTTTTCGTACTGAAATTTTTTATAGAAAAAAGATTTTGGTTTTTTAAACAAAGATTCCAATGAATTACATAAATAATAAATATTTTCTTGAAATAATTTTTCAGATATGGATCTAAAATCAATGTGAATATCATATCTTATAACAGACATAGCTAAAATACTACTATCTGATGCATAAATATTTCCACGTTTAGCCTTAATTAAATTGGTTCTAATCGTTTTTTCTATAACAGATTTTTTGTATCCTTCTGAATAATTTTGAATATAGAATAAGTTGAAAATAATTAATGATGCAATTAAGATGAATAAAAAACCAATTAAGTAAGATTTATATAATAAAATATATCTTTCTCGTTTCATCCTTTATTCTCTTGTATTCATCTCTTTTTCTTGTTGATGTTCTAAGATCAATTCGTATGGAGGTTCCTCTAAATGTTTTAATCCATTAACCAATTTTTTTCTAAGAAAAGAAAATAATTGCATTTTCATACATTTCCTATGTATATCTGCATATTCAGATTTTAATTCTTTAATTTCTTCACTAATTTTAGTTATTTTTCGAATTTTTCTGTCCATCATATGTGAACTAGTAATGCTGATTAAAGATAGTACAGTCAAAAAAACAATGAAATTCCAACTACGGTAGGCATCTTCTTTGACTAAAAACTTTCCTTTAAGGATATCCTTGATATTTGTTTTCATGTTTTTTTCATTTTATTTTTGAATAATTAAGCTTTTTCCCCTATTCTTAATCTAGCACTTCTGGATCTTGGATTCCTTATGATTTCCTGAAGGCTTGGTTTAATTACTTTTTTATGGATCATTCTGAATGGAAGATTTTTTAAGTTAATTTTATTTATTAAAATTCCCTTTTTAAAAAAATATTTCGTTATTCTATCTTCAAGAGAATGATATGAAATTATAGCTATTCTACCTCCTTTTCGAATAATTTTAGAAGATTTTAATAAAAAATCCTTTAAAATGTTTATTTCATTATTCACTTCTATTCGTATTGATTGGAAAAGTCTAGCAAAAAACCTTTTTCTTCTTTTAAAAGATCCATGAATAAAAAAAAGATTAATTAAATCCAAACTAGTAGTAATTTTTTTTTGAAAACGTTTTTTTAGTATTTTTTCCACAATCTTTCTTGCATTTTTAAATTCTCCATATTCATAAAATATATTAAATAACTCTTTTTTTGAACATTCGTTAAGAACATTTTGAGCAGAATAAGAAGATTCCTGATTCATTCTCATGTCTAAAGGACAATTTAATTGATTTGAAAATCCTCTTTCAGGATCATCTATTTGTAAAGATGAAAGACCTAAATCAGCTAATATTCCCGATACTTTTTTGATATTATTTTGATTCAAAATATCACGTATATGAATAAAATTATTGTGAAATAAATGAAAACGTTTATCCTTAATAAAATTCCTTTTTATAGATTCTTTATCCTGATCAAAAGCTATTAAAGTTCCTCCTTTATTTAATTTTCTTAAAATAGCATAAGAATGTCCTCCTCCTCCAAATGTTGCATCTATATAAATTCCATTTTGATCTGTTATTAAATTTTCTATGCTTTCTTTTAGAAGAACTGGCTCATGATGGGAGTATATATTATGGTAGTCAGAATGTTGAAATTCCATTTTTTTTTATAGCTATATAGAACTAAATTATGTTTTATCAATATATATATGTTGCATCTGTCATTAAAATTTAAAAAAATTTTTTTAAATGAAATTTAATTTAATTAAAACGGATTGTTTTTCTAAAGCAAGGGCTGGAATTATAGAAACAGATCATGGAGAAATAGAAACTCCTATTTTTATGCCAGTAGCTTCAAAAGGCTATGTGAAGACTGTCCCAATACATGATCTGAAGAAAATATCAAAAATAATTCTTGGAAATACTTATCATTTATATTTACAACCCGGAATTGAAGTATTCCATAAAGCAGGTGGAATTCATTCTTTTATGAATTGGAACGAATCTATATTAACGGATAGTGGAGGATTTCAAATTTTTTCTATGAGAAAATTGAATAAAATCACAGAAAATGGAGTAGTATTTAAATCAATAATAAATGGATCCTATCATTTTTTTTCTCCAGAAAAATCTATGAATATTCAACGTTTCATTGGCGGAGATATTATTATGGCTTTTGACGATTGTCCACCTTTTCCTTGCAGTCATCAGTATGCTAAAAAATCTATAGAAAGAACGCATATTTGGTTAAAAAAATGTTGTTCCTATTTACAAGAAAATCCAGAAATATATAATTACAAACAAAGTTTTTTCCCTATTGTTCAAGGAAGTATTTATACAGATTTAAGAAGATCTTCTGCAGAAGAAATATCCCTGTTAGAATCTGAAGGTTATGCCATAGGTGGATTAAGTTTAGGAGAAGAAAAAGAACAAACACACAATATTACTGATTTATTGACAGATATTTTACCTAAAAAAAAACCTAGATATTTAATGGGAGTAGGAAATCCTGTCGATATTTTGGAAGGAATATCTCTTGGAATCGATATGTTTGATTGTGTTCTTCCTACAAGAAATGGACGTCACGGAATGTTATTTACATGGAGAGGAATCATGAATATAAAAAATAAAAAATGGGAAAAAGATTTTTCCTGTTTAGATGAATTAGGAAATTCTTATGTAGACCAATTATATAGCAAATCTTATGTCAGACACCTTTTTTTATCCAGAGATAATTTGGCAAAAGAAATCGCCTCTATACATAACCTATCTTTTTACTCCAATTTAATTAAACAAGCAAGAGTTAATATTATGCATAATAAATTTTCTTCTTGGAAAAAATCGGTAATTCCTTTGTTAAAAGAACGTTTATGAAAATTCTTGATCGTTATATTATTCGTAATCTTTTGTTGACTTTTTTATTTATTACTGTTTCTCTGCAATTGCTATCTATAGTAATAGATATATCTCAACGCATGCATCGTTTGGAAAACAATCAAGGATCAATTAAAAAAGCTTTAATTTTTTATTATCCTTTTTGGGCCATATGGTTATCTAATACTTTTTCTCCTATTTCAGTTTTTTTATCTGTTATTTTTTTCACATCTAAATTAGAAAAAAATTCAGAAATTATGGCTATTCTGTCAAGTGGAATAAGTTTTAACAGATTAACTGTTCCTTATTTAATATCAGCTTTTATGATAGGAATTGTAGCCTTAATAATAAACTATTATTTTCTTCCTATGGCTAACAAAAGAAAAAATCAATTTCATTATCAATATTTATTGAGTTCAAGATATAAAAAAAAATACGATGAAAATCAAACCATAAGCTCTCAAATTTCAAATAATGAATATATTTTTATTAGAAATTTTTCAAGAAAAGAAAATATAGGGAAAGAGTTTGTTTATCAAAAATTTTATGGAAAAAAATTAATATATATTCTAAAATCTAAAAATATTTTTTGGTCAAAAAAAAAGAAAATCTACGTTTTGTATGATTACAGAGAGACTACAATAAAAAAAAATCATGATTATTTTATTAAAGGTGATTATAAAATCAAGAAATTTCCCTTTACTCCTGAAGAACTTTTGCCGGAAGAATACATAGCAGAAACTATGAATATTTCTGAACTGAAAAAATTTATAGATACAGAAAAAATAAATCGAAATGTCAATATTCATTTAAATGAATATTATCAAAGAACGAGCTTACCTTTTTCCACTTTCATATTCACTATTTTAGGATTATCTCTATCTTTAAGAAAAAAAAGAGAAATAGGTTATAATATGATTATAGGGGTTATATTAGCTGTTTTTTATATCTTTTTCATGGAAATTACAAAAATATATTCCACTAAGGATTATATCCCTTCTTATTTATCTGTTTGGCTACCAAATATGATTTTTGGAATAATTACATTGTTTTTTTATTGGAATAATTAATTCATTTCAAATCCTGCTATATATACTTGTCCATTTTGTTTAATAGATTTTATAGTAACATCTCCTGAGTATTTTTTTAAAACACGATCAACATCATTAGGTTTTCTCATTTTTTCTCCATTAATAGATAAAATAATGTCTCCTTCTTCCATCCCTATAGAACTTAAACGACCTGTTCTAATTTCTCTTATTCTAATTCCATAATCAATGCCAAAATCTTTTTTATACTCTTTACTAAGTGGTTCAAATGTTGCACCTAATAATTCAGATGGACTAATTTCTTCTCTATTTCTTATTTTTGTTCTTCCTTGTAAATCTTTTAAAGTAACGTTAAAAGTTTTTTTCTGTCTGTTACGTATAATATTTACTTTAACCTTATCACCTGGATGTTTTGTTCCCACAATAAATGATAAATCTGCAATATTTTGTATTAATTTTCCGTCTATACTTTTTATGATATCTCCTTTTTTAAGACCTGCATCTGCAGCTCCACTTCGATCAAATACTTCTCCTATTAAAAATCCTTGTTGTGATTTTATGTTTTGATGTGTTTCTTTATTGTAAGCTTTTAAGTATTCTGTTTTAGAAAGATCCATTCCTCTAACTCCTAAATATGCACGTTGTACTGTTCCATATTTTTTTATATCCTGTATAACTTTTGCCACTAAATTAGAAGGTGCAGCGAAACTATATCCTATAAAATTTCCTGAAGATGAAGAAATAGCTGTATTAATTCCAATTAACTCACCATTGGTGTTAACTAAAGCCCCTCCACTATTTCCAGGATTTACAGCTGCATCTGTTTGAAAAAAAGATTCAATAGCTGATTGTGTTTCTCCTCTTAATATTCCTAAACTTCTATTTTTTGCACTGATGATACCTGCTGTTACAGTAGAGTTTAAATCAAAAGGATTTCCTATTGCCAAAACCCATTCTCCTATCTGCACTTTATTAGAATCTGAAAAATAAATAAAAGGTAAATTTTTATCACTTATTTTTAATAACGCTATATCCGTGCTAGGATCTTTTCCTATCAACTTAGCCCTATAAGTTCTTTGATCATTAAGAGTGATTTCAATCTTTTCTGCGTCTTTGATCACATGGTTATTCGTTACAATATATCCATCAGGTGATATGATTACTCCTGATCCATGAAGTCCAGGAAGGTCATTTCTCTGAGGTTTTTTTCCTCTATAATCATCAGGAAATCCAAAAAATAAATCAAGTGGATCAAATTGACTACTATATTTTCTTGAATAATTTTTCACATTAACTACTGCATGTATTGTTTTTTCTACGACTCTGGTAAAATCAGGTAATCCTGCAGAACTAACCAATGATGAAGGATCTGATGAGGTTAACTTTGTTTTTGATAAAGAAGAAGATGATGTATATGGAAAAATAAAAGGATCTTCTTTAGTGTATTGTTTATATGCAGCAATGGTTATGATTGAACTCATCATACTGCTAAGTACAATATAAAAAACTATTCTCTTCATATTTTGACAGTTAGTTATTCAGCACAAATATATAAGAAGAAATTAATATTAATATTCATAATTTTATTATTCTATTTATTATTCTAATAAATAATGTTAACTTCGTTTTTATGAAACTGAATTTTTTTAAATACCAGGGAACAGGAAATGATTTCATACTCATAGATTCCAGAACAGAAAAAATAGTGAAGGAATATCCTATTTTAAAAAAATTATGTGATAGACATTTTGGAATTGGTGCAGATGGAATCATTTTGATTAAAAATGATTCTAAAGGCGAAGGCGATTTTTATATGAAATATTATAATTCCGATGGAAAAGAAAGTACAATGTGTGGAAATGGAGGAAGATGTGCCGTTCATTTTGCTAAAAAATTAGGAATTACCAAAGGTAATGAAATTCATTTTAGAGCTGTAGATGGATATCATTATGGATTGATAAAAAAAAACAAAAACAAGGATTTGGTTTCTATGAGTTTACTGAATATAAAAAAAAATGAAATAGAAATTCATCCAGAACACGTTTTTTTAAATACTGGGTCTCCTCATCATGTTCTTTTTGTAGAAAACATCAAAAAAATAGATGTGTATAAAGAAGGAAGAAAAATTCAAAATTCCTATTTGAAAAAAGGAGTCAATGTGAATTTTGTAGAAATACTTGAAAATAATACTTTACAAGT
Organism: Blattabacterium cuenoti; assembly: GCF_014251575.1. Classification (NCBI taxonomy): domain Bacteria; kingdom Pseudomonadati; phylum Bacteroidota; class Flavobacteriia; order Flavobacteriales; family Blattabacteriaceae; genus Blattabacterium; species Blattabacterium cuenoti. The sequence goes on along the minus strand of NZ_CP059191.1, from coordinate 256,424 downwards.
GCGGACTTATGAAAGAGGAGTAGAAAACGAAACTTTATCCTGCGGAACAGGAGTAACGGCTTCTGTCATCGCTGCATATAAAATGAATAAAATTTCCTCTATTGAAGAAATTAAAGTTTATACTTTTGGAGGAAAATTGTGGGTTTCATTAAAAGAAACAAAAAACGAATATGAAGATATTTATTTAACTGGAAATGTGGATTTTATATTTCAAGGATATATTATGATATGAAAAGTAATTATTCAATTAGTAGTGATTCTTTAAAATTTCTTAAAAAATATTTAAATAGTTCTTCTCCAACAGGATGTGAAAGTGAAGGACAAAAAATATGGATAAATTACATTAATTCTTATGTAGAAAAAATTCAAACAGATTTATATGGAACAGCAGTAGGAATCATCAATCCGAATTCTACATATAAATTAATCATTGAAGCTCATGTTGATGAAATATCTTGGTATGTTAATTATATCACCGAAGAAGGCATTATATATGTTTCTCGTAATGGAGGATCCGATCATCAAATTGCTCCATCTAAAAGAGTCATTATTCATACAGAAAAAGGATTTGTTCATGGAGTATTTGGATGGCCCGCTATTCATACAAGAAAATCTTCAGAAGAAAAATATCCTAGTATAGATAATATCTTTGTGGATATTGGTGTTTCCAGTAAAACTGAAGCAATCAATCTAGGAGTTTATGTAGGTTGTATTATTACTTATCCTGATGATTTTTTTATTATGAATCACAATTATTTTGTCTCTAGAGCATTAGATAATAAAATAGGAGGTTTCATAATAGCAGAAATTGCAAAGATGATCATGGAAAATGATGTTCATTTAAAATTTGGATTATACATAGTTAATTCTGTTCAAGAAGAAGTGGGATTGAGAGGTGCTAAAATGATTTCTCAAACCATACAACCAAATATGGCTATTGTTACGGATGTAACGCATGATACATATAGTCCTATGATTGATAAAAAAATACAAGGAGATATTAAATGTGGATTAGGACCTGTCATTGGATATGCTCCATCAATACAAAAAAATATTAGAGAACTTATTATTAATACTGCTGACAGTAAAAAAATCCTTTTTCAACGTTTAGTTTCATCTAGATATACAGGAACAGATACAGATGCTTTTGCTTATTCCAATAAGGGAGTCACATCTGCTTTAATATCCATTCCTCTAAAATACATGCATACTACAGTAGAAATGGTTCATAAAAAAGATGTAGAGAAAACTATATTATTAATTTTTGAGACTTTACAAGAAATTAATAAAAAATTTTTTATCGATTAAATCGAAAACGAATGATATCTCCATCTTGAATGAAATAATTCTTTCCTGCCAAAAAAATTTTTCCCGCCTTTTTTACTTTTTCTTCTGATCTATATTTTATAAAATCATTATAATGAATGACTTCTGCTTTGATAAATCCTTTTTTAAAATCTGTATGAATGACTGAAGAAGCTTCATAAGCTGTACATTGATTGTGTACAGACCAAGCTCGTATTTCTTTTTTTCCTATCGTAAAAAAACTTTGCAAGTTTAATAATTTATAGGCTTCTCTCAGAATTTGGTCTACCTCATAGGAAATACAATTTTTTTTCAACGATAAAACGACTAAAGGAGAATTCTCCATCTTTACTATCTTTTTCAGATTTTTTATATGTAAATGAGTCTTATTATTCAATTTTTCATCAATATTACATATATAAAGAACAGGTTTAATAGTTAATAACTGCAAATCCTTTATATGTTTTTTTTCTTCTTCTTTCAATGGATACATTCTAATATTTTTTCCTCTCTTTAAAAAAGAAAAAACTTTTTGAAGTGTATTTATAGATTGATTAATTTTGTTTTTCTTTGTGATCTTTTCTAATCTACTTTCTATTGTCTCTAGATCTTTTAACTGTAATTCCATGTCAATAATTTCTTTGTCTCTAATAGGATTTATAGATCCTTCTACATGAAGAACGCTCATGTCGTGAAAAAAACGTATCATATGGATGATTACATTTGTTTCACGAACATGAGATAAAAATTTATTTCCCAATCCATCTCCTTTATGGGAACCTTTTATGAGACCAGCTATATCTACTATTTTGATTTCTGATGGAATTGAATTCATTGGTTGAACGATTTCTTTGAGTTCATATAGCCTTTGATCTGGAACTTTTGTAACTCCATAATTAGGTTCTATGGTACAAAAAGGAAAATTATCTGATAAAGCTTTTGAGTTAGAAATAAAGTTAAAAAATGTTGATTTTCCTGTATTTGGAAGACCAATAATTCCACATTTCATTGATTTAATTTTAACATTAAAATTACAATTTTTATCAGTATTATGATAAATTTAATCATTTTTAGTTATCAATTTTAATGAATAAATGAAAGAAAATAAAATGTCGTTTTGGAAACACATTGAAGTACTGAGAAAACATATTATTCATTGTTTTTGTGCAATAATCATTGCAATGATTATTTTAATGAATAATAAAAATATTATATTTGATTACATTATTTTCGGTCCATCCAAAACTGATTTCATTACTTACCGTATATTTTATAAATTAGCAAATACCTTTTTAGGTATTCATTTGAATCCTGTTTCTTTTTTATCTAGAGATTTGGAAATACAAAATAGACAAATATTTGGACAATTCAACATTTATGTATGGACTTGTTTTATAGGAGGAGTTATTTTATCATCTCCTTATGTTTTTTATGAGTTTTGGAAATTTATTAGACCTGCTCTATCGGATGAAGAAAAAAAATATTCCAGAGCGATCCTCATAATAGTAACCATTCTATTTGGATTAGGAGTTCTTTTTGGTTATTTTGTGTTATGTCCATTTTTAATTCATTTTGGATATTCTTTTAGAATAAGTCGCGTTCCGAAAAATATATTTGATTTATCGGACTATATCTCTTTAATCATACATTCCGTACTGTCTATGGGAATTATTTTTTTATTTCCATTTTTCATATTTATTCTTACTAAAATGGAATTGATTTCCTATACTTTTTTAATAAAATACAGAAAACATGCTTTTCTCATAATGTTAATTATAGCTTCTGCTATTACACCTGGAGATATTTTAAGCACAATAATTGTTTTCATTCCTCTGTTACTACTTTATCAAGTAAGTATATATGTATCGTTTTTTGTAAATAAAAAAACCTCTTGAAACCAAGAGGTTTTTTTATTCATGACTTTCGTATTGTTATTTCAACACGTCGTCCTTTTTTATTATATTTTTTTCCTCCCAATCCTCTCACTTCTATTCTAGAAGGATCGACTCCTTTAGAAACCAAAGCCTCAAATACTGAATTTGCTCTTTTTAGAGACAAAGATTTATTATGTTTCCCATCTGTATATCCAGATATATAAAATTTAGAATTTGGAAGAACATTAATCATGATTTCAGCTATTTCATTAACGACAGCTATAGAACGAGGGGATAATGAAAATTTAGCCCAACCAAATAAAACAGGATTAAAAACTACATTAGGACATCCCTTATTTTCTTTTTTTCCAAATTTTTTAGGACATTTATCTTCATTATCCGGAATATTATCTGAATCGGTATCAGGACAACCCTTGAATTTTTTCAATCCAAATTGATTTGGACATAAATCTTCTTGATCTAAGATTCCATCATTATCTGAATCTTTTTGATTTTTATTCTGACAACAAATTTTTTCTTCTTCTTTTTTCTCTTCCATTACTGATGGAAAATAAGAATTATCTTTATTGATTTCTACTATTTTTTTATTTTCTTGATTTTTATCCTTATTATCCTCTGATAACTTTAAATTTCCAAAACGGAAAATGACTCCTATATTATGTTTCCAAAAATTCAAAAAGTCACTTGATTGATAAGCAAAAACTTGATTATAAGTACTTTGTACATTAATTCCAAAATTAGAAACGATCCATAAATTTAAACCTAATCCACCGTCTAATACAAAAAAATCCTTTTTATTTGTTTTAAAATATTTTGTATCTGAAATTCTTAACTCTCTGTCTATGTAACCATTAAATTTATGATACCCTGCACCTAATCGCAAATAGGGATCAATCTTATAATGAGGAAAAATGTATAAGTTTACCCCATGACTCAATTTTACGAAAGTAACCTTTCCTATTCTCCATCTGTTATTCTCTACCAAACCTAATGATGCATCTAAATATAACCCGATATGTTTTTTGACATTATGCTCTAATTCTATATTAGAAATAATAGGATTAAAACTATTATTCTTTTTAAGAAAAAAACCTTTAAAAGGAGATTTGATAGGATAATAATTAATATCGTGTGCTCCTATTCGAACAAACCATTTTTCTTTCGAATCTTGGGAAAACACAGACGAAAAAAAAGCGAATAAAGCAATAATAAAAAAATTGACGTTTTTCATAAAACTATAATTTCTTTGAATCTAAACAAATATAAATATTTGATTTCAAAAACAAATTAAATACAATTTTTAATTATTAAATAATTTTTAAAGATTGTTTAATTTCCCTCAAAGAATCTCTCTTTCGTAAAGATTCACGTTTATCATATATTTTTTTCCCCTTAGCCAAAACTATTTTCACTTTTATATATCCCTTACTATTAAAAAATAACTCAATGGGAACAATAGTTAATCCTTTGTTTTTCAGTTTTTTATCTATTTTTTTCAATTCTTTTTTTTTCAATAATAATTTCCTTTCTCTTCTGATTGAATGATTACAGTTGGTTCCAAATTTGTATTCCGATATGTACATATTCATAGAATACAATTCTCCATGTATCATTTGACAAAAACTTTCCATAATATTGACTTTTTTTTGTCTAATTGATTTAACTTCTGTTCCAAACAGTTGTATTCCAGCTATATAATATTCTAAAAAATGATATTGGAATTTTGCCTTTCTATTTAGAATACTCATAATTTAATTAATTGTTACTTTTGTATAATTAAACGAAATTACGAAAATATACAAACAAAAATTTGTTAAAAAATTGAATAAATAAAAATGAATGTACGTTATTTAAAGGATTTATGTTCTCAAGTTAGAAGAGATATTTTGCGAATGGTCAATGATGCAAAATCTGGGCATCCAGGTGGATCTTTGGGGTGTACAGAATATTTTGTAGCTTTATATCAAGAGATAATGCATTATAATCCAAAAAAATTTTCTATGGATGGAGAAGGAGAGGACCTTTTTTTTCTATCTAATGGACACATTTCTCCTGTTTATTATAGTATACTGGCTCGTTCTGGGTTTTTTTCAGTAAAAGAATTATCTACTTTTAGAAAATTAAATTCACGTTTACAAGGACATCCATCTGTACATAGAGGATTACCCGGTGTCCGTATTTCCTCTGGTTCTCTAGGACAAGGAATGTCTGTGGCTATTGGTGCAGCTTTATCAAAAAAATTGAATAAAGAATTTCATAGAATAATTTATAGTTTACATGGAGATGGAGAGTTAAATGAAGGACAAATTTGGGAATCTATATTATATGCAGGATCCAGAAATATAGATAATTATATAGCAACTATTGATTACAATGGACAACAAATAGATGGAACAACAGATGAAGTATTACCTCTTGGTAACTTGAAAAAAAAATTTGAATCCTTCGATTGGAAAGTTTTAGAAGAATTAGAAGGAAACAATATTGAAAAAGTGATTGAGGTTTTAAAAATAGCAAAAAATGAAACTGGAAAAGGAAAACCTGTTTTAATTATACTATATACTCAAATGGGATACGGTGTAGATTTTATGGTAGGAAATAATGCATGGCATGGAAAATATCCTAATAAAGAAGAATTAGAAAGAGCTTTATCTCAACTTCATGAAACCTCTTTAATAGATTATCCCTTATTTGATTGATCAAAAAAAACAATAGTATATGAAAAAATATGAAAATAAAGGTCTAAAAGAAACTAGAGCTGGTTTTGGTAAAGCTTTGACTTTTTTGGGAAGAACAAATAATCAAGTGGTAGCATTGTGTGCAGATTTGACTAGCTCTTTATTTATGAATCAATTTTCTAAAGAATTTCCAGAAAGATTTTTTCAAATAGGAATAGCAGAAGCAAATATGATTGGTATAGCAGCTGGACTCAGCATTGGAAAATATATTCCGTTTACTGGAACGTTTGCCAATTTTTCCACATCCCGTGTCTACGATCAAATACGTCAATCTATTGCTTATTCTTATAAAAACGTAAAAATATGTGCTTCTCATTCTGGATTAACTTTAGGAGAAGATGGTGCTACGCATCAAAGTTTAGAAGATATTGGAATGATGAAAATGTTACCTGGAATGACTGTTATTAACACGTGTGATTATAATCAAACTTATGCTGCTACTTTGTCTATAGCTAATTATTTAGGTCCAGTATATTTACGTTTTGGACGTCCTGCTGTAGCTAATTTTACAGATGAGGATCAAATATTTGAAATCGGAAAAGCTGTTTTTTTAACAGAAGGAAAAGATGTAACCATTGTTTGCACAGGACATTTAGTATGGGAATCTCTAGAAGCTTCTCAAATTTTGTCCAAAGAAAAAGGAATAGAATGTGAAGTTATTAATATTCATACAATCAAACCGTTGGATGAAGAATCCATTTTAAAATCTGTAAATAAGACAAAATGTATTGTTACTGCAGAAGAACACAATTATTGGGGAGGATTAGGAGAGAGTGTTGCAAGAATACTTACCACTCATAAATGTTCTGTTCCTCAAAGTTTAGTAGCTGTTAATGATATTTTTGGAGAAAGCGGAAAACCCATGGAACTTTTGAAAAAATATAATATTGATCGTGATTCTATTGTCAATCATGTACAGTTTTTATTGAAAAAAAAAAAAAATCAATAAAATTTTGGAAATAAAAAATATACAAAAATTGGTTCATAATTGGATTATGAATCATGGAGTTCGTTATTTCGACGTATTAACCAACACTATTCTTTTATCGGAAGAAGTTGGTGAAGTTTCTAGAATTATTGCTAGATACTATGGAGAGCAATCTAGAAAAAAAAATTGTCAAAAAAATGAAGATCTTGGAGAAGAATTATCAGATGTTTTATTTGTTCTAGTTTGTTTAGCTAATCAAACTGGAATTAATTTAGAAGAATCTTTTCACAAAAAATTAAAGAAAAAAAAAATTAGAGATCATACGAGACATCATGAAAATGAAAAATTAAAATAAAATATGTCTTCTTACATTAATATTTATAAAAAAAAAAATTCTTTATTCGGTTCTATATCTATAACTGGATCTAAAAGTGTGTCTAATCGTCTTTTAATTTTAAAGGCTATTTATAAGGACGATATACAAATCGATAATCTCTCAAATTGTGAAGATACAGAAATATTAAAAAAAAGTTTAAATAGTACTTCTAACATATTAGATATTCATCATGCTGGAACTGCTATGCGTTTTCTAACCTCTTATTTCGCTATTCAAAATGGTAAAGAGGTCGTTTTAACAGGATCAGACAGAATGAAAGAAAGACCCATTTCTGTACTTGTAAAAGCTCTAAGAGAACTAGGATCTGAAATTTATTATTTGGAAAAAAAGGGATATCCACCAATAAAAATTTTTGGAAAGGAAATTTTAGGAGGAAAAATAGATATAGATGCAAAAATTAGTAGTCAGTATATTAGTTCTTTAATGTTAATAGCTAGTCAATTTAAAACGGGACTAGAAATTTATCTAGAAGGAAAAATAACATCTATTCCATATATAAAGATGACTTTTGATTTACTAACTTTAGCAGGAGTAAAAACCTCTTGGAAAGAAAAAGTGATCCAAATTTATCCAAAAAAATATGAAGGAAAAAAATACTTTTATATAGAATCAGATTGGAGTTCTGCTTCTTACTACTATTCAATGGTGGCTGTTTCAAAAAAAAGTCACATCACATTATCTTCATATAACAATGAAAGTTTACAAGGAGATAGAGAAGTAGCTTCTATATATGATAAAACTTTTGGGATATCTACTGTTTTTGAAAAAAATGAAATTACGTTGAAAAAAAAATTCAATTTTTTTTCACAGAAATTCATTGATTTAAATTTAAATCAAACTCCAGATATTGCACAAACTATTGTTGTTACTTGTGCTGCACTTGGAATTAAGTGTAGTTTAAAAGGATTAGAGACATTAAAAATTAAAGAGACAGATAGGCTTTTAGCATTAAAGGAAGAATTATTAAAATTTGGAGTGATAACGAAAATCACAGATTCTTGTTTAGAAATCACAGATTTCTCTCGAAAGAGAATCAATTCTTTTGTAAGAATAAAAACTTATCAGGATCACAGAATGGCAATGTCTTTTTCCCCATTTGGATTATGTTCTTCTTTTTTACAAATCGAGGATCCAAATGTTGTAGAAAAATCATATCCTAACTTTTGGAAAGATTTAAAATCTTTAGGTTTTTCAATTGATTATCATGAATAATAAATAATTCTTCTTGCCATAATAAATCGATGATTCCAGTATTTTTGATATAATTGAGATATAATTACACCATTAGATGTAGAAGCATGAATGAAAAATATATTTCTGGGGCTCACGTGGATTACCATTCCTACATGATTTATTTTTTTAGACGTTCCTGTAGCAAAAAATAATAGATCTCCTTTTTCTATTTGTTTTTTAGGAATAAAAAAACCTTTTCTGGCTTGAAAATAAGAAATACGTGGTAAAGATATTTTGTAAGAAGCGAAGACATTTCTTATAAAAGCAGAACAATCTATTCCTGTTTTAGTCTTTCCCCCATATCTATATGGAGTAAACATATAATTCTTAGCTTTTTCTATAATAGACTCTGTTTTTTCTTTAAAAAAAAGTTTTTGATTAATGATTTGAAAATAATTTTTCGAATTTTTGCAGTTAATACTGTTTTGCTTCTTTTTTCTGAAAGAAATTCTTTCACATTTTTTTTTATGTTCTATATTTCCATTTCCATATAATGAAATAGAAATCAAATGATAAACTATAAGTAAAAAAATTTTAGAGTTTATAATAAGGATAATTTTTACTATTTAAAAGTAAATCCAATTGTTTATCAAATATAAACAAAATACTTGTATTAAATACAAAAAAAATTTAATTTGTGTTCCTTATTTTTTGATCAGGCCCATTCGTCTATTGGTTAGGACGTCAGGTTTTCATCCTGGAAAGAGGGGTTCGATTCCCCTATGGGCTACTATAATTTTGTTAATTATGACAAATCATTTATCTTCTCTTAAAAGAATTAGACAAAACTATACTAGACGTTTACGTAACAAATATGCATATAAGAGTACAAAAACAGCCATAAAAAAATTATTAAAAGAAAAAAATAAGGAAAAACATTCTATTGTAATTTCTATGATAGATAAATTAGCTAAGAAAAATATTATACATGTTAATAAAGCAGCTAGGTTGAAAAAAAAATTAAATAGAAAATTATTCTATAATTGATTTTTGAATGAAATATTTTTTGAAATTACATCATTACATAGCTTTTTTAGTTATTGCTTTTTTAATCATGGTAATGATCTATCTTTTATGGAGCAGATTTTATGGAATCCAAATGAATGCAGGAACGATTTTTTTTAGAATTATATTGAATGTAACCGTCCTCATTATACTTTTTCAAGTTTTTATCGGTTTATTATTGATGAATTCCTACTTTTTTTCTTTATCCAAAAATGAAATAATTCAGATTTTAAAACAAGAAAAAACTCGTTTTAAGTTTATAGAACATCCAATCATGATGATGATTGGTTTTTTCATATTCATTTTTTTCTACAAAAAATTATATCAAAAAGGACAAATTACTAATACTATTTTATTTTTATTTTTTTTATCTGTATTGACCATAATGATTCGTTTTCCTTTCAATTTATAATATGAAAGTGAGTCCATTATCTCCAATAGGAATATTTGATTCCGGAATTGGCGGACTTCTTATAGCTAAAGAAATCAAAATGCGGATGCCTAATGAAAATTTTATTTATTTTGGAGATACTGGAAATATGCCTTATGGAGATAAGTCTAAAGAATTTATTATAGAAAATTCTATGAAAATAGCTTCTTTTCTTTATAAAAAGAAATGTAAAGCACTAGTTATTGCATGCAATTCAATGACATCTAATTCTTTAAATGCTATTCATCAAAAATTTCATAGAAAAATATTAATATTTAATGTCATAGATCCTATAGTGAAAAATCAAGTTTTTCTTTCTTCCAAAAGAATAGGAATAATTGCGACACCTTCTACAATACGTTCAAATTTTTATATAAAAAAAATAAAAAAATATTATCATCATTTAGATGTTGTTCAAATATCTACACCTTTATTGGCTCCAATGATTGAAAAAGGTTTGAAAATAAAAAAAAATGTTATAAAAAATTATTTAAATCATTTTAAATCAATAGATACACTTTTACTAGCCTGTACTCATTATCTATTTCTTAAACAAGAAATAGATAAATTTTATCATGGAAAAGTTCATTTGATTAATATACAGAAAATAGTAGTACAGGAAATAAAAAAAAAATTAGATGAAGAAAAATTATTGTGTATTCATCCAAACTGTAATAGTAAGTATCCTATTTTTTATACATCTAGTTCTATTCCTACTTTTTTTGAAAAAAAAGTTAAAATTCTTTTTGGGAGAAAAGTATTTATTAAAACACATGTTTTTAATTCTTCCTAATTTGTGCATCAATTACAGATAAAGTCGCTAAATTCACTATTTCTTCTATACTGGATTGCATTTGCATAACATGTGCCGGTTTTCGCATTCCTAACATTACAGGTCCAATAGTTTGAACATTTCCTAATCCTCTAATAAATTTATAAGTTAAATTTCCTGATTCTAAATTTGGAAAAATAAAAATATTTGCTCTTTTTTTAACGAGTTTAGAAAAAGGAAATTTGCTAGCTAATAAAAATTCATTTAGAGCAAAATCAGGTTGTAATTCTCCATCTACTATTAAGTCTGGATATTTTTTATGTAAAAAATCTACTGTTTTAGATACTTTAGTAGATGTTTTTGAATCAGATGAAAAATTTTGAAAAGATAACATTGCTATATGCGGTTCAATATCAAACCCTTTAACCACATGAGAAGCCATTAAAGCTATTCTAGCTAATTCTTCACTTGTTGGATCCGGAATGACTGCTGTATCTGCTAAAAATAAAGGTCCACGTTTTGTCAACAAAATCATCATTCCTGCTGTTTTGTGAACTGAATCTGCTCTACCGATAACTTCTAACATCGGACGTAAACTTAATGAAAAACTTCTTGAATATCCAGTAATTACTGCATCTGCTTCTCCTTGATCGACCATCATGGCTCCAAAGTGATCATTGGTACGCATACGCATTTTGGAATCGTATAAAGTTAAACCTTTTCGGTTTCTTCTTTTCCAAAGAATTTGAGAAAAGGATTCTACCTTTTTTCTATTTTCTTCTTTTTCTGGATCTATAATTTCTAATTCAAAGTCAAGGTTATTTTCATTTATTAAACGTTTGATACGATCTTCATTTCCTAAAACAACAGGAACAGAAATAATTCCTTCTTCATGAAGAATTTGAACGGATTTCAGTATATCGTATTCTTCTCCATTACAAAAAACAATTTTTTTAGGATTTGTACGAGCTCTATTTTGAATCATTCTAAGCATTTTACTTTCGTATCCCATTCTATCAAGCAATTTTTCTTGATAAATTTTCCAATCTAAGATAGGATTTCTTGCTACTCCAGAATCCATAGCTGCTTTTGCTACAGCAGGAGCAACACGAGTAATCAAACGATTATCAAAAGGCTTTGGAATAATATATTCTTTTCCAAAGAATATATTTTTTTTATTATAAACAATGTTTACTTGTTCTGGAACAGGTTCTTTTGCCAAAGAAGCGATAGCATGTACAGCTGCTAATTTCATTTCATCATTAATCACACTAGCATGAACATCTAGTGCTCCTCTGAAAATATAAGGAAATCCTAAAACATTGTTAACTTGATTTGGATAATCACTTCTTCCAGTAGCCATAATAACATCTGGACGGACTTTGATTGCTAAATTGTAATCTATTTCTGGATCAGGATTAGCCATAGCAAACACAATCGGATCTTTTGCCATACTTTTCAACATGTTAGGAGTTAAAATTCCTCCTATAGATAAACCAATGAAAACGTCCGCGTTTTTGATAGCTTGATCCAGTTTTTGAATTGGATAAATATTTACAGCAAATTCTTTTTTTTCTTGATTCAAATCATTTCTTGAAGAATGTAATAAACCTTTACTATCAAACATAAGAATGTTTTCAGGGTTAACCCCAAGTTGTTTATAAGTTCTTGTACAGGAAATGGCAGCGGCACCAGCTCCATTGACAACCATCTTAATTTCATGAATCTTTTTTCCAACATAGTTGATAGCATTAAGCAATGCTGCTCCTGAAATAATAGCTGTTCCATGTTGATCATCATGCATAACAGGAATATTTAATTCTTTTTTAAGTCTTCTCTCTATTTCAAAAGCTTCTGGAGCTTTTATGTCCTCTAAATTAATTCCTCCAAAAGTAGGAGCAATAGCTTTTACTGTTTCTATAAATTTTTCTGGATCAGATTCGTCTATTTCTATATCAAAAACATCAATTCCAGAAAAAATTTTAAATAAAAGAGCTTTTCCTTCCATAACGGGTTTAGAAGCTAATGCTCCAATATCTCCAAGTCCTAATACAGCGGAACCATTAGTAATGACTGCTACAAGATTTCCTTTAGATGTGTATTTATATACTTCTCTAGAAGAACGAGCTATTTCTTTACAAGGTTCTGCTACTCCTGGAGAATAAGCAAGAGAAAGGTCTCTTTGACTGCTATATTTTTTTGTAGGTGTAATTTGTATTTTTCCAGAAGGAAATTGGCTATGATAATTTAAAGATTCTTCACGAAAACTACTTATGTTTTTTCTCATTATGTTAAAATATTTATTAATAATTATGAAATAGTATTTTTGAAAAAATATTGTCATTTCCAAAAAACATCTTCCTCTAAAAAATATTTTCTATCTGATTTCCATTTAATTATAATTTTATAATATCCTTTTTTCAAAAATTTTTTAGGAATAAATAATATTTTTTTTGAAGATTTAGAGATCTTGAAAGATCTCGTTAAATCCAAATCTTTAGAAGATGATCTAAATAAAGTAAAAAATCCATAAAAATCATCATTAATAGGTGGAAATAAAATTTCAATTCCAGAAGATAAGATGAAAATTTTTATTCTATCAGGAAGTTTTAACACATTTTTTTTTTCATTTATAATTTCTTGATATTTCATTTCTTCTTCATAATATCTGTCTGATACAAGCTGGCTCCCTACATGGGGAAAAAAGAAGGAAATATAAATAATAAAGATTATAAAAATAACTAAAGATAACACAATTCCGGCATCCCAATTGAATTTTATTTTCATAATTCAAATTTTTATAAAACAGTAAAACTAAATGATAATGCAAAAATCGAGATGTATAATAATGTACAAGTAGAATTTATATTCGGCTCCATTCTGTTATTTTTTTTCCTTGAGGAGCTTTATATATTAAAGGTTTTTTAGATTTTTGATTAATAAAATAAACATAACTGGATATTTTTTCAATATCATTTCCTTTAATTTCTCCTGATTTTCCAAAGGCACGCATAGTTGGATTATTATCGCTTCCATTCCATATGATAGAGAAGATATTTTTAAATAAATCTTTTTCTTTAGTATTGATCCAATAATCATCAGTTAAATTAGGACCTATATTTCCACTTCCATCCGATTGATGACAAGTTGCACAATTCTCATCAAAAAGAATTTTACCACTATTAATTAAATGATCCTTAAAAAAAGCATTTTCTATAGTCGCCTGTGGAGTATTTTTTTCAAAAATTTCTATTTCTTTCAACTGATTTTTGTAAGCTATTTCATATTCCTTATAAGGATTAGAGAAATCCATTAGTAAATAAGAAAAAAAATAAATTGCTGAAAAAACAATTGTTAAATAAAAAAGATGCACCCACCACATTGGTAATTGATTATCTAATTCTATAATTCCATCAAATCCATGATCTATTTTTTTAACTCCATCACTCATTTTTTTAGGATCATGAAATATAAATTTATAAAATCTATAAAAATAATTTCCTTCGTTTTCTTCAAAAATTTTTTTCTTTTCTTCTTCTGCCAGAAACTGTAATTTTTTTCTAAAAATCAAATTATTAATAAATTCCAAAATCCATAATGATATCGTAGTTATAATCAAAAAAGATACAGTAATAGGATGTACTAAATAAGATATACGATCATAGCTTCTAAAAAATACATATAACATAAATATTATGACAGATAAAAAAGAAGGAATCATAATAAAAGAAGAAATTCTAGATCTCATACCCTTTTCTTTTTTTTTCTCCTTCTAAAGGAATCAAACTTATTTTTTCATAATATTTTTTCGGCTTTGAAAATACAAAAAATAAAATAAAAAAGAAAACTAACAAAAATAAAATTAACATAATAGATTGAAAAATCCCTACATTTTTTTCTTCTGTAAAATATTTTTTAAAAAAACTTATCATTAATTTTTAAGATTTAATATCTGTTCCCAGTCTTTGTAAGTAAGCAATGATAGCTATAATTTCTCTTTTATCTAAAGAAACAAATTTTTCTTTTTCTACTTTTTTTTGTTGATTAATTTCTATTTTTAAATTGGGATACTCCTTATAAATATCAGACACAATTTTATTTGCTTGACGATCCATATCTTGATTTACATTCTTTATATATTCCAAAGTATATGGAACTCCCAATTTAACCATTGCTTTTATTTTTTTTTCTGTATTAGACCTGTCTAACTTATTATAAATTAGCCAAGGATATCTTGGCATAATAGATCCAGGAGAAGTTGATCTTGGATTATTCATATGATTATAATGCCAAGAATTAGGGTTTTTCCCACCTTCTCTAGCCAAGTCTGGACCTGTTCTTTTAGATCCCCAAAGAAATGGATGATCATATACAAATTCTCCGGCTTTAGAATATTCTCCATAACGAACTACCTCATCTCTAAATGGACGTATTTGAGCACTGTGACAAGCATTACATCCTTCTCTAACAAATAAATCTCTACCTTCTAATTCAAGGGCTCTATAAGGTTTTACATTATGAATAGTAGGAACATTCGATTTAATCACTAAAGTAGGAATTATTTCTATAAATCCTCCAATGGCCACTGCTATAAAAGAAAGAATCGTTAATTGTATTGGTTTTCTTTCTAACCAACTGTGAAATTTTTCATTTTTTTCTTTTAGATTTCCATAAAATGGATCGCACTTGAATTCTTCATTATTAATTGAATAACCTTTTTGGATTGTTTTAAAAACATTATAGATCATTAAAATGAAACCTAAAAAGTAAATCATTCCACCTATAAATCTAATTTTATAAAATGGAATAATGGATAAAACTGAATCTAAAAAATTTTTATAAGCTAAAGTTCCATCAGGATTAAATTTTTTCCACATCATAGATTGTAATATAGACCCAAAATACATAGGAAAAATATACAATACAATTCCTAAAACACCTAACCAAAAATGAATATTAGCCAATGATATAGAGTATAATTTAGTATTCCATATTTTTTGTGTTAGCCAATATATAACTCCAAAAGCCATAAATCCATTCCATCCCAAAGTTCCTAAATGAACATGAGCTATAACCCAATCTGTGAAATGGCCAATAGAATTCAAAGTTTTGGTAGCAAGCATAGGGCCTTCAAAGGTCGCCATTCCATAACAAGTAATTCCCACCACAAAAAATTTCAAAATAGGATTTTTTTTTACTTGATTCCAATCTCCTCTTAGTGTAAGTAATCCATTCAACATTCCACCCCAAGAAGGAGCAATTAACATGATTGAAAAAATAGTCCCTAACATTTGAGCCCAATTAGGAAGCGATGTATACATTAAATGATGAGGGCCTGCCCATATATATACAAATATTAAGGACCAAAAATGAATAATAGAAAGTTTATAAGAATAAATAGGTTGATTGGATGCTTTAGGAACAAAATAATACATTAATCCCAATATAGGGGTAGTCAAAATAAATGCAACAGCATTATGTCCATACCACCATTGCATTAAAGCGTCTTGTACTCCAGCATATATAGAATAACTTTTAAAAGATAAAAGAGATATAGGCAACTCTAGATTGTTAAATAAATGTAACATACCTACAGCAACCCATGTTCCTAACAAAAACCAAATACTAACATATAAATGTTTGATTCTTCTATTTAAAATAGTTCCTATCATATTAATCCCATAAACAATCCAAATTAAAAAAACTACTATATCTATAGGCCATTCATGCTCAGCATATTCTTTACTAGTGTTTATTCCTAACAAAAAAGTAATCCAAGTAGAAATAATAAATATTTGCCATCCCCAAAAATGAATCCAACTGAGAGTATCACTAAAAACTCTAGTCTTTAATAAACGTTGTAAAGCATAATAATATCCTGTAAAAATTATATTCCCGACAAAAGCAAAAACAGCAGTACTGGTATGTAACATTCTCCATCTTCCAAAGCCCATGACTCCTTGAGAATCCTTGAGTTTATTTCCAAAAATAAATTCAGGAATTTCAGGATAAAACAACAACAAGGCTATGAACAATCCAGATAAAAATCCAATAAGAGCCCAAAATATAGTAGCGTATAAAAAAGCTTTTACAATACGATTATTGTAATAGTATGATGCATTTATTAATTTCATTAGAAAATCATTATTAATTAATTTTTTTCAATATCATCGATTAAGATTCTGATCCTAGGAGATTCATAATCATCAAATTGTCCGGAATAAAGACCAATTAAAAAAAATATGAGAAAAAATGCTCCTAAAGAAATACTAGATAATATCATAATAATTAATATGTCCATAATAAAAATTTCAGAATTTTTAAAAAATAAATCTTCGTGAAAGAATCCAAGTAGATACAATAGAGAAAAAAATAACAGAAAAAGAACTTAAAGGCATTAAAATGGCTGCTATAATAGGTTTTAAATTACCGGTAACAGCAAAAAAAATTCCTATTATATTATAAAATAAACTAATCATAAAATTGACAATCACTAACTTTCTAGATATTCTGGATATTTTCAAAAATAAGAAAATTTTATTCAAACAATTAGATTGCAAAAAAGCATCACAACTTGGAAAAAAATTAGTTGGATTTTCAGACACAGCAACCCCTACTTCACTTTGACTTAGTGCTACACAATCGTTAATCCCATCTCCAAACATCATTATTTTTTCTCCTTTTTTTTGTAATTTTTTAACATAATTTAGTTTATCTTCTGGACTCTGATTGAAAAAAACTTCACTATCTTTGGGCAAGATAGATTTCAAGTATTTTTTTTCTAATTCATTATGATCTCCAGAAAGAATAATTATTTTATATTCTTTCAAGTTTTGAAAAATTTTCTTTATTCCTTTTCTGTAATAATTTCTAAATAAGAAATAACCTATAAATTTTTTGTTTATAGAAATAAATACTGTTGTTTTATTTTTATCATTTATTGTTTTTGTAACTCCTAAATATTTTTTAGATCCTATTTTAACCGGTATATTTTTTATGACTCCTTCTAATCCTTGTCCCATTATTTCTTTAAATTTCTTTATGGAATAAAAATCTTTTATAGATAACTCTGATAATATCCTTTGACTTAAAGGATGACTAGAATTTTTTAATAAAGAAGCTATGATCTTTTTTTCCTCATATTTTATATTTCCTATAAAAAATATTTTTTCTTTATTTGGATCAGTTATAGTTCCTGTTTTATCAAAAATTAAAGTTTTTATTGCAGAAATCCTTTCCATTGTGAAAATATCTTTGATATAAAAACTTTTTTTAGAAAAAAAACGTATTATATTTCCAAATATCAATGGAGTAGAAAGAACTAAAGCACAAGGACAAGTGATGATTAAAACTGAAAAAGTAGTTTGAAATATTTTTGATATATTATTATTTAAGTACCAATATATTCCAGTTATTATAGAAATCATTAAAATAGTAGGAGTAAAATACTGACTAAATCTAGTGGATATTGAATTCAAGTAAAACAATTTTTTATGAGAATTAAATTTATTTTTATTCCACAATAAACTTAAATAACTATGATCCACACTTTTCATCAACTTTAAAATAATAGCTTCTCCTTTTTGTTTAGAACCAGCATAGATACGATCTCCTATTTCCCTATTTATTAAACAGGATTCTCCTGTAATAAAACTGTTATCCAAAACTGCATTTCCTTTCATAAGGATAGAATCTGCAGGAATAATTTCTTCATTTCTAATTAGAATAGTATCTCCTTTTTTTAAAGAAGAAAGTAAAACTTTTTCTTCTTTTTCATTTTTATATATTTTTGTTATTAAAACTGGATAAAAAGATTTATAATTCTTGTCAAAAGAAATAATTTTATCATGAGTATAAATTTGAAGGATTCTACTCACAAGTAAAAGTAAGGAAAAACTAGAAATACTATCAAAATATCCAGAACCTAAATCAAAAAAAATTTCATAACAACTCCATAAAAAAAGAACCAATATTCCTATGGAAATAGGAACATCCATATTCAAAACATGTTTCTTTAATCCAAAAATGGCATATCTTATATGATCTGAAAAAGAAGATATTACAACTGGTAAAGATAAAAATAACATTAAATAACGGAAAAAGTTTCTATTTTTCAAGAACCATGGATCTTGATAAGCCCCAACATATTCTGGAATAGCTAGAAGCATAATATTTCCAAAACAAAAAAAGGAAATAGCTAATTTTCCTATTAATTTTCTGTCAAATGTGTTCTTTTTTCTTTTTTCTATTGATTCAAAATTAATAGAAGGTCTATATCCCATCTTATCAAGAATTTTAGCTAAATGACTTAATTTCAATTCAACATTATTGAATGTTATCCAAATTTGTTTACTGGAAAAATCAACAGTAGATTCTAGAATATTTTTATGAAACTTAGATAAACTTTCCAAAACAAAAACACAAGAACTACAATGGATGGAAGGGATTAAAAAACGAACAGTCGTAATATTATTATGATTAAAATCAATTACTTTTTCTGCAATTTTTTTATCATTCAAAAAATCAAAAAAATCATGTTTCTTCATAATAAAAAATTATAATTCTTGATTAATTAGGTTCCTGTATATATTTTTTGTATTCTTCCAAAGACATCAATCTATTATATTCTTCTATGTCTAAGATTTCTATTTGTAGAATCCATCCTTCGTCATAATAACTTTTATTAATAATTTCTGGTTGGGATAATAATTTTTTATTAATTGCAAGTATGCAACCTGAAACAGGCATAAACAAATCTGAAACAGTTTTTACCGCTTCTATTGTTCCAAATGGATCTCCTTCTTTTATTTTTTCTCCTATTATGGAATTTTCTATATCTAGATAAACAATATCACCCAACTCACTTTGAGCAAAGTGAGTAATTCCTATATAAGCTTTTCTGTTTTTTTGGATTTCTAATCCAATCCATTCATGATTTTTACTGTACCTCAAATTTTTAGGATTCATATATATAATATTTAATTATTTAAACTTGTTTTTGTACAGTTTAATTTTTTTTTAATCAAAAGAAAAATTTTATAAAAGAAATGTATTTTTTTCTTGAAAAAAGAATCGTTTTTCTTTTGCATATGCATAATAGATGTCAAGTATAAGTTTATTTTTTTTTCTATTCCATAAGAATTTTCTTCATCGAACTTCCATAGGAGATACTTTTCTATCTGATTAATTAACAAATCGGCATAATTTAATGATGTAGCATAACCTGCCTGTTTCAGTTCTGCTGCCCAAGATCGATAATCATTTCTTTTAAAAAGAAATAATTTAGAATAACGTGGTTGTTGCAAAAATTTAGAATGATCCTGAAAAGATTCTCGAACAGAATTATATTTACGAAAACATTCTTTTGGAAGATCATCATTATGATAATAAATATCTCCTATCCAGTTTTTACCACATTTAATTCCAAAATGATTATTTGTTGCTTTGGATAATGGGCTATTTCCACTAGAAGATTCTAAAATTCCTTGTCCTAATTTAATACTAGCTGGTATCCCAAATTTTTCCATTTCTTCAATAGCAAAAACAGCATATTTTTTAATGTACTCAATGACACTTTCTATTTCCTTTTCTTTTCTTTCTTTTGATAAAGATGAAAACAAAGACATCAAAAAAAGTAATATAAAATAAAAAAATTTTTTCATTTTTATTAACTTTTGATGAATAAAATTACGTTTTTTTATAAAAATTTATAAATTTTTTGAATCAAGTAAAAAGAGTCCATGAAAATCCAGTTCGAATAAATAATTCTTTTTTGTTAAAAGGGCTATAAATAGAATGAAATCCTATGTTTTGAATACTAAGATAGAATATGGTTCTATATATCTTTAAGTTTAAAAAATAATCCATAAAAGGATTTCCTCCAATCTTATTTGGATAACATTCTTTTTCCGAAGGAAAAAGATAAATATCAAAAGGATAATAAATTTTTTGATAATAAAAATGGCTGAAATAATGGACAGAAAAACCAGTTTTTATTGATAAAGACTTATTAAAATAATTATCTTGATAAGATATTGTACTTCTTGATAAAAAATTGGGGATAGAAAAAACTAATGGATCAGAGTTATATTTTTGATACATAAAAAGATTATGAAATTGAAACTTCCATACGTCTTGTGTTGTTTTTATTTTTAATCCGTATGATTGGACATCCTTTCGATATAAAAATTTTTCCATTTCTTTTTTTTCGTCTAAAAAGGAATGATCCAATCTAGAAATATAAAAAGAAAAATGAAAATTTTTATTGTAAAACAAAGAAAAATCTATTGTTTTTTCTTTATCAAAACTCAGCATATTACTTCGTTGATTGTTATAACAATCTTCATTTTCTCTTAGAATATAAAGATGAATATAATCAGGATTAACTCCTTTATTTTCAGAAATATATAATTGACTTGAAAAATCAAATTTTGAAAATAAAAATGTATTAAATTTCATATTCATTTGAAAATATGTTTTTTTCAAATTATTATATTCCATTGTCCATTTACTGTGTGAATGAAATTTCAAAATATTATTAATAGGATAATTTATTTGAGTTTCTATGGACATATTGTTTATATACTTATTTTTAGGAATTATTCTATTGTTATACTCATTGAGTAAAAACAATTGATAATGTATTTTATCAAAAATTGATCCTACTTCTATTTCAAATTTATTTTTCTTAAACATCAAGGAAAAACCATTTTTCAAATCAAAATGATTTATTTTATTTTTTTGTTCAGAAAAAAAATGACTTTTAGAATATTTTTCATATTCCATATAAGTTTTAAAAAAAAACAATTTATTTTTTTCATGAAAAATTTTTTGAATAAAACTTATGTAAAATCTGTTATGAGTAAATTTTTTTTGATCAAAAAAAACATTTTTGTAATTGTAATTTTTAATCCATTTGATGACTTCTTCTCTTTCTTTGAGATAAAATTTTTGCAAAATATAATGTCCCCATAATTTATAATAATAATCATCCTGATCCTGATAGCTCAAAGTAGTTATCAATAAATTTTGATTTTTTTCAAAATCAAGTTTTTTTTTCAAATTAAGAGTTCTATATTCAATAGAATAATTGATTTTTTCATTTGGACTTTGAGAAAAAAAACCTCCCAATCCTCTTTCTTGAAATAAATTATTCTCATAAAAAATTTCTGATAGAGGAGTTTGAACATCAAAATATTGAATCTTTTCACGAGAAAAAAAAGGATCCTTAAAAAAAAGAATATTCTGAGAATGAAATAGATTTTTTTGTGGAATCCTTCTATTAGGAATCAATAAATTTTTTTCATTTCCTTGATTATAAAAAAAACCAAAATCATCATGTTTAAAAAAATTATGAGAATAATATTTTTCAATAGAAAAAGATTCTATGTTTAATAAAGTTTTTTTTAAATTATTTTCCTCTGTCCAAAATCTGTAATCCTGATAATTAGGAAGATAAACTTCGATATAATTTTTTTCTTTTTCTATCTCTGTATTATCTGTATTAACAGAATCTTCGTTCAGATTCAATATTTTTCTTTCCATTGCTTCCATATAATAAGAAAATATAAAAAGAAAACAAGCAAAAATGAATATTTTCATATAATAAATTATACTATTCATAATTAATATCCATAGATATAAAAATTTATTTATATTTGCATGAGGTAAATGTCATTTCTAAAGTAAATGGTATTCTTAAATTAATTGAGGGTAGATGTTATACCAACAATATTCACAAGGCTTGTCTTTATGACGGCCTTTTTTCATCATATACAAATACCATAAACTATGTTTAAATTTAATTTTAGAACTATTCAGAAAAAAATTTTAGCTGATAGTACTACACCAATAGAATTATATTTAAAACTAAGAGATATTTTTCCAAATACATTATTGTTAGAATCTTCTGATCATCAAATTTCCAAAAATAATTCTTCTATTCTTTGCATTAATCCAGTTTCAGAATTTATTCTAGATAAAAATGTATTGCGAATATCATATCCAAATTGTGTTCATAAACATATTTTCATAAATGATCAGTTGGACATACAAATTTTAATTGAGGAATTTTTCAAAAAATTTGAAAGTGAAAATACTTCTATTTCTTATTCCGGTTTATATGGGTACATATCTTATGATAGTATTCAATATTTCGAAAACATTCAATTTCATTCTCCAATTAAAGAAATATATCATCTTCCGCAAATACGATTTGGTTTTTATAGAAACCTAATTGTATTCAGAAATTTTTACAATGAAATTTACTTAATTGAACATCAATTTGTTAATTTCGATAAAAAAACTAACCTAGATCAATTAGTAGAATTAATAAAAAAGAAAAATTTTCCTTCTTTTCCATTTAAATCTGTAGGAAATCGTTCTTCAAATGTTACGGATATAGAATACAAAAAAATGGTATCCCAAGGAATAAAAGCTTGTTTACGGGGAGATGTTTTTCAAATAGTGTTATCTCGTCAGTTTCAACAGAAATTTACAGGAGATGAATTTAATGTATATCGTGCCCTACGATTTATAAATCCTTCTCCATATCTTTTTTATTTTGATTATGGAAGTTATAAATTATTTGGTTCTTCTCCAGAATCACAATTAATCATTAATAATCAAATAGCCTATATTAATCCAATAGCAGGAACTATACGAAGATCTGGAAACGAAGAAAAGGATAATAAATTATCTAAAAATCTGGCTGATAATCCAAAAGAAAATGCAGAACATGTCATGTTAGTAGATTTAGCAAGAAATGATTTGAGTAAAAATTCTTCCGATGTAAAAGTAGAAGGATTTAAAGAAATTCAAGTTTTTTCTCATGTCCTGCATATGGTATCTAAAGTATCTGGAAGACTGGAAGAGAATATATCCATTATAAAAGTATTTGGAGACACTTTCCCTGCAGGGACTTTATCAGGAGCTCCGAAGTATAAAGCAATGGAATTGATAGACAAAATGGAAAATCAACATAGAGGAATATATGGAGGAGCTATTGGTTTCTTTGGATTGAATAATTCTTGTATGAATACAGCTATAGTAATTCGTTCTTTTGTCAGCAAAAATAATACTCTTTTTTTTCAAGCTGGAGCAGGAATTGTTTCTGATTCTAAAGAAGAAAAAGAGTTAGAAGAAGTAAATAATAAGCTAATGGCCTTATTTAAAGCTATAGAATTAGCTAAAAATATATGAAGTATTATGAATGAAATACTGATTTTAGATAATTATGATTCTTTTACTTATAATCTTGTTCATGCTGTAAAAAAATTAACAAAAAATCCTGTACAAGTATTTAGAAATAATGAAATTAAACTTTCTGAAATAGAAAAATATAACAAAATTATTCTTTCTCCAGGACCTGGAATTCCTGATGAAGCACATATTTTAAAACCTTTAGTAAAAACTTTTGCTTCTACCAAAAGTATTTTTGGAGTTTGCTTAGGACAACAAGCTATAGGAGAGGTGTTTGGAGCTACTCTTCTTAATACAAAAGAAGTTTATCATGGAATAGCTAGTTCTATAAAAATTGTTGATCCAAAAGAAATTATTTTTCAAAAAATACCTAGAGAGATCAAAGTTGGTCGTTATCATTCTTGGATTATATCTCCACATAATTTTCCTGAAGAACTTCAGATTACAGCTATTGGAGATAAGGGAGAAATCATGGCTTTGCGTCATAAATTTTATGATATACGTGGAGTACAATTTCATCCAGAATCTATTTTAACTCCATATGGAGAAAAAATTATAAATAATTGGCTGAAAATGAAGTAGAAATGAAAAAAATATTAGAAAATCTTTTTTTAGAAAAAACTTTAACAAAACAGGAGGCTAAGGATCTTATTATGGAATTATCTAAAGGAAAAATTAATAATTCTCAAGTAGTGGCTTTAACTACTATATATAACATGAGAACACCTACATTAGAAGAAATAGTAGGCTTTAGACAAGCATTCATGGAATTATGCATCAAAGTAAATCTCAAAGAATTCAATGCTGTTGATATAGTAGGAACAGGTGGAGATAGAAAAAATACCTTTAATATTTCTACCTTAGCATGTTTTATAGTAGCAGGATCAGGAGAAAAAGTGATGAAACATGGAAGTTTTAGTTCTTCCTCGATAACTGGATCTTCAAATCTTTTAAAAGAGTTAGGATATCATTTCACGAATAAAGAAGATAATTTAAAAAATCAGTTGGATAAAGTTGGGTTTTGTTATCTACATGCACCTATATTCCATCCAGTTTTAAATATTATATCTGGAACAAGAAAAGAATTAGGAATTAGAACTATTTTTAATACACTTGGTCCAATAATCAATCCAGGAGAACCAAAAAATCAATTATTAGGAGTTTCTAATTTAGAATTAGCCAGAATTTATTATTATATGTACCAAAATACAAAAAATAATTATGCTATTATTCATAGCATAGATGGTTATGATGAAATAACACTTACTAGTGATATGAAATGTTATACTCCAAAAGGAGAAAAATTCTATTCTATAGAAAAATTGGGAATAGATAAAAAAAATAAAATAAAAGTGAATCCTGATGAATTAAAAGGAGGAAAAAATACAGAAGAAAATATTCGTATATTCATTAGAATTTTATCAGGAGAAGGAACTTTAGCTCAAAATGAAGTTGTTTTGATAAATGCTACATTTGCATTGAGTTTACTCAATAAAGACAGTCTTGAGAATAATTATGATAAGGCAAAACGATCTTTAAAAAGTGGAAAAGCAAAGAATATTCTCAAAAAATTATTGAGTTTATGAATATTCTTGGAAAAATAGTATCTGTTAAGAAAAAAGAAGTCTATAACAACAGAAGACTCTATCCTATAAAAGAATTGGAAAATAGTTTTTTTTTCAAAAGAAAAAAGTTTTCTTTAGTTAAAAGACTAAAGGAGAGCAGAACTGGTATTATTGCAGAATTTAAATCCAAGTCTCCATCCAAAGGAATTATAAACAACATAGTTCCAGTAGAAAAAGTAGTCAAAGATTACGAGTTATCAGGAGTTAGTGGAATATCTATTCTTACAGACAAGAATTTTTTTTCTGGAAAAAATGAAGATTTAAAAAAATCACGTTCTATAGTTTCCACTCCTATACTCAGAAAAGATTTTATTATAGATGAATACCAGATTATAGAATCTAAATCTATAGGAGCTGATGTTATTTTATTGATTGCTGGTATTCTTTCTAAAAGTCAAATAGAAAATTTTTCAAAACTTGCAAAAAGTATTGATTTAGAAACCATTATAGAAATTCATAATGAATTTGAAATTGATAAAATAACAGAAGAATTAGATATTGTGGGAATTAATAATCGAGATTTACAAACATTTATTGTAGATTATGATAATTGTTTGAAATTATCTTCAAGAATTCCTGATAATTATATAAAAATAGCAGAGAGCGGAATAGATAATGTAAATATTATTCTTGAATTAAGGAAAAAAGGTTTTGAAGGTTTTTTAATTGGAGAATATTTTATGAAAAGAAAAGATCCTGGAAAAATTTGTAGAAATTTTATAAAATCTTTATTTGAAATCAATTCATTATGAAATATAAATCATTATGAAATATAAATCATTATGAAATATAAATCATTAAAAATAAAAATATGTGGTCTAAAATTTCAAATACAAAAAATTTCAGATTTGCTACCTGATTTTATGGGTTTTATATTTTATCCTAATTCTCCTCGATTTGTAGGTTTTGATTTTGTTATTCCAAAATTAAAAAAAGAAATATTAAAAATTGGAGTTTTCGTAAATGAATCAGAAAAAAATGTATTGAAAATGAGTAAAAAAAATAAACTGGATTTTATTCAATTGCATGGAACAGAAAGTCCTTTTTATTGTGAAAGATTATTCAATAATAGATTAAAATTAATTAAAGCTTTTAGAATAGATGATTTTTTTTCTTTTAAAAACATAATGAATTACATTCCTTTTTGTACTTATTTTCTATTTGATAATAATACAATTAACTATGGGGGTAGCGGAACAAAATTTTGTTGGAAAAAACTTGATGAATATAATTTTGAAATTCCATTTTTTTTAAGTGGAGGAATTGGAATAAACGATTTTGATAAAATTAAAAACTTTTCACATTCAAAAATGTTCGCTGTTGATGTAAATAGTCAATTTGAAATTTTTCCAGGAAAAAAAGATAGCATTGCATTAAATTCCTTTATAAAAAAAATAAGAGAATTATGAAATATTTTGTTGACAAAAATGGATATTATGGAGAGTTTGGAGGAGCTTTTATTCCTGAAATGTTGCATAGGAATATAACAGAATTGCAAAATAAATATAAAAAATTTATTACAAGTTTTGAATTTCAGAAATCGTATAAAGAAACACTAAAAAATTATGCAGGAAGACCTACACCTTTATTTTTTTGTAAAAAATATTCTGATAAATATAAAGCTAAGATTTACCTAAAAAGAGAAGATCTAAATTACACAGGATCGCATAAAATTAACAATACTATAGGTCAAGCTTTATTAGCAAAAAAATTGGGAAAAAAAAAGATTATTGCTGAAACAGGAGCTGGACAACATGGAGTAGCAACTGCTACTACTTGTGCATTAATGGATTTAAAATGTATTGTTTTTATGGGAGAAACGGATATCCATCGTCAATATACGAATGTTCTGAGAATGAAATCTCTTGGAGCCGAAGTTATTTCTGTTTGTAGTGGAGATAAAACGTTGAAAGATGCGGTTAACGAAGCTATTCGTTATTGGATTAACCATCCAGAATGTTATTATTTAATAGGTTCTACGGTTGGTCCTCATCCTTATCCTCAAATGGTTGCAGATATTCAGTCTATTATTAGTGAAGAAATTAAGATTCAGTTAAAAGAAAAGGAAGGATCTTCTTTTCCTAATTATGTAGTTGCCTGCATAGGAGGTGGAAGTAATGCTGCAGGATCTTTTTATCACTTTTTGGATAATGATTCAGTGAATCTTGTAGCAGTAGAAGCTGCAGGATTAGGTATAAAAACAAAAAAAACAGCTGCAGCTATTCACTGTGGATCTAAAGGAATATTACATGGATGTATGACAATGCTTTTACAAGATGAAGAAGGGCAAGTTCTTCCTGCTCATTCAATATCTCCTGGATTAGATTATCCGGGAATAGGACCTATGTTTGCTAATCTTTTTGTAAAAAAACGTGTTAGTTTTTTGCATTCTACGGATGAAGAAGCTTTGCAAGCAGGATATGAATTGACCCGATTAGAAGGAATCATCCCAGCTTTAGAAAGCTCTCATGCATTAGCTGCGTTAAAAAAAATACCATTTAAAAAAATGGATTTAGTTGTTGTTACTCTATCTGGTAGAGGAGATAAAGATATCAATGTTTACGATAAGTTTTTTACCAAATTTTCAAATGATGAACAAAATACATAATTTATTTAGAAATAAAAATGAAAACATATTATGCATTTATTTTACAGCTGGATTTCCTAATATAAATAGCACTGTAAAAATAATTAAAACACTGCAGGATTTTCCTGTTGATTTAATAGAAATAGGGATACCTTATTCTGATCCTTTGGCAGATGGAATGATTATTCAAAATAGTAATCAAACTTCATTGAATAATGGAATGAATGTTTCTTTATTATTTTCTCAAATAGAAAAATTCAAAGAAAAAATAAAAATCCCTATTATTCTTATGGGGTATTACAATCAATTTTACAAGTTTGGAGAAGAAAAATTTTTAAATAAATGTAAAAAATCAGGGATCGAAGGATTAATTCTTCCAGATCTTCCTGTTGATTTGTTTGTGGAAAAATACCAAAATTTATTTAAAAAATATTTATTGTCAATGATATTTTTGATCACTCCACAAACTGATTCATCTAGAATTTATATGTTAAGCAGAATAACTGATGGTTTTTTATATTTGGTTTCTTCTAATTCAACAACAGGAAAAGTTGATGATTCTTTTGGAGAAGAACAAATATCGTTTTTTAAACGTGTAAAAAAATTGTCTATAAATATTCCTAAATTAATTGGTTTTGGAATAAAGGACAAAAAAACTTTTGATTTATCATGTCAATACGCAAATGGAGGAATTATCGGAAGTTCTTTTATTCAATCATTAAATGAAAATCAGTTGGAAGAAAGCATCAAAAAATATATAAAGTCTATTATAGAATAATTCTTTCTCCAAAAAGAGAGGTTCCTAATCGAATAATTGTACTCCCATATTTTATGGCTATGTTATAATCTCGACTCATTCCCATAGAAAGGACATAATGTCCATATTTTTTTTTGTACTCATTATATAAATTACGTAAATATAAAAATTCATTGTGAACTTTTTTAAGATCTTGAAAAGAAGACATTCCCATTATTCCTATTATTTTTACGTTATTCATCGATTTATAAATTGAATTTTCCAATATATTACAGGCTTCTTGATCGTTGATTCCAGATTTACTTTTTTCTTTACAAATTTTTATTTGCAAAAGACAATTAATAATTTTATTGTGTTTTAGCGCAATTTTATTAATTTTTTGAATTTGTTCTAGTTTTTGAACACTATGAATTAAATGAATAAAAGGTATTATATATTTTAATTTATTGCTTTGAATTCTTCCAATCATATGCCAATGAATATCTTTAGGCAATTTTTTATATTTCTCCATCATTTCTTGAACATAATTTTCTCCAAAATCTCTATGTCCTAATTTGTATAATTTTTCTATGGAAGAAATATCTTGACTCTTAGAAACTGCTAAAATTTTTATATTTTTTGGAATCAATTTTTTGATGTGAAAAAATCTATTTTCTATCATGATGAAAATTTTATTTCGAATTCTTTCATGATTTCAATTAAAAATTGAACACTTTTCAACGGAAGAGCATTGTATATGCTGGCTCTATATCCTCCTAAAAATCTATGTCCATCTAATCCAACAATATTTTCTTTTCTCCACATTTTATTAAATTCTTTTTCTAATTTTTTATCCTTTAAAAAAAAGGAAACGTTCATATTAGAACGATCTTCTTTATGTATTTTATTTTCAAATAAATTATTTTGATCTATTTCATCATATAACAATTTAGCTTTATATTTATTTTCTATTTCTAAAATAGAAAGACCTCCTTTTTTTTCTATCCATTCCAAAGTTAACATGGAAGTATAAATAGAAAAAACGTTTGGAGTATTTAAAATACTTTTATTTTGTATATGAATTTTATAATCCATATAAGAAGGAATGTTTTTTTCGATTTTTCCTAAAACATTTTTTCTCACTATTACGATAGTCATTCCAGCAGAACTTACATTCTTTTGTGCAGAAGCATAAATTAAACTGAATTGTAAAAAATTTAATTTCCTACTAAAAATATCAGAAGACATATCACAAACTATTGGAACAGATGTTTGAGGAAATGTTTTCATTTGTGTTCCAACAATTGTATTATTAGACGTGCAATGAAAATAATCTACATGATATGGAATTTGATAATTTTTTGATATATGTGTATAATTTTGATCTTTTCCAGAAAATAAAATTTTTACTTTTCCAAATCTTTTTGCTTCCTTAATAGCATTTTTGGCCCAAAATCCTGTATCTAAATAAGCTGCTTCTTGATCCATTAAATTATATGGAACCATTGAAAATTGCAATGTAGCTCCTCCTTGAAGAAATAAAATAGCATAATCATCATTCAAATTCATCACTTTTTTTACTAAACAAGTAGTTTTTTCTATTATTTCTAAAAAGTCTATACTTCTATGAGAAATCTCAAGTAAAGATAATCCGGTCCCATTAAAATCAATTACAGATTGAGCTGATTTTCTGACAACTTCTTGGGGTAAAATAGAAGGGCCTGCATTGAAATTATGTATTTTCATAAATCGAACAACTAATTCTTTTCAAAATTAAAAAAAATACTAATTGAAATTGTAAGACTAATAGATAATAACTCAATTATATTTTTATTCCTAATATTTTTTTTGTTTTTTCTGTTATCTTAAATCTATCATCTAAACGATTTCCTACAATCAAAATAATATACCCATTTCCATTAATTAATAACCATGTTTGTTCTTTTTCTAAAAGAGAAAATTTTTTTTCTTTATAATACTTGCTTAATTTTTTTTTCCCTTTCATTTTAAATGGGAAAAAAAAGTCTCCTTTTTTCCATGTTCTTAATAGCAATGGAAATTGAATTTTTTCAAAATCTACAAGAAACATTTTTTTTCTATCTTCTTTTTTTGGATTAAAAAAAAACTTAATATCAATGGGTAAACAAACATTTTTAAAATCCTGTATCACATAAGTTTTATTTTTATTTTCTGATAATAATTCATTGGAAATTAAAATCCAATTATTTCTATTTTTGATAATACGATATTTTTTTGATATAAGTTGCTTCCCAGATTGCGCATAAATAAGAGATTTTAAACTTTTGACATCGTCAAATCCATATTGAGAAAATAATTTAAATAAATAAAAAGATAAAGGTTTCAATTTTTTGATTTTATGACATTCAACTTTCCAAAAAAATGGATCATCTTTTTTTTCCAATGTAATTTCATGATATACTTTTTTAATTTTTTCTTCTATTAAAAAATTTTCATCGTGAAGATGATCTATGGTTTTTTTAAACCCCTTATAAAAAAAAGATGAAAAAGAGGAAAACTGAGATAAAATTAAACGAATCTGATTTCTCAAATATTTAGTTTCTTGATTACTACTATCCGATCTCCATTTTATATTTTTGATTTTAGCATAATGTAAAATTTCTTCTTTAGTGAAATCAGAAAGAGGACGTATAAATTTCTCATTTTTTTTAGGAATTCCTAACAATCCTTTAATTCCAGTTCCTCTCAAAATGTTTAGGAAAAAAGTTTCTATAGAATCATTAAGATGATGTGCTAATACTATGTACTCATATAAATTATTTTTTAATAATTCAGAAAACCAATCATATCTAAGTTTTCTAGCTGCCATTTGTATAGAAAATTTATTTTTTTTAGAAAAATTCAAAGTATCAAATTTTTTAACATGGCATATGATACTTTTTTTTGCACAAAATTTTCTTATAAAAACTTCATCTTCATTAGATTCTTTATTTCTTAGTGTGAAATTACAATGAGCAGCTTCTAATTCAATGTTAGAAAGATCAAGTAATACATTAATAAGAACCATACTATCTAATCCTCCACTTACAGCAACACATACTTTCTTTTTTATTTGAAATGAAAAATATTTTCTAATTTTTTCTAGAAAAACATGATCATATGTTTTCATTTTCTATAATAAATAAACTTAATAATTTCTTTAACTATATCATTTTTAGATTTTTTACTTGTATTAATTTTTTCAGAAGATTTTTCATAGAAATAAGTTCTTTGGAACAAATGCTTCATAATAAATTGAAACAATTCTTTTTTTGATAAATGAGCAATCAAAGGTCTTGTTTTTTTTTCAAAAAATAATCTTTTAAATAGAGTATAACTATTTGTTCTTAAATAAAATGTTTTTGAATATTTATTTAGTAAATAAATATTGTTGTAAAAACAAGGAGTTCCTCCTCCAACGGATAAAACATATTCATCTTTCTTTTTTAAAACTTTTTTTAACATCAAATGTTCTATTTTTCTAAAAGAAAGTTCTCCTTCTTTTTTAAAAAGATTATAAATTGACTCTTTTTTACTTTCAACGAGAATAGTATCTAAATCATAGAAATTTAAATTTATTTCCTTAGATAATCTTTTTCCTATAGAAGTTTTTCCACTCCCCATGTATCCTATTAAAGTGATTTTCATAAAAAAATAAATTTATAGTATATTTGTTTTTTCAGTGATTATTTTAATTTTTTTCAGACCTGATAGCTCAGCTGGTAGAGCATTACACTTTTAATGTAAGGGTCCTGGGTTCGAATCCCAGTCAGGTCATTTCTAATACAGCAGGACAATGATCGGAGAACTTTACATCCGACAATAAGGAAGCTTTCCTAATTTTTTCTTTCAAAGAATAGCTAACCATAACATAATCAATCCTCCAACCTTTATTATTTTTTCTAGCATTAAAACGATAACTCCACCAACTATAATGATGTGCTTCTTTAACACAGTTTCTAAAACTGTCTATGAATCCTAAATCTAGAAAATGAGTCATCCATTCCCTTTCTTCTGGTAAAAAACCTGAAATTTCTTGGTTTTTAATAGGATTATAAATATCTATTTCATGATGACAAATATTATAATCACCACAAATAATGAGATTATTCAATTCATTTATGATTTTTTTCACATGAAAAAAAAATTTTTTCATAAAAAAAAATTTGAAACTTAATCTCTTTTTCATGTTATTTCCTGAAGGAAGATAAAGACTAATTACTGACATTTTTTTCAAATCTATACGTAATACCCTCCCTTCTTGATCAATAAAAGGAGATCCTATTCCGTATTCCACATGAATAGGTTTCTCTTTACATAAAATACCTACACCACTATATCCTTTTTTGATTGAAGGGAACCAATAATGATTATATCCTAATTGATCAAAAATATAAGTATCTATTTGTTCTGGAAAAGCTTTTATTTCTTGAAAACACAAAATATCTGGATTGCTCTTTTCAATCCAATCAGATAATCCTTTATTAATTCCAGATCTTATTCCATTTATATTATAACTAATAATTTTCATTTTTTTGTGTAAATTTTTATTTATGAGAAAACGAGACTTATAGGTTAATTATAAAATATTCAAAATAGTTTTTATATTTGCTGTGATGCATTAATTTAATCTACAATAAAAAGCTTACAAGAGTAAGCTTTTGTTATTTTTTCCTTATTATATGGATAAACTTAAAATAGCTATTCAAAAATCAGGTCGTCTTTATGAAGACTCTATCAAGTTGCTAAAAGATTGCAGCATTGAAGTTAATATTGGTATAGATAAATTAAAAACAACGGCTCTCAATTTTCCGCTAGAAATCCTTTTTCTAAGAGACGATGATATACCTCAATATTTAGAAGATGGAGTAGCTGATATAGGAATTGTAGGAAAAAATGTTCTTTTGGAAAAAAGAAAAAAAATAAAAATAAGAGAGACTTTAGGTTTTGGAAAATGCAGACTAGCTATAGCTGTCCCTAAATCTTCATCTTACAACAATATAAATGATTTAGATGGAAAAAGAATTGCAACAAGTTATCCTTTTTTAGTTCAAGAATTCTTCGAAAAAAGATATATCAATGCAGAAATTCACGAAATCTCTGGAGCTGTGGAAATAGCTCCTGGAATAGGTTTAGCGGATTGTATTTGCGATTTAGTTAGTAGTGGATCTACACTTTTTATGAATGGACTAAAAGAAGTAGAAACTGTTCTTCAATCTGAAGCCGTATTGGCATCACATCTACATTTAGGCTCTCCACAAAATCTAATCATGGATAAATTATTATTTAGAATTAGAGCTGTAAAAAAAGCCAAAAATAATAAGTATATTCTATTAAATGTTCCTAATGAACGATTAGATAAAATAATATCTTATCTCCCAGGAATTAAAAGTCCAGCTATTCTTCCCCTGGCAAATTCAGAATGTAGTTCGGTTCATTCCGTTGTCAATGAGAATGATTTTTGGGGAATTATAGAAAACTTAAAAGCACTTGGAGCGCAGGATATATTAGTATTGCCAATAGAAAAAATTATACTATAAAAAAATATGGATATGATTCAAGTGTATATTCATCCTACATACAAAACATGTCAATCTATTTTGAATAGATCTTCGAAAGAAATTTCTCACTTAAGAGATTTTGTTATTCCTATCATTAATAATGTAAAAAATTATGGAGATATAGCCGTAAAAACTTATACAAGAAAATATGATAATGTCGATATAAAACGTATTCAAGTCACAGAAGAAGATTTTCAAAAAGCAAACATAAAAATTTCAAGTAAATTAAAAAAATCTATAGATATAGCATATAAGAATATCAAGTTTTTTCATCAAAAACAGATACATGAGGAATCAAAAATAGAAATTTCAACAGGATCCTTTTGTTGGAGAAAATCTATTCCAATAGAAAAAGTAGGTTTTTATATTCCTGGAGGATTCGCCCCTTTATTGTCCACTGTATTAATGTTAGGAATACCAGGAAAACTGGCTGGATGTAAAAATATTATATTATGTAGTCCTCCAAATGAAAATGGAGATGTTCATCCATCTATTTTATATACAGCTAAATATGTTGGAATTACTCGTATATATAAAGTAGGAGGAGTTCAAGCTATTGCTGCTATGGCTTATGGTACTGAGAGTATTCCTTCCGTGTATAAAATATTTGGTCCAGGAAATTCTTATGTGACAATAGCTAAGCAAATTGTATCCCAAAAAGGAATTGTATCCATAGATATGCCTGCAGGTCCTTCAGAAGTTGTGATTATGGCTGATGAAAAAGCAAATCCAGAATATGTAGCAGCTGATTTACTATCTCAATCTGAACATGATCCAGAAAGCTATATTCTTTTGGTTACTATAAATAACGAATCTTGGATAGAAAAAGTTAAAGAAAAATTAACAAAACAATTATTTCATCTTTCTAAGAAAAAAGATATTATTGAAAAATCTTTAAAAAAAAGTAAAATAGTTGTTTTTTCTTCTTTAGAAGAATGTATGAATTTTATAAATCAAGTGGCTCCAGAGCATCTCATTATTAATTGTAATGATGATTACTATTGGAGTGAAAAAGTGATTAATGCTGGATCTGTTTTTTTAGGAAATTATTCTCCA
Organism: Blattabacterium cuenoti; assembly: GCF_014251575.1. Taxonomy (NCBI): domain Bacteria; kingdom Pseudomonadati; phylum Bacteroidota; class Flavobacteriia; order Flavobacteriales; family Blattabacteriaceae; genus Blattabacterium; species Blattabacterium cuenoti. The sequence goes on along the minus strand of NZ_CP059191.1, from coordinate 220,938 downwards.
GTTAGTGTTGGTGATTATGCTTCTGGAACAAATCATGTATTACCCACATATGGTTATGCAAAATCTTATAGTGGAGTATCTGTAGATAGCTTTGTTAAGAAAATCACTTTTCAAAAAATATCCAAAGAAGGATTGAAAAATTTGTCGGAATGTGTAAATATTTTATCTTCCGAAGAAGGATTAATTGCACATAGAAAGTCCATTAATATTCGATTAAAAAATGAATTTTAAATGCATGAACAATAGTCAAAATAAAAATTGTTCCAATTTTGATCTTGATTCACTAATCAGAGACAATATTTTAAAAGTGGATCCTTATATATCCGCAAGAACAGAACATGATAAAGAAAAAAATTCTATTTTTTTAGATGCTAATGAAAATTCTTTTGGATCTCCTTTATCCTTTTTGAACTCTTACAACAGATATCCAGATCCTTTACAGAAAGAATTAAAGGAAAAAATATCTGATTTAAAAAATATTTCTCCATCTAAAATATTTTTAGGAAATGGGAGTGATGAAATTATTGATTTGATTTATCGTATTTTTTCTCGTCCAGAAATAGATCATGCTATAATTTTCCCCCCTACTTATGGGATGTATGAAGTGAGTGGAAAAATTCATGGTGTAGATATAGTAAAAATTTCTCTTACAAAAGAAAAATATCAATTGAATTTGGAAGAAATAGAAAAATCTGTTAATCAACATAGTAAGATAATTTTTATTTGTTCTCCAAATAATCCTACAGGAAACGATATAAAAAGAAAAAACATTGAAAATCTTACAAAAAAATTTACAGGAATTGTTGTTTTAGATGAAGCTTATATTGATTTTTCAGATCAAAAATCTTTATCCATGGAAATTAATAAATATCCCAATTTAATTGTCTTACAAACGCTTTCTAAATCTTGGGGTTTAGCGGGTTTAAGAATAGGAATCGCGATTGCTTCTGAATCCATTATTCAATGGATGAATAAAATTAAACATCCATACAATATAAGTATTCATTCTCAAGAAATTGCTATTAAAGCTCTTGAAAATAGAGATTTATTTTTTTATCATTTAAAAAACATTCTTTCAGAAAGAAAATATATGAAAGAATCATTAAGTAAAATTCCTATTATACGTAAAGTCTATCCTAGTTCTGCTAATTTTTTGCTAGTAAGAATTAATTTTTCTTCAAAAAATCTCTATCAATATTTAATGGAAAAAAAAATTGTTGTTAGAGATCGTTCGAAAATTGTTTTATGCAATAATTGTTTAAGAATTACAGTAGGAACTCACGAAGAAAATGAGTATTTAATAGATCAAATTAAAAAATACTCCAAAATAAAGATGTAATGAAAAAAATATTGTTTATTGATAGAGATGGGACTATCATACGAGAAAACCCACCTACGTATCAAATTGATTCTATTGAAAAAATCAGTTTTTATCCAAAGGTTATATTTTTTTTGTCAAAAATAGTACAAGAATTAAATTATAATTTAGTCATGGTGACCAACCAAGACGGGTTGGGAACAGATCAATTTCCTGAAAAAAAATTTTGGCCTATCCACAATCATATTTTAAATGTTTTAAAAACAGAAGGAATTGATTTTTATTCTGTTCATATAGATAGAACTTTTCCAGAAGAAAAATCTTCTACTAGAAAACCTGGGATAGGAATGTTATCTACTTATTTACAATCTGATTTATACAATATTTCTAAATCTTTTGTCATTGGAGATAGATTAAATGATGTTTTTCTAGCTAAAAACCTGGGATGTAAATCAATATGGATCAAGGAGAATCATCATTATAAGAATTTAACAAAAGAAGAAAAAGATTATTTTTCTACTATAGAAGAAAAAGATCTCAAAAAAATAATATCGTTAAAAACGGATAATTGGGAAAATATTTATGAATATTTATCGTCTATTACTACCAAAAGATTAGTACACCAACGTACTACATTAGAAACAAATGTTAAAATATCTATTTTCCTTTATGGAAAAGGAAGAGCTCATATACAAACAGGACTTGGATTTTTTGATCATCTTCTACAACAAATAGCTTTTCACAGTTCTATAGATCTAAATATTCAAACAAAAGGAGATCTTTATGTAGACGAACATCATACAATAGAAGATACTGGAATTGCTTTAGGAGAAATTTTTAATCAATCTTTAGAAAATAAAAGAGGAATAGAACGTTATGGATTCTATTTAATTCCTATGGAGGATAGTTTATCTACAGTGGCATTAGATCTTGGAGGAAGAAGTCAATTAGTATGGAAAGCCAAATTTTTTAGGGAAAAAATAGGAAAAGTTCCTACAGAGATGTTTTATCATTTTTTTAAATCTTTTTCTTCATCTGCAAAATGCAATCTATATATTCATGCTACAGGAAAAAATGAACATCACAAAATAGAATCTATTTTTAAATGCTTTGCAAAATCTATTAAAATGGCAATAAGAAAAAATTCTTTTAATAATAAAATACCTAGTTCTAAAGGACTATTGTAAAAAATTTTAATGAAAAATTATGAAAACAATTATCATAAAATATCCTGCAGGAAATGTACAATCGGTTCTTTTTTCTCTGGAAAGGATAGGTGTACAAGCCATAGTAACAGATTCTATGGAATCTATTCAAAATGCGGAAAAAATTATTTTACCAGGAGTAGGAGAAGCTAATTATGCAATGAAATATTTAAAAGAAAAAAAGTTGGATGTGGTTTTATCTGAATTAGAACAACCTGTATTGGGAATATGTTTGGGGATGCAATTACTTTGTAAATATTCAGAAGAAAGTAGTACCACATGTATAGGAATTTTTGATTTGTTAGTTAAAAAGTTTCAATCTAAAAACAAAAATGATAAAATTCCTCAAATAGGTTGGAATACCATTCATAAACTCAAAGGCCCTTTGTTTGAAAAAATTCCAGATGGAAGTTATCAATATTTTGTTCATAGTTATTATGCTACTTTGGGAAAGTACACGACAGCAAAAACAGAATATATAGTTTCTTACAGTGCTGCTTTGCAAAAGAATAATTTTTATGCTGTCCAATTTCATCCAGAAAAATCTTCTTATGTAGGACATAAAATATTAGAAAATTTTATCCGATTATAAAAATAATTAATGATGAATATTATAGTAGCTATAGATTTAATTGATGGAAAGTGCGTTCGTTTAAAACAAGGTGATTTTAAAAAGAAAAAAATTTATAATCATGATCCACTAGAAGTGGCATTTTTATTGGAAAATAATGGAATATCTAGACTCCATTTAGTAGATTTAGATGGAGCAAAAAAAGGGAAAGTCGTACATTGGAAAATTTTGGAAAAAATAGCAAAACATACAAATTTGATTATAGATTTTGGAGGAGGAATTCATACTGAAGAGGACGTACGTGCTGTATTTGAGAATGGAGGTGATATAGCAACTGTAGGCAGTATTGCTGTTAAAAAACCCATCTTTTTAAAAAAATGGGTCAATATTTATGGAGATGATAAAATTTTATTAGGAGTAGATGTTAAAAATAAAAAAATCGCAACTAATGGATGGACAGAATTTTTTGATATTCCATTTATGGATTTTTTAGAAGAAAAAAATAATTATGGAATCAAAAAAATTTTTTGTACAGATATATCTAGAGATGGAGTTTTATCTGGTCCTTCTTTTTCTTTATACAAAGAAATTATTCAAAGATTTCCAAATATTGAATTGATAGCAAGTGGCGGAATTAGAAATATAGAAGATATAGATCAATTATTCAATTTAGGTTGTAGAGGTGTCATTATTGGAAAAGCTATATATGAAAATCAGATATCGTTATCAGAACTTAGAAATTGGAAAGAAAAAAATAATAATAACTACTAAATATGTTAGCTAAACGGATTATACCTTGTTTAGATATTAAAAATGGAAGAACAGTAAAAGGAGTTAATTTTAAACATTTAAAAGATGCTGGAGATCCAATAAAATTAGTTTGTTGGTATACAAAACAAGGTGCAGATGAATTAATATTTTTGGACATAACAGCTACAAATGAAAAACGTCAGACATTAACTAGCTTAGTGAGAGATATTTCTAGTCATATTAATATTCCTTTTACAGTTGGGGGAGGAATTCGAGAAGAAGAAGATGTAGAATTGTTATTAAATGCAGGAGCAGATAAAATATCTATTAATACTGAAGCTTTTAAAAGTCCAAATCTTTTAGAAAGACTTTCTAAAAGATTTGGAAGTCAATGTATTGTATTAGCTATCGATACAAAATATGAAGAAAATGAATGGTGGGTATATTTAAATGGTGGTAGAATTTCCACTAAAAAGAAAACACTAGACTGGGCTAAAGAGGGTGCTGATAGAGGAGCAGGAGAAATATTATTAACTTCAATGAATCATGATGGGACAAAAAATGGATTCGCTTTAGATATTACCAGAAAAATATCCGAAAATATTTCTACTCCAGTTATTGCTTCAGGTGGGGCTGGAAAATTAGAAGATTTTTATAAAATCTTCAAAATTGGAAAAGCAGATGCTGCTTTAGCTGCCAGCATATTTCATTATAGAGAAATAGAAATTCCAAAGTTAAAATATTATTTAACCCGTTCTCATATACCTGTAAGAAACACAATTTGATTATGAAAAAAGAATATTTTCAACAAAAAATGATCCATTTTGAAAATGGATTGATCCCTGTAATTATTCAAGATGCAAAAACAGATAAGATATTAATGATGGGTTATATGAATCAAGAAGCCTATCAAAAAAGTGTTTATGAAAAAAAAGTGACTTTTTATAGCAGATCTAAAAAAAGATTGTGGACGAAAGGGGAAGTTAGTGGAAACTATCTATTTATTAAAAATCTATTAATAGATTGTGATGGAGATACTTTGTTGATTAAAGCAAAGCCTACAGGACCTATTTGTCATAAAGGAACAGACACTTGTTGGAAAGAAATTAATAAAAAAAATTTTTTATTTTATTTGGAAGATTTAATTTTTAATAGAATTAATCAACAGAAAAAAAACTCTTATATATATCAATTATCAAAAAAAGGAATTAATAAAATATCTCAAAAATTAGGAGAAGAGGCTGTGGAACTTATTATTGAATCTAAGGATAACAATAGAAATTTATTTTTAAATGAATCTGCAGATTTACTTTTTCATTATCTCATTCTTTTACATGAAAAAGGTTTTTCTATACAAGATGTTATCAATATTCTGGAAAATAGACACTCATAATTATGATTAAGGAATATTTAACATTTTGTGAATTTGAAGAGATATCCTCCATTTTGGATTATCTTTTATGTAAGAAATTATTTTTGGAAGAATATTAATTGAATTAGTCCATTCAGGTTGTAGGAACAGGAAACAATTAGTGGTTTTTACATGAATGGCTTGTTCTTCCGCAAAAAGAAAATCTTTTTCATTAGAAATAATAATTTTTAATTCGTTGGTTTTTTTGTAATTTTCTGCTAAAGGAAGTTTTATTTTTTTGGGAGAAATTGTGATCCAATCCATATATTTTTCTTTTATAGGATAGGATCCTGAAGTTTCAACATGAATACGATATCCTTTTTTTTTCAAAATTTTTGTTAAAGGATATAAATCCCACATCATAGGTTCTCCACCAGTAATTACAATGTTTTTGATTGTACGATTGTTATTGCTAATATTAGCAATGATTTTATGAATTGGAATAAAATCATTTTTTTTGATTTTCCAGCTTTCTTTGGTATCGCACCAATCACATTTTATATTGCATCCTTCAAAACGAATGAAATATGCAGCTATTCCATAATAATGTCCTTCTCCTTGAATAGAATAAAATAATTCTTTTATAGGAAAACTAATTCTTTTCATCTTTTCTATTTAATGCAGCTATTAAAGTGTTTTTTAATAACATAACACGAGTCATAGGTCCGACTCCACCTGGAACAGGCGTAAGATAAGAAGCTTTTCCATAAACACTATAAAAATCAACGTCACCTAGTATTTTTTTTTCATTTTTTGCACTATTTATTCCTACATCTATAACGATAGATCCTTTTTTAATCATCCTTCCTTTAAGAAACTTTGGAATTCCAACTGCCACTATAATTATATCAGCCTGTTTTGTGTAATCTTCTATATTTGGAGTATGACTATGAGTCAATGTTACCGTACTATTTCCAGAATTACTTCTTCTGCTCATCAGAATACTAATAGGCCTTCCGACTATCCTACTTCTTCCAATTACTACAGTATGCTTTCCAGGTATTTTGATTTGATTTCTTTCCAAAAGAGTTAATATACCTAATGCAGTTGCAGGAAAAAAAGATTTTATGTTTAAAGCCATTTTTCCAAAATTTTCAGGATGGAATCCATCTACATCTTTATTTGGATCGATAGATAAAATTATTTTGTCCTGATTGATATGTTTTTCAAGAGGTAATTGGACAATAAAACCATCTATTAATGGATTCTGATTCATTTTGTTTATTTCTTCTAATAGTTTTTTTTCTATACACCCCACTGGTAAATGAATTAAAGAAGATTTTATTCCGATATTTTGACACTCTTTGATTTTGCTATTGACATATGTCATACTAGATCTATTATTTCCTGTCAATATGATTCCAAGATGTGGAACACGTTTTTTTTTATTTAGTATATTTTTTTCGATTTCCTTGGAAATTTCTTTTCTTATTTCTATTGCTAATTGATTTCCATTTAATAATTTAGTATTCATCTTCTAATTTCTATTTCTTTTGTTAATTGAAGGAACTCTTTTACAGATAATTCTTCTGCTCTTTTGTTCAAAAATGGAATTTGATAAAAATTTGAAATATGGTTAAATAACTGTAGAGAATTTTTTAATTTTTTTCTTCTTTGATTAAAAGCTGTTTTGACACATTTGAATAATAAATCCTTGTTGCAAGAAATAACTTCATTCTTCTTTCTTAAAGAAATAACTGCCGATTTTACATTAGGCATAGGAAAGAAAACTTGTTTTTTTACAGTAAAAAGATATTTTACTTCATAAAATGCTTGTACCAAAACTGATAATATTCCATAAGTTTTTTCCCCTTCATGAGAAGTAATACGTTTTGCCACTTCTTTTTGAAACATGCCAATGCATTCTGGTATGTATTGATTATATTTCAATATATGAAATAAAATTTTAGAAGAAATACTATAAGGAAAATTACCAATAATTGCAAAACTTTGCAAGTTAATTTCTTCAGGATTCCATTTTAAGAAATCTTTATGAATAATTCTATTTTTAGAAATAGGAAAATTTTTTCTTAAAAAAGAAATTAATTTTCTATCGATTTCTATTAAAAAAACCTGATGATGACAATATAGATTCAACAAATATTGAGTAAGGATTCCTAATCCAGGACCTATTTCTACTACTGCATCATAATTTTTAAAAGAAAGATTACTTACAATTTTCTTTGCTATATTTTTGTCTTTTAAAAAATACTGATCAAATTTATTTCTACTTTTAGTAGTAGACTTATGCATTTGCATTGTACAAATATAGAAAATATTATTCGTACCTTGCATTTTTAAAAATATATGGTCAACAGGATTTTAGTTTTTTTATGCTTAGAACCTCTTTCATACGAAAAAATCGAGAAAAAGTTTTATTAGGATTAAAAAAAAGAAATTTTCAAGAAATATACCTGATAGATGAGATATTGATTTTAGACGAAAAAAAAAAAATAGCTCAAAACGTACTGAACAAAATATTAGAAAAAGAAAATTCAATATCTAAAAAAATAGGTCAAATTTTAAATTTTGGTCAAAAAACTCAAATAGAATCTTTAAAAGAAAAATCTACTTTTTTAAAAAAAGAAAAGAAAAATATCAATCTTAAACTAAGAAAAATTGTTCAAATCTTAGAAAAAAAATTAAATCAAATTCCTAATATTCCTGATGAAAAAGTAAAAAATAATTCTGAAGAAAACAATATTATTTTTCAAGAGGGAGAAATTCATTGTCATATTGATAATCCACTTACACACTGGGAATTATCAAATAAGTTTTGTTTATTTGATTCAAATTTGGGAACGAAAATATGTGGTTCTGGTTTTTCAGTTTATATGGGAAAAGGAGCAAAATTACAAAGAAGTTTAATTCAATATTTTCTAGATAAAAATATACAAGCTTCGTATAAAGAATATAGTTTACCTTATCTTATAAATGAAAAATCGGGATACGCTACAGGACAAATTCCAGATAAAGAAAATCAAATGTATTTTATAGAAAAAGATAATCTTTATCTGATTCCTACTGGAGAAGTTCCTATTATGAATTGCTACAGAGATAAAATATTTTCAAGAACAGATCTTCCTGTTAAAGCAACTACTTATACTTCTTGTTTTAGAAGAGAAGCAGGATCTTATGGATCCAAAGTAAGAGGATTGAATAGGTTGCATCAATTTGAAAAAGTGGAAATTATTCAAATCACCACACAAGATTCTTCTTATTCTTCTTTAGAAGAAATGATTTTGCATGTCAAAAATATTTTAAAATCTTTAGATTTACCTTTTCGTATTATTCGTTTGAATGGACCTGATCTTGGATTTTCTTCTTCTATAACTTACGATTTTGAAGTTTATTCTATAGCGCAAAAAAAATGGTTAGAAGTCAGTTCTATATCTAATTGTAATGATTTTCAATCTAATAGATTAAATTTGAGATACAAAACTATTAAAGGTCATGTAAGGTTCTGTCATACTCTTAATGGGAGTGCTTTAGCTTTACCACGAATTATGGCGACTTTATTAGAAAATCATCAAACTGAAAATAAAATTAATATACCTCAAGTATTAGTTCCTTATACTGAATTTGATCATATCAAGTAAAAGTTGTGTATTATGAAAGTGATTGAGCATATATCTAAAGCAAAAAAAACTTTATTCTCCTTTGAAATCTTACCTCCTTTAAGAGGACATGATATTAAAGACATTTTTTCTACTTTAGATCCTTTAATGGAATTCAATCCTCCTTTTATTGATGTTACTTATCATAGAGAGGAATTTATTTATGTAGAAAAAAATAATGGACTTTTGCAGAGAAGGAAAATTTCAAGGCGTCCAGGAACCGTAGGAATTTGTGCAGCTATTATGAACAAATATGGAGTAGATGCGGTTCCACATCTGATTTGTGGTGGTTTTAATAAACAAATGACAGAAAATGCTTTAATAGATCTAAATTTTTTGGGAATAGATAACGTTCTAGTTCTTAGAGGAGACCCTTTGAAATCTGAAAGTAATTTTCTTGCGAAAAAAGATGGACATAAACATGCAGTAGAACTTGTTGAACAAGTTAAAGATTTAAATCGAGGAAAATATCTTGATAAAACTTTTGTTGAACGAAAAGAATCTCCATTATTTGATTTTTGTATTGGAGTAGCAGGATATCCTGAAAAACATTTGGAAGCCCCAAATATTGAAAGTGATTTATTTTTTTTGAAAAAAAAAATAGAAGCAGGAGCGGATTATATTGTGACTCAAATGTTTTTTGATAATAAAAAATATTTTTCTTTTGTTAAAAAATGTAGATCAGAAGGAATTTTTGTTCCCATTATACCTGGAATCAAACCTATTTCTTCAAAAAAACAGTTAAACAGTCTTCCTTCTCGTTTTTATTTGAATATTCCTCACGAATTAGTGAAAGAAGTTGAAAAGGCGAAAGATAAAAAAATTGTATCTCATATTGGAATTGAATGGTCTATTCATCAATCTAAAGAATTGAAAAATTCTGGTGTAGAAGTGATCCATTATTACACTATGGATAAACCAGAAAATATTTATAAAATTGTTCAATCCATTTATTAATTATTAGATTAAATAAAGAGTTTCTTTGATGGCATTTATTACCTTTTTTTCATTTGGAAACCAATCTTTGATCAAATTATGAGCATAAGGGGCTGGAGTGTCCAATAAAGTTATTCTATTAATAGGTGCATCAAGATAATCAAATGCTTTTTTTTGTATAAAATACGAAACTTCAGAGGATATGGATGAAAATGGCCATGATTCTTCTAAAATTACTAGTCGATTGGTTTTTTTTACAGAAAAAAGTATAGATTCATAATCTAAGGGACGTATAGTGCGGATATCTATGACTTCTACACTAATATTTTCTTTATCTAGTTTGTTTGCTATGTTTAAAGCCATTTTCATTATTTTTCCAAAGGAGACTAAACTGATATCAGTTCCTTCTTTTTTGATATCTGCTTTTCCAATAGGTAGAATGTATTCTTCTTCTGGAATCATCATTTTATCTCCATACATTTGTTCAGATTCCATAAAAATTACTGGATTATTATCTCTTATTGCAGATTTCAAAAGCCCTTTAGCATCATAAGGATTACATGGAATGACCACTTTCAATCCAGGACAACTGGCATACCAACTTTCAAAAGATTGGGAATGTGTTGCTCCTAATTGTCCAGCAGAACCAGTAGGCCCTCTGAAAACAATAGGAATATTCCACTGTCCCCCACTCATATAACGTATTTTCGCTGCGTTATTAATGATTTGATCCATGGCAACTAAAGAAAAATTAAAAGTCATAAATTCAATAATGGGTCTGCATCCATTCATAGCAGAACCTACACCTATTCCAGAGAATCCTAATTCCGAAATTGGAGTATCAATAACTCTTTTGGGTCCAAATTCTTCTAACATCCCTTTAGAGGCTTTATAAGCCCCATTGTATTGAGCCACTTCTTCACCCATGAGATAAACAGAATCATCTCTTCTCATTTCCTCACTCATAGCTTCTGCTATAACTTCACGAAAAGTTTTTTCTTTCATACATCGATTTTTCATTTTCAGGACAATATTAGGAAAAGAAAGAAATCTCTTTCTTTTCCTTCACGATAATTAATTTTTTTTCGCTCTTCCTTTTTGTTTTTTTAAAAAATCTTCTTGTTTTTTCTGCAAATCCATTTTTTCATTTTTTGCCTCTGTTATTGATTTATTTAAATTATTCAAAAGTATATTTTTTTCTTTTAGGATTTGTAATTTTTCTTTTCCTAATTTTTTTTGATCTTCGAAGTTTTTTTGAGCTTCTATTTGTTCTGGGGATCCAACTGTCTTAGATCTCATAATCATTTTTCTTCTTTTGACTTCATTCAATATTTCCTTTTGAACTTCTACCATTTGATAATATTCATCATAATGTTTTTCACTTTCTTTTTCTAATTTTTGTATTTTTTCTCCTATTTCTTTGATTTTTCTAGATAAATCATCAGGATCTATATTCATGTCTGAAGGATCGTCTTCATTGGAAGGAGTTTCTGTAGAAGAAGGAGTAGGATTTTTTGGAGGGTCAGTAGGAGGAGTTTCAGGGGAAGAAGAAGCAAGAGTAGGTGGTGGATCAGGAATAGAAGGAGTTTTTTCTACAGTAGTAGTATTTTTCACGTCAGATTCTTCTTTTCCAACGGAAGTGACCTCATCATTACAGGATAAAATAAATCCTAATGCGAGAAAAATTGTTGGAATCAGAAATTTAACAGAAGTATTCATAATAAAAAAATTTTAAATATTGTTAATAAATATATAAAAAAAATTATTACATATAATAATAATTTTATATATATTATTGTTATAACAAAAAATGAAAAAACAGAAATATCCTTTTAAATTGAGGATATTTGGTTACAATAGCAAGATTTATTATATAATTTAAATTTTCCTATGGATCAATTCATTAGATTAGCTATACGGGGAATATCCTTGAGTCAAATACAATCTGGGATATATGTTTTATTACTTGAAGAAGAATCTGGAAGAATTAAACTTCCTATTATCATAGAAAGTTTACAAGCTCAATCTATTGCTTCTGCTTTAGGAAAAAGAGATCCATCCAGATCTTTTACGCATGATTTATTTCTTACTTTTGCAAAATTATTTCATGTTAGATTAAAAGCAGTTGTAATATATAAACTAGTAAATGGAATATTTTTTTCTTATATTTTGTTTGAAGGAGATCCTATAGAAGGAGAGGGAGAAAAAAAAGAACATAAGATAGATTCAAAAACATCAGATGCTGTCGCTTTGGCAGTAAGATTTCAGGCTCCTATTTATACAACAAGAGAAATATTTGACAAAGCTGGTATTTATTTTGAAAATGGGTTTCCTATTGATAAAGAAAATGAACCTTATGAAACAGGAATAGAAAATAGTGGATTTCTTTTTTTTAAAGAAAAAAGTCAACAAGATTTGGAAAAAATGACTGAAAGAGATCTAAATGCACTATTAAACCACGCAGTGGTTAATGAATGTTATGAACTTGCAGCAAAAATTAAGAAAGAATTAGATAGAAGAGAATGATTTTTCTTTTTTTTCGAATCTGATAAAACTGTAATTATATAAATGGTATTTATCTTTTTCATAAAAAAATTCATATATTTTTTTCCATTTCTTTGCATCTATTTTTGGAAATTTTGCATCTCCATAAAATTTTTTATGAACTAATGTCAATTCTATTGTATGTGCTTTTTCAATTGTAGAAGCATATGTTTTTTCTCCTCCTATAACGAATATTCTTTCATTTGTTAAATAATCTATCTGTTTTACAGATGAAAAAAATTTTATATTCTTTTGAATTGTTATATTTTTTAAGTGTAATGATTTCATGAAGTTTATTTTATCTTTCGTTAAGATAATATTTGTTCTTTTTGGAAGTATTTTTCCAATAGATTCGAAAGTTTTTCTTCCCATTAAAACTGTTTCTCCAATAGTTAAATTTTTAAAACGTTTTAAATCATTAGGCAAGTGCCACATAAGTTGATTATTTTTTCCTATAAATCCGTTTTTTGAAACAGCAGCAATCAAAATAATTTTTATCATTATTTTAATTTTTTTTATATTTTTAAATTTATGGATATTTCAATCAAATATGATCCTAAATCTGTGGAAAAAAAAAGATATGATTATTGGATGAAAGGAAATTACTTTTCATCTTACCCAGATGATAGAATACCTTATACTATAGTGATGCCACCTCCAAACATTACTGGAGTTCTTCATATAGGACATATGCTGAATAATACTATTCAAGATGTTTTGATTAGATATGCCAGAATGAAAGGATATAATGCTTGTTGGATTCCTGGGACAGATCACGCATCTATTGCAACAGAAGCTAAAGTAGTTGATCAATTAAAAAAACAAGGATTGTCCAAATCTTTTTTAGGAAGAGAAAAATTTTTGCATTATGTTCTTGAATGGTCAAAAAAACATAAAAATATTATTTTTGATCAACTTAAAAAATTGGGTTGTTCATGTGATTGGAATCGGACTCAATTTACGATGAACCAGAAATTGTCCAGATCTGTATCAAAAATTTTTATAGATTTGTATGAACATGGATATATTTATAGAGATTACCATGTTGTTAATTGGGATCCAAAAGCTAAAACTACTCTTTCTGATGAAGAAGTTCTTTATGAAGAACGTATTGGTCAACTTTATTATTTGAAGTATCAAATAAAAGGAGAAAAAAATTATGTGACTGTAGCAACAACTCGTCCTGAAACCATATTTGGGGATACAGCTCTTTGTTTTCATCCATATGATTCGCGTTATTTTCATTTGAAAGGAAAATATGCAAAAGTTCCAATAATTAATAAGTATATTCCTATTATACAGGATTCGTATGTAGACAAAGATTTCGGAACAGGATTTTTAAAGGTCACTCCAGCTCATGATAAATACGATAAAAATATAGCGGATAAACATAAACTAGACATAGTTGATATTTTTAATGAAGATGCGACCTTAAATGAAAAAGGCCTTCATTACAAGGGGATGAATCGTTTTGAAGTAAGAAAAAAAATTACTGAAGAATTAAAACAATTGGGATTTTTAGTAAAAAAAGAAAAATACAATCATAAAATTGGTTTTTCGGAACGAACTTTATCAGTAGTAGAACAAAGATTGTCTCTTCAATGGTTTTTAAAAATGAGAGAAATATCTGTTCCTGCTATAGAAGCTGTAAAAAATGGAGATATTCAATTTTATCCCAAAAAATTTAATAAAATTTATTTTCAATGGATGAATCAAATTCGTGACTGGAATATATCTAGACAATTATGGTGGGGGCATCGTCTTCCTGTCTATTATTATGGGAAAAAACCTAATGATTTTGTGGTTGCAGAAAGTTTAGAAAAAGCATTGAAAAAAGCGAGAAAAAAAAGCGAAAATTCATACTTAAGTCATGATGAAATATGGCAAGATACAGATGTTTTAGATACTTGGTTTTCCTCTTGGTTATTTCCATTATCTGTTTTTGATGGAATTAGTCATCCTCATAATCACGAAATTTCTTATTATTATCCGACTGAAGATATAGTGACAGGTTCGGATATATTGTTTTTTTGGGTTGCACGTATGATTATAGCAGGTTTCTTTTTTCAAAAGAAAAAACCTTTCAAAAAGGTTTTTTTTACTGGAATTGTTAGAGATTCTAAAAATCAAAAAATATCAAAATCATTAAATAATTCTCCAAATCCTATAGATTTAATTAATCAATATGGAGCAGATGCTGTACGTATGGGTCTAATGTTGAAAACTAGTGCAGGAAAAGATTTTCATTTTGAGGAAAAAATATGTTTGCAAGGAAGGAATTTTTCAAACAAAGTGTGGAATGCTTTTCGTTTAATTAAAAGTTGGAAAATACAAAAAAGTCAACATGTGCCGGATTATTCTATAATTGCTATTAAATGGTTAAAAAATCGTTTTTATTATGTTTTGGAAATGTTTGAAAAAAATTTACAAGAATATAAATTTGATGAATCATTAATGATTTTATATAAATTTATTTGGTATGATTTTTGTTCGTATTTTCTTGAAATTATCAAACCTATTCATGGAAATAGATGTATTTCAAAAATAGAATATTTAAACACCATTAAATTTTTTGAAAAAATATTGAAATTATTACATCCATATATGCCTTTTCTCTCAGAAGAGATTTGGAATCTTATTGAAAAAAGAAAACCGGAAGAAGCTTTAATTGTTTCTTATTGGCCTAAAAATAAATCTTATGATTATGAAATGTTAGTTTCTTTCGAAAGAATTACTCAAATAATATCTAAAATACGCAATATTAGAAATAAAAGTAATATTCCTTATCAAAAAAGTCTTGTATTGTTTACTATGAGAAAGAAAGAAGAAAAAGAATATAATTCTATCATATTAAAATTGGCTAATTTATCAAAAATTGTTTCTGTATTAGAAGAACCCAAAAATGAATCGATATATTCTTTTTTTTTAGATACAGATCAATTTTTCTTATCTTTGGCAGATCAGAGCTATCATTCTACTAGTCATATGGATATTATTAGGATTGAAAAAAAAATTCAACATTTTCATAATTTATTATCTTTAATTCGAAAAAATTTATCAAATGATAAATATGTTTCTTCGATTCCAAAAAACCTTCTTTTAAAGGAAAGAAAAAAAGAAAGTGATACATTGAAAAAAATATATCAACTCAAAAAATATTTAAAATTTTTAAGAAAATGAAGTAAAAGATAAATCAAATTACCAATTTCCACTACTTCCTCCCCCTCCGAAATTTCCTCCTCCTCCAAATCCATCAAAATTATCTTCATTTTCATGACTATGAAAATTTTTATTTCTGAATATAAAATCTGTTAAAAGTAAAGTATTTAATAATGATGAGTCTATTATTTTTTTTCTACATAGAAAAAAAAGCATAACAAAAAAAACACTCATACAAATAAAAAGATTCCACATAGGAAAAACTTTTTTTTTTTGTTTTTTATGATGATATTGATTCTGAAGAATTTGAAATATTTCCTGAATACAGGAATCTATAGCTAGATAATAGAGATTTTTTTTCAATATAGGTTTTGCTTTTTCTATAATTCTCGTAGTTAAAAAATCGGTCAAATAGGGTTCTATTCCATATCCATTTTGAATAGATATTTTTCTGTCATTGACAGATAATAATATAACTATTCCATTATTTTTATGCAAGCTTCCAATTTTCCATTTTTCTCCCCATTGAGCAGCTAAAAAATTTGGATCTTCTCCATGAAGATCCTGAATGATAGAAATGAAAATTTCTGTTGATGTAATTTTATAGTATGAAACAAGTTTTTGATTTAATTTTTCTATCTGCTTTTTGGAGAGGACTCCTGCATAATCCTGAACAGGATATATTTTTCTTGGTGCTTCAGGTATATTAAATTGTCCTTTTGCTAGATTTGTGTAAAGAAAAATTAAAATAATTAATTGAATAGTTTTTCTCATGTTTTATCATGATTTTTTAGTGAATTGTTTTTCAATTCTTATTTGGAAAAATCTACAACAGGAGATCTTTCTGATCCTATTTGAGATTGGAAATATCCTTTTTCTTGAAATTGGGAAAAAAAGTTTGCTATGATAATTTTTGGAAATTGATTTCTATAAGTATTAAAATAATTTACTTGATCATTAAATCGGTTTCTTTCTATATTAATACGATTTTCTGTTCCTTCTAATTGATTTTGTAATTCGTAAAAATTTTTTGTTGACTTTAAATTAGGATAGTTTTCCACAACTAAAAGTAATCTACTGACAGAATTATTTAAGTTTTCTTGTGCTTTTTGAAATTTATTGATTTTATTTTGATTCAAATCATTTGGATTAATATCCACAGAAGTGGCTTTTGCTCTAGCTTCTATTACTTGGATTAATGTGTTTTTTTCAAAATTTGCAGATCCTTTTACTGTATTCACTAAATTTGGAATTAGATCGGATCTACGTTGATAAACATTTTCCACTTGTCCCCATTGTGTTTTAATCCCTTCGTTTAGTTTTACTAAATGATTATATACATTAGCACCCCATAATCCAGTTATGAATATCAAAATTAAAATAGAGTAAGTGGTTATTAGAAAATTTTTTTTCATAAAAAATTTTTATAAAATATCTTCTCTCAAGAAAATTTCTCTGCTTGAAAAAAAAAATTGACATTCTTTAAAAGCATTTTGATTACTATCTGATCCATGTATAGCGTTCTTTTCTAAAGAAGTAGCATACAAATTTCGTATAGTTCCTTTTTCAGCATTAATTGGATTTGTATTTCCTATTAAAATTCTGAAGTCTTTTACGGCATTTTCTTTTTTCAATAGAACCGAAATAATTGGTCCAGAAGACATAAATTTTACCAAAGATTCGAAAAAAGATTTTTCTTTATGTTCTTCATAAAATCTGATGGCTGATTTTTTAGAAAGTTCTGTCATCTTAAGTGCAACAATTTTAAATCCTGCATAAACTATTTTGGATAAAATAGAGATGCTATGTCCTTTTTTAACCGCATCCGGTTTGATAATAGAAAGGGTTATATTTCCAAAAATATGATAAATCATAGTTCTTTTTTTATTGAATAGAAGAACATAATATATAAAATTAAATAAAGAAATTAATAAAGTAAAATTACTGTATTTTCATCTAAAAAATTAGAATTTATGAATTACAATAATAATAAAAAATATAATGATGATGAGGATCCCACTTTTGATTCATTTAGTAAAATAGTTTTAAATGATTATAAATTGGCTAGAATTAGTCGTGAAACCAGTATTTTAGGTAGGAAAGAAGTTTTAAATGGAAAAGCTAAGTTTGGGATATTTGGTGATGGAAAAGAAATTCCTCAATTAGCTATGGCAAAAATTTTTAGAAATGGAGATTTTAGATCTGGATATTATCGAGATCAAACGTTTATGATGGCTATTGGAGCTTTAACTGTAAGAAGTTTTTTTTCACAATTGTATGCCCATTCAGATTTAGAAGCTGAACCTATTTCATCTGGAAGAATGATGACTGCACATTTTGGAACACGTTTTCTAAATCGTGATGGAACTTGGAAAAATCTTATTCAACAAAAGAATTCTAGTGCAGATATTTCTTCTACAGCTGCTCAAATGCCTAGATTATTAGGATTAGCTCAGGCATCTAAAATTTATAAAAAACTAAAAAATTTAAAAGAAACACATAAAATATTTTCTCGTGATGGAAACGAAGTAGCATTTGGAACTATTGGGAATGCCAGTATTTCAGAAGGATTATTTTGGGAAACTTTAAATGCTGCTTCAGTCTTGCAAATTCCTATCATACTATCTATTTGGGATGATGAATATGGAATCTCTGTTCCTAATAAATATCAATTTTCTAAACAAAATATTAGTGATCTTTTATCTGGATTTCATAGAAACAAAAAAGAAAAAGGGGTAGAAATTATTCGTGTGAATGGATCAGATTATATGGATCTTACAAAAACATATATTCGTGCAGATAAAATAGCTCGTTATGAACATGTTCCAGTTATCATACATGTCACAAATTTAACTCAACCGCAAGGACATTCTACTTCTTCTTCACATGAAAGATATAAATCAAAAGAACGTTTGGAATGGGAAATGAATAACGATGGAATAAAAAAATTTAGAGATTGGATTTTGAATTTTAAGTTCAATACAAAAAATAAGTTACAAAACTTAACCAATGTTTGTTATTTAGATAAAATAGATATAGAAGCTAAAGAATATGTTAAAAATGAACAAAAAAAAGCTTGGAAAGCGTTTCAAAAACCAATTATTGAAATTAAAAATGAAGCTGTGAACATTTTACAAAAAATGCAAGAGGATTATTCTAATCAAAAATGGGTTAATAAATATGTGAAAAAGTATATACAAAAATTGTATGATAAAACTAAAAATTTTACTACAAAAAAATCAATATTTCGTATTACACGAAAAATTTTATATCTACTATCTGAAGTGGAATCAGATTCAAAATATTGTCTGATAAAATGGATTAAAAAAAAATATGATCAAGAACAAGAAAATTATTCTTCTCACTTATATAGTATTTCCGAAAAATCTTCTGTAAAAATAACAGAAGTTTTTCCTGTGTATAGGAATAACAATTTTGAAGTAGATGGAAGAATTGTTTTGAGAAATAATTTTGATAAATTATTAGAATTATATCCTGATCTTTTAATATTTGGAGAAGATGTAGGAAAAATAGGAGATGTCAACCAAGGATTGGAAGGGTTGCAAAAAAAATATGGTAAAACTCGCATTTTTGATACGGGAATACGTGAATCTACTATTCTCGGTCAAGGAATTGGTCTTGCTATGCGTGGGCTTAAACCTATAGTAGAAATTCAATATTTAGATTATATCTTATATGCTTTACAAATCATGAGTGACGATCTTGCTTGTTTGCAATATAGAACAAAAGGAGGACAAAAAGCTCCTGTCATTATTAGGACTAGAGGTCATCGTTTAGAAGGAATATGGCATTCAGGTTCTCCTATGGGAGGAATTATTAATTATTTAAGAGGAATTTTAGTCTTGGTTCCAAGAAACATGGTCAAAGCTGCTGGTTTTTATAATACTTTATTATCTGGAGATGATCCAGCTTTAGTTATTGAATGTCTGAATGGATATAGAATCAAAGAAAAGTTACCGGAAAATTTAGGTTTTTTTAGAACTCCTATTGGAATAGTGGAAAGAACAAGGAAAGGAAAAGATATAACCATGGTAACATATGGTTCTACGTGGAGAATTGTAAATGAAGCTGCAGAAGAATTGCATAAAATCAATATTGATTCAGAAGTAATTGATATTCAATCTCTTTTACCTTTTGATTTACAAAAAGACATTGTAAAAAGTTTACAAAAAACCAACAGATTATTAATTATAGATGAGGATGTACCAGGTGGAGCTTCTGCTTATATTTTACAAAAAATATTAGAAGAACAAAATGGATATTATTATTTAGATAGTCCACCCGTTACGATTACGGCTAAAGAACATCGTCCTCCTTATGGATCAGATGGTGATTATTTTTCAAAACCTTCTGTTGAAAATATTGTAGAAAAAGTATTAAAAATAATGCATGATAGTTAGAAAACTAGGTGTTTTATTAATAATTTTTATTAAAACATAATAATCATTTATTATATTTGTTTTCATTAATTTTTTTGACTTTATGAAAATAGAAAAAACCTTACATTCAAGGATTGGAAAAATGGATTTTAACAATATTACCTTTGGTCATCAGTATTCAGATCATATGTTTTGTTCCGAATACAAAGATGGAAAATGGAATAATTCCATTATTAAGCCTTTTGGGAATATTCCGTTTTCTCCTATTTCTCCTGTTTTTCATTATGGACAAGCTGTTTTTGAAGGAATGAAAGCTTATAAAGATAAAAATGAAGAAGTTTTTTTATTCCGTCCAGAAGAAAATTTCAAAAGAATAAATAGATCTGCTATTCGTTTGGAAATGCCTACTATTCCAGAATATATTTTTATGAACGGACTAAAAAAATTAATAGATATAGATAGGGATTGGATCCCTAAAAATTATGGACAATCTTTATATATTCGTCCTTTTTTAATTGCGAATAACGGTGTTTTATCGGCAACCCCTTCTGAAAATTATATGTTTATGATTATATCTACTCCTGCAGATTCCTATTATAAACATCCTTTGAAAATTAAGATAGAAGAAAAATATAGCCGTTCTGCAGCAGGAGGGGTTGGATTTACTAAAGCTGCTGGAAATTACGCTTCTTCTTTTTATCCTACTAGATTAGCAAATGAAGAAGGATTTGATCAAATATTGTGGACTGACTCTTCTACTCACACAATGATAGAAGAATTAGGTACTATGAATGTTTTTTTTTGGTTGAAAAACAAACTTATCACTCCAAAAGCTAATGATAATATATTAAGTGGAATTACCTGTAAAAGTATTCTTTCTTTAGCTGAAAAAGAAGGATTTTCCGTGGAAGAGAAAGATCTAAGTGTTTCAGAAATCATAAAAGGATTGCAGACAGGAGAATTAAAAGAAGCTTTTGGCTGCGGAACAGCTGCTGTAATAAATTTTTTTAAAATAATTAACTATCAAGGAAATAATTTTTGTTTACCAGATATTCCAGAAAAAGAAAGAATATCTATTCGTTTAAAAAAAAGTTTATTGGATATCCAGCATAATTTATCGGAAGATCCTTTTGGATGGAGAGTTCAATTAAAAAGATATTTGTAAAAATTCTTCTATGAATGATCATTTTCAGTCTATAGAGGAAATAGCAAAAGAATCCATATCTGTTTTATATAAACTGAAACCTTGTCCGGAATTAGATTTTCAATATACAAAAAAAGAACATTTAGGAGATCTTACTTTGGTTTTATTTTCTTTGTCTAAAAAATTAAAAAAACCTGTAGAACAAATAGGAGAAAATATAGGAAATTATGTGCAAAATCAATTAAATGGGTTGATTCAATTTTCTATTATTGAAGGTTTTTTAAATTTTATTTTTAAAGATAGTTATTATATTCATCTTCTTCAAAAGATGTTGAATACAAATTTTTATCATTTAAAATTTCCATCCAAAAAAATAATGATAGAGTATTCTTCTCCTAATACTAATAAACCTCTTCATTTAGGACATGTTAGAAATAGTTTGATTGGATCTTCTATAGCTAAAATATTAAAAATGGTTGGACATAAAATAATAAAAATTCAAATCATTAATGATAGAGGAATACATATCTGTAAATCTATGATAGCTTGGAAAAAATTTGGAAAAGGAGAAACTCCTGACAGTATTAAAATGAAGGGAGATCATTTTGTAGGAAAATATTATAGTTTATTCGATAAGATTTATCGTGAAGAAATTAGAAAAATAGATAAAAAAGATGAAATGACAATATTGATCGAAGCTAGAGAATTATTAAAAAAATGGGAAAGTGGAGATCCAATAACTAGAGATATTTGGAAAAAAATGAATAAATGGGTTTACAGCGGTTTTGAAGAAACTTATCGAAAATTGGAAATAAGTTTTGATGAAATAGAATATGAAAGTAACGTGTATCAAATAGGAAAAAAAATTATCAAAAAAGGTCTTGAAAAAGGAATTTTTTTTCAAAAAAAAGATGGATCAATTTGGATTGATTTGATTCAAGAAGGTTTCGATCAAAAACTTTTGTTACGATCAGATCAAACTTCCGTATATATAACTCAGGATATTGGAACTGCTGTAGAACGTTTTAGAAAATATAACATAGACCAGTTAATCTATATTGTTGGAAAAGAACAAGATTATCACTTTCAAATTCTTTTTACTATATTAAGACGTTTAGGATATATATGGGTAAATAAATTATTTCATTTATCTTATGAAATGGTATATTTGCCAAGTGGCAAAATGAAATCTAGAGAAGGAAATGTAATAGATGCAGATAGTCTTATTTTAGAAATGTATTCTATTGCAAAAAAAAATTTTTTAAAGAAATATTCAAAATTAAAAAAAGAAGGAAAACAAGAAAAATCTGCTGAAATCATAGGATTAGGAGCTCTGAAATATTATTTCCTTAAAATAGATCCGAGAAAAAAAATTATTTTTCATCCTGAAAAATCTATAGATTTTAAAGGAAAAACAGGAACATATATTCAATATACTTATTCCAGAATTCGTTCTTTGGAACGAAAGTTCTTCGATTTATGTTCATTGTTGAATTTTTGTTGGTCAAATATTAAATTTGATATATATGAAAAAAACATGATTAAAATTCTTCAAAAATATCCATTGGTCTTAAAAAAATCAGCTATTAATTTAAATCCTTCATTAATAGCAAATTATATTTATGAAGTTTCTAAATCTTTTAATTTTCTTTATCAAAACAAAAAGTTAATAGATCCTTTCAATGTTATTCATAGTAATATTTGTATGAATATTATTCATGTTACAGGGAATGTTTTAAAATCTGGAATGAATTTATTAGGCATTAAAATGCTTGATCGTATGTAAAAGTAAAAAATTCACATTTATGTTTGAACATTTACAAAATAAATTCTCTAAGGCTCTTCAGATCTTGAAAGGAGATGATAAAATTACAGAAATTAATATTGCATCTTCTATGAAAGAAATAGGAAAAGCACTTATCGATGCAGATGTCAATTATAAAATTGCTAAAAATTTTATTCATAAAGTTAAAGAAAAATCTATTGGAAAAAAAGTACTTACTTCATTAAATCCAAAACAGATCATTACAAAAATAGTATATGATGAGTTGGTAACACTCATGGGAAAAAAAAGTATAGAAATGAATCTTGATAAAGATCCTTCTGTTATTTTAATTTGCGGATTGCAGGGGAGTGGAAAAACTTCTTTTTCTTCTAAACTTGCTTTTTTTTTAAGAAAGAAAAACAAATTTCCTTTATTAGTAGCTGCAGATATTCATCGTCCTGCAGCTATAGACCAACTGAAATTTCTTGCAGAAAAAATAAATATTCCTGTTTTTTATTTAAAAGAAAATAAAAATGTTCTAGAAATATTAGATCAATCTGTTATTTATGCTTCTAGAAAAAAAAGAAATGTAATTATTATTGATACAGCTGGAAGACTGGCTATTGATGAAATCATGATGAAAGAAATAGTAAATATTCATAAACATTCTAACCCAGATGAAACTTTATTTGTTGTCGATGCAATGACAGGACAAGATGCTGTAAATACTGCTCAATCTTTTTCAAGAAGATTGAATTTCGATGGGATTGTAATGACAAAATTAGATGGAGATAGTCGAGGTGGAGCTGCCATCACCATGTCTAGTATTGTGGGGAAACCTATTAAATTTATTAGTAATGGGGAAAAAATAGAAGATCTGGAAATTTTTCATCCAGATCGAATAGCTAATCGAATTTTAGGGATGGGAGATATAGTTTCTTTAGTTGAAAAAGTACAAGAGGAATTTGATGAAAAAAAAACTAAGAAAATTTATCATAAGATTTCAAAAAATCGTTTTAATTTTAATGATTTATTAGAGCAAATTCAACAGATCAAAAAGATAGGAAGTATAAAAAACATTATTTCAATGATTCCTGGAGTTGATAGGTATTTTTCTTTTTATGGAGGAAATCAAAAAGATTCCTTCAAAAAAATAGAGTCTATTATTCATTCTATGACACCTGATGAAAGAGATAATCCAAAATTACTTGTTGATATTAAAAGAAAAAAAAGGATATCCAAAGGATCTGGAATAACATTAAATCATATAGATCTTTTTTTAAGACAATTTTATGACATAAATAAAATAATGAAAAAAATTAGTGCAAGCTCAGAACAACAAATTATAAAAAATTTTATATCTAAAATGATGAACAAAGAAAATGGTGTTTAATTTGGATTAATTTTAATTAAAATTTTCTTTTATTGAAAATATTTTTAATTTTGTTTGTTGAATATTTTCAAAATCCCAATAGGAGGAATATTCCGTTTGGAATTTGACATGAGTGAAACATGATGAAAGGTTTTTTAAATAGAGATAGGTTTTTGAACATTTTAGAAAATGTAAATCATTGGGATATTATCATTATTGGAGGAGGATCTACCGGATTAGGAATTGCTTTGGATTCTGCTTCCAGAGGATACAAAACTCTTCTTTTAGAGCAGTCTGATTTTTCTAAAGGAACTTCCAGTAGAAGTACAAAATTGGTTCACGGAGGAATACGATATTTGGCTCAAGGGAATATCAAATTAGTTTATGAAGCTTTACAAGAAAGAGGATTATTGTTAAAGAATGCACCTCATTTAGTGAAAAAACAAAAATTTATTATTCCAATTTTTAGTTGGAAAATGGGTCTTTTGTACTGGACAGGTTTGAAACTATATGAATGGCTATCCGGTTCATTGAGTTTTGGAAAGTCCAAATTTATATCCAAAAATGAAACAATTAAAAATTTCCCTGAAATTAAAACTAATAAGTTAAAAGGAGGTATTTTATATTATGACGGACAGTTTGATGATGCTCGTTTAGCTATTAATTTGGCACAAACCTGTGTTCAACAAGGTGGAATTTTATTAAACTATTTTCAAGTCAAAAATCTTATAAAAAAAGTTGGAAATAAAATTTCTGGAGTTGTAGCTTATGATCTTGAAACCAAAAAAAAATATTCTATTTACTCAAAAATCGTTATAAATGCCACTGGAGTTTTTTCTGATTCTATTTCAAGAATGGATGAATCAGAATGCCCTATTTTAATAAAACCTAGTCAAGGAACACATATTGTATTAAATAAATCTTTTTTTAGCAGTTCAAATGCTGTAGTCATTCCAAAAACTTCGGATGGAAGAATTTTATTTTGTGTTCCATGGTATGACCATGTTTTGGTAGGGACTACAGACACTTTTCTAGAAAAAAGTGTTCTTGAACCAAAACCTTTGGAGGAGGAAATAGATTTTATTTTACAAACTTTTAACAAATATTTTGTTTTCAATCCAAAAAAAAGTGATATACTCAGTGCTTTTTCTGGATTGCGTCCTCTTTTTGTCCCTAATAATTATTCTTCTACGACTAAAACAAAAGATATTTCTAGATCCCATAAACTTATGATTAGTCCTTCTGGATTAATAAGCATTATAGGTGGAAAATGGACGACATATAGAAAAATGTCTGAATATGCTGTAAATAAAGCTGTTGAAATAGGAAAACTAAATAAAAGGCCTTCTGTCACAAAAAATATTAAGATTTATGGATCCAATTCTTTATATCAAAGCCAAAATTATCATTGGAAGAAATATGGAGAAGATGAATATCATATAAAAAAATTAATTGAGGAAAATCCATTGTTAGGAACTCCATTGATATCCCAAGATTCTTCTTATTATTATTGTACTGAAGCAGAAGTTATATGGATGGTTCGTTATGAAATGGCTAGAACAATTGAAGATGTTTTGGCAAGAAGGTTCCGTTTATTATTTTTAAATGCAAAGAAAGCAATAGATATAGCACCAAGAGTAGCATCATTAATGGCTAAAGAACTTTCTCGAGATGAAAAATGGGAAAAATCACAAATAGCTGATTTCAAAGAGTTAGCTATGCGGTACTATTATCCGGTCGTTTAATGGAGTTGTAATACCTTTATTCATCATATGTTTATGAAAAAATATGTGCTATCATTAGATCAGGGAACTACTAGTTCTAGAGCTATTATTTTTGATAAAATTGGAAATATTATTTCCGTAGCTCAAAGAGAATTTACACAAATTTATCCTTATCCTGGATGGGTGGAACATAATGCAGAAGAGATATGGTCGACGCAAGCATCCGTTGCTTTGGAAGCAATTTTAAAGGCAAATTTAGAAGGTGAAAATATTGTTTCAATAGGAATAACCAATCAACGAGAAACTACTGTAGTATGGGATAAAAAAACGGGAGAACCTATTTTTAATGCTATAGTTTGGCAAGATAGACGTACATCAAAATATTGTGATCTTCTCAAAAAAGAAGGATTAACTGAAATGATTCGGAAAAAAACAGGCTTGATTATAGATCCTTATTTTTCTGCCACAAAAATTAAATGGATATTAGAAAATATTCCTGAAGCTAGAAAAAAAGCTAATTCTGGATCTTTAGCATTTGGAACTATAGATTCATGGTTAATATGGAATTTAACCGGTAAAGAAATTCATGTCACAGATGTAACTAATGCTTCTCGTACCATGCTTTTTAACATTCATACACTTAGTTGGGATCAAGAATTAATTGATTTATTTGATATTCCAATAACAATGCTCCCAGAAGTTAAATCATCTAGTGAAATTTTTGGTTATACTACAGGACATATTCTTTCTCATAAAATTCCCATATCTGGGATAGCCGGAGATCAACAAGCATCTCTTTTTGGACAAATGTGTACTAAAATTGGAATGGTAAAAAATACTTATGGAACAGGTTGTTTTATGTTAATGAATGTAGGAGATTCTCCTGTTTTTTCTCAAAATAATTTAATTACCACTGTTGCTTGGAAAATTAAAAATAAAGTTCAATATGCATTGGAAGGAAGTGTTTTCATTGCAGGAGCTGTTGTTCAATGGCTGAGAGATGGATTGGGGCTTCTTATATCTTCAAGTGAAGCAGAAACTTTAGCTTCTTCAGTGGAAAATACGGAAGGTTTATATGTGGTTCCAGCTTTTTCCGGTTTGGGTGCTCCTTATTGGGATCAGAAAGCTAGAGGAACCATTGTTGGTATAACAAGAGGGACCTCTTCCGCTCATTTTGTTAGGGCTGCGTTAGAAAGTATTGCTTTTCAAAATATGGATGTTCTGAAGGCTATGGAAGCAGATTCTGGTATTTCTATAAAAGAACTTCGTGTAGATGGAGGAGCTACGGTAAATAAATTGTTAATGCAATTTCAATCCGATATTTTAAATGTGAGAGTAGTAAAATCAAAAATTTCTGAGCTTACAGCAGCTGGAGCAGCTTATTTAGCTGGATTAGCTGTAAATTATTGGACCAGTCTTGAAGATATTCAAAAAAAATGGCAACTAGAACAGGTTTTTGAACCAAAAGGAATGTCTAGTCGTTTGGAAAGAATTCAAGGGTGGGAAAAAGCAATTAAAACAACTCGTTCATGGTCTGGTCAATAAAAAATTAAATCAAATGACAAAAATTTGTGCGGAAATCATAGGAACAATGATTTTAGTATTTTTAGGAAATGGAGTAGTAGCAAATGTTATTTTGTCAAAAACCAAAGGGAACAGCAGAAATGGAGAATGGCTTACTATTACTATAGGATGGTCATTGGCTGTTTTTATGGGAATAATAGTTTCAGCTCCTTATAGTGGAGCTCATTTGAATCCGTGCGTTACAATAAGTTTTGCCATAGTTGGAAAATTTAATTGGGATATGGTTCCATCTTATATTTTATCTCAGTTTATTGGAGCTATGTTAGGATCTTTATTAGTATGGTTTTTATATAAAGATCATTTTTTTGAAACTCAAAAAGAACAAGATAAATTATCTGTTTTTGTTACGATTCCTTCTATAAAAAATTTATTTTTTAATTTTTTAAATGAAGTATTAGCTACTTTTATTTTTATATTTATTTCTTTATATCTTACAGTAGAAGGAACCCTTTTTTTTAAAGAAAATAAATATCCTATAGGGTTAGGATCTTTAGGGGCATTACTTCCCGCTTTATTGGTATTGGGAATTGTTTTATCCTTAGGAGGAAATACTGGTGCAGCTATTAATCCTGCTCGTGATTTAGGACCAAGAATCATATATTCTATCATTCCAATTCCTGGTAAAGGGAAAAGTAATTGGGATTATGCTTTTGTTCCTGTATTAGGACCTATTTTTGGAAGTGTGATGGCTGCAATATCATATTTATTTTTATCATCATAAAAAAACTTGTAACTTTTTTTCATGGATAAATCAGTCCCTTTAAAAGAAGATACTATAGATCATAGAAAAATAGGTAAAAAGCTAAAATTTTTTATTTTTTCTGATAGGGTAGGAAGTGGATTACCTTTGTGGTTACCTAGAGGGACAATTTTTAGAAAAAGTTTAGAAGAATTTTTAACTGATATTCAAAGAAAGTCTGGATATGAAATGGTAGTAACTCCACATATTGGACATAAAAAATTATATGTTAGAAGTGGACATTGGAGCAAATATGGAAAAGATAATTTTAAACCTATTCAGACTCCCCGTGAAGAAGAATTTTTATTAAAACCTATGAATTGTCCTCACCATTGTGAAATTTATCGTTCTCAAGAATGGTCTTATAGAGATCTTCCTAAACGTTTTGCAGAATTTGGAACAGTATATCGTTATGAACAGAGTGGAGAACTTCATGGTTTGACTAGAGTTAGATGTTTTACTCAAGATGATGCACATATTTTTTGTACTTATGATCAATTACTAGAAGAATTTAAAAGAGTTATCAACTTAGTTTTTTACGTATTTCGTTGTCTAGGTTTTTCTGAATATACAGTTAGAATCTCTCTTAGAGATACAAAAAAAATAGATAATTATATAGGATCAGAAAAAAACTGGAAAAAAGCAGAGGAAGCTATATTGAGAGTAGTCAAAGAAGAAAAAATAAAAACATCTCTGAATTATGGAGAAGCAGCTTTTTATGGACCAAAACTAGACTTCATTATTAAAGATTCCTTAGGAAGAAGTTGGCAACTTGGAACAATTCAAGTGGATTATAATTTGCCTGAAAGGTTTGATTTATATTATAAAGGAAAAAATAATGAAAAATGTCGTCCAGTCATGATACATAGGGCCCCTTTTGGTTCACTGGAACGAATTATTGCCATTATAATAGAACATTCCAGAGGAAATCTTCCATTCTGGCTGGCTCCTAACCAAGTAGTCATACTTCCTATAAGTGATAAATATATAATTTATGCAAAAAAAATTTTAAATTTGATATTAAACTATGATATCCGAGTATTTGTTGATAGCAGAAATGAGAAAATTAATAAAAAAATTAGGGATTCTGAAGACAATAAGATTCCTTATATGATTATTTTGGGAGAAAAAGAAGAGAAAAATGAAATGATCTCGTTACGACGTCATGGGTTAGGACATATAGGAACGTTTCCTATTTCTAAGGGAATAGAAGCTATTTTTAATGAAACTAATTTAAAAACTAAAACAATAATAAACTAAACTATTATAAAAAAGAAATTTTCAAGAGGAAATAAGAAAAAGAGAATTTTTCGACCATTGCCACAAAAAAAAGAGGTCCATCGAATTAATGAAAATATTGACTCAAAAACAGTTCGTTTGGTAGGAGATTCTTCTCTAGAAAATGGAGTTTACTCTATCCAAAAAGCTATTCAATTTTCTAGAGAAAAAGAATTAGATTTGGTTGAAATTAATCCAAAATTGAATCCTCCAGTATGTAAAATACTGGATTATAAAAAATTTTTATATGAACAAAAAAAAAGAAAAAAACAATTTAAAGCAAAACAAATTAAAGTGAATACTAAAGAAATCCGATTTGGTCCACAAATCGGTGATCATGATGGAAAAGTTAAGATCAAAAGTGCTGAGAAATTTTTAATGCGTGGAGACAAAGTGAAAGTATTTGTTTTTTTTAAAGGTCGTTCAATAGTATACAAGGATCAAGGTAAAATAAAATTGTTAAAATTTGCAGAAGAAATTGAGGAATATGGAAAAGTAGAACAAATGCCGGTTATGGAAGGAAAAAGAATGTATATGATCCTAGCTCCAAAAAAATTTTAACATTATGCACGTACAATATTATGAAAAAATTAAAAACAAAATCAGGATCAAAAAAAAGATTTAAAAAAACGGCGAATGGACATATAAAAAAAAAACATGCATTCAAAAATCATCTTTTAACTAAAAAATCAAAAAAGAAAAAACGTCATCTTTCTAAATTTACTCTATTGAATAAATCAGATCAACAGAATATCAAAAAACAGATATAAAAATTATGCCCAGATCTACAAATTCAGTTTCCTCTAGACGAAGAAGAAAAAAAATACTAAAATCGGCAAAAGGTTTTTATGGATCAAGGAGTAAAGTTTATACAGTTGCTAAAAATGCCGTAGAAAAATCTTTTTTTTATGCTTTTTCAGGAAGAAAAAAAAAGAAAAGAGATTTCAGATCTCTTTGGATTCAACGCATTAATGCCGGAGTCCGTCAATATGGAATATCTTACTCTGAATTTATGAAAAAATTATCCGATAAAAAAATTAAAATAAATAGAAAAATACTTTCTTATTTTTCTATGAATGAGCCAAATACTTTAAAAAAAATAGTAGATCATCTTTCTTCATGAAGAATTTTTTTCTGATAAACTAATCAATTTTTTTTCTATTATTTTTTTTTTCATGGAAGAAAAGTAATCTATAAAAAGTTTTCCTTCAAGATGATCATATTCATGAAGAATAACTCTAGCACACATTCCCGTCAAGGTTTTCTTTTGTTTTTTCCAATTATGATCATAATATTCAATCAAAACATTAGATTTTCTTTTTACATTTCCCATTATTCCAGGAATGCTAAGACATCCTTCATTAAATTTGTACTCTTTCCCATGAATTTTTAATATTTTAGCATTAATAAAAACTTCTTTGTAATTATTTAGATCTTTCCCATCTAAATAAGGAGTTTCTATTATAAATAATCGTATATTTTTTCCAATTTGAGGAGCAGCCAATCCTATTCCTTTTGCTTGATGTATAGTTTCAAACATATCTTTTATTAATTGATTGATTTTTTTTTTGCAGAAAGAAAAATCTATGTCTACACATTTTTTTCTTAAAATAGGATTTCCATAAAGAATTATAGGCAATACCATAAATTAATTTTTTTTTTCTTTTTTTGCGAGATAAGACTGTAAAATAATAGTGGCACTAATTTGGTTTAAAATTACTTTTTTTCTTCTTTTTTTTTTTTTTAAACCTAATTCTATCATAGTATTAAAAGCCATCTTAGATGTAAAACGTTCGTCTAATCTTTTTATCAAAATTTGAGGATATTTTATACGAAATTTATTTATAAATATTTGAATATCTGTTTCTATTAATGTCTCTTTTTGATTGTTTAATTTTTTTGGCAAACCTATAACTATTTCATCTATTCTTTCATGAGATAAAAAAGATTCTAAAAAATTCATTAATTTTTTAGTTGGAACAGCATCTAATCCAAATGCGAATATTTGTTCATTGTCTGTTATAGATAAACCTGTTATCACTTTTCCATAATCTATTCCCAATATTTTTGCCATTTTTGTAATTGTTATAACAAATATATACTTGTTATCTTATTTTATTTTACTACTTTTGTTTTCAATCAACCTTTATGAAAGTGAACAAACTCAAATTAGAGATAGAAAAAGCTTGGAATCAAAAAAGTTCGTGGATCGATGACGAAAATATCAAGAATATAGTAATTCAGGTTATTGACCATTTAGAAAATGGATTAATTAGAGTCTCTAATTTTTTAAATGGAAAGTGGATAGTCAATGAATGGGTAAAAAGAGCAATTATAATGTATTTCTCTGTTAAAAATATGAATGTCATAGAATTAGGTCCATTAGAATTTTATGATAAAATACCTATAAAAAATAAATTTAAAGAAAAGAGGGTTCGCGTAGTCCCTCATGCTATAGCACGTTATGGTTCATATATATCACCTGGAGTTATTCTTATGCCTTCTTACGTCAATATAGGCGCATATATAGGAGAAGAAACCATGATAGATACATGGGCAACAGTAGGTAGTTGTGCTCAAGTTGGTTGTCGTGTACATATAAGCGGTGGAGTTGGAATAGGAGGAGTCCTAGAACCTTTACAATCTTATCCTGTTATTATTGAGGATGATGTTTTTATTGGATCTAGATGTATTTTGGTAGAAGGAGTTCGGATAGAAAAAGGTGCTGTTTTAGGAGCAAATGTTGTTTTAACCAATTCTACTAAAATTTTTGATGTAACTAATAATCAAGCTATTGAGATAAAAAGAGTTGTTCCTAGATATTCTGTGGTAATTCCAGGATCTTATCCAAAAAAGTTTCCTTCAGGAACATATTATGTTCCATGTGCTATGATTATAGGAAAAAGAAAAGAAAGCACAGATAAAAAAACATCTTTAAATGAAGCGTTAAGAACTCATAATTTAGTGATTTAGATGTCTTTTCACGAAGAAATAGAAAAAAGTGTAGAAATATTAAAAAAAGGAAAAAGTTTATTATATCCTACAGATACTGTGTGGGGGTTGGGTTGTGATGCCTTTAATATTCAGGCTATAAGGAAAATATGTAAAATCAAAAATAGAACTTTTTCTAAGTCTATGATTGTTTTGGTAGAAAAAATGGACCGTTTACGTCAATTGGTAGGAGAGATTACTGATTTTACTAGAAAAATTATTGTTGATAATATTGCAAAAAAAAATAAACCTATCACCATAGTGTATGATCATGTGAATCAAATAGCATCTAATTTATTGAAAAAAGACAATACTTTAGCTGTTCGTTTGACATATGATCCATTTTGTGTTTGTTTAATCAGAAATTTTGATAGACCTATTATTTCTACTTCTGCAAATTTATCAGGATTTTCTACTCCTAAATCTTTTTCTGAAATTAGTCCTTCTATTTTAAAAAGAATAGATTATGCAGTTAATTTTCGTAGGGAAAAAAGAGCTAATTATAGTAGTTCTTCTATTATCAAAATTGTTTCAGATAAGGTAAAAATATTACGTAGTTAGTAAGTAATCAACTAACATGAATTTATCATCTGCTCTTAGTAAAAAAATATTTCGTATCGTAAGCCTTTCTTCTCAGAAAATAAAACAAGATAGTTATGTGGTGGGAGGTTATGTTAGAGATTTTTTGCTGGGGGAAAAAAAATCAGAAGATTTAGATATTTTGACTGTAGGAGAGGGAATTAGATTAGCTAAAGAGGTTTCTAAATATATTAAGCCTTATCCGATAATAAAGATATTTAAACGTTTTGGAACTGCCATGTTAAAATATGATAATCAAAAAATAGAGTTTGTTGGATCCAGAAAAGAATCATATCATTTATCTAGTCGTAACCCTTTTATAGAGTTAGGATCGTTACAAGATGACCAAAATAGAAGAGATTTTACAATCAATGCTTTAGCTATTAGTTTAAACCCTGATAATTATGGAGAATTGATAGATCCATTTGGAGGGTTGTCAGATTTAAAAAAAAAAATATTAAGAACTCCATTAGATTCAGATATTACTTATTCTGACGATCCATTGAGAATGATGCGAGCTATTCGATTTGCGACTCAACTTCAATTTACAATTGAAAAATATTCATTTAAATCTATTCAAAAAAATAAAAACAGAATAAATATTGTTTCTACAGAAAGAATTATAGAAGAATTTAATAAAATTCTATTATCTGAAAAGCCTTCTATAGGATTATTGTTATTATATAAGTCTGGATTATTATCAATTATATTACCAGAATTAACTTTGTTAAAAGGAATAGAAGAAAAAAACGGATGTAAACATAAAGATAATTTTTATCATACTTTGCAAGTAGTGGATAATATCAGCAAAGAAAAAGACAGTTCACTTTGGTTAAGATGGGCTGCATTACTTCACGATATAGGAAAATACTATACCAAAAAATTTTTACCAAAAATAGGTTGGTCTTTTCATGATCATGAATTTATAGGTTCAAAAATGGTTACAAATATATTTCAACGTTTAAAACTTCCAAGAGGGGGGACTATGAAATATGTGAAAAAGATGATTCAATATAGTTATAAACCCATAGCGTTAATAGGAAATAGGACTAGAGATTCTGCTATCCGTAGATTATTATTTGATCTTGGTAAAGATCTAGAAGATTTAATAAAATTGTGTATTGCTGATATTACCACTAATAATATAGAAAAAAGAAAACAATATCAAAAAAATATTTATCTTCTTATGGAAAGGATTAAAAAATTAGAAGAAAGAGATAAAATTAAAAATTGGAAATCACCTATATCAGGAAATGATATCATGAAGGCTTTTCAGATTGATCCATGCAAAAAAATAGGGATTATAAAAAATTTTATTAAAGATTCTATTTTAGAAGGAAAAATATCTAATGAATTTCATTCTGCTTATCTTCTTATGTTAAAAAAAGGAGAAGAATTAGGATTGAAAAAAAAATAATAAATATATGTTGTTTTCTAGTATTGATGGAAAAAATAAAAAAAAAATTGTTTTGTTACCACATAATAATCCGGACGGAGATGCTTTAGGTTCCTCTTTAGCTCTTTTATTTTATTTGAGAAAACTAAGACATGATGTGGATTTAATATCTCCAACAGGATATTCTGAATTTTTTCAATGGCTTCCAGGAACTGATAATATTCTTGTTTTCTCAGAAAAAACTAAATCTTTAGTAAAAAAAAAAATTGTAAATTCTGATTATGTTTTTTTTGTAGATTTTAATAATCTATCAAGAATAAAAAACTTAAGAGAATTTTTTTTATATTCAAAAGCAAAAAAAATACTAATAGATCACCATCCTTTTCCATTTCGCTTCGATTTTATGTTTTCTGATTCAACCGTTTCAGCTACTAGCATTTTGGTTTTCAGGTTTATATCTGAAATGAATCATTTAGACAAAATAGATAAAGAAATAGCCACTTGTTTATATGTTGGTTTAATGACTGATACAGGTTTTTTTCGTTTTCCTTCCGTTACTTCAGAAACTCATTTTATTGCCGGAAAATTAATAGAAAAAGGAATTGATATAGATAATATCTATGATCATTTACAAGAAAAATACAATGAAAATAAATTAAAATTATTATCTAAAGCCTTAAAAAAATTAAAAGTAATAAAAAAATATCGTACAGCTTATACAAGTATCAATGCTTCGGATATGAATTTTTATTCATACAAACAAGGAGATACTGAAGGTATTATTACTTATGGACTAGGTATAAAAGATATTGTTTTTTCTGTTTTCTTTTTTGAAGAAAGAAAAAAATATCCAATTAAAATTTCTTTTCGTTCTAAAGGAAGTTTTGATGTGAATCTGTTTTCCAGAAAGCATTTTGGAGGAGGTGGACATAAAAATGCAGCAGGAGGTATATTAGAAAAAAGTCTATCTGAATCCATTGAATATTTTTTAAATATTATTCCTAATTATCATATAAATCTTATGTCTTCCATTTGATATTACATCCGTAACTTAATTTATAAGTTTGATTTATATTTTTTCCTTTCAAAATATTTTTTAATACATTTCTTACATCAAAACCTGTCACTGGTATTTCATTTCCAGGTCTAGAATCATCTAGTTGACCATGATAATATAAATTTCCTTTTCCGGAAAAGATAAAAAATTCAGGAGTACATTTTGCGCAATAATATTTTGCGACTTCTTGTGTTTCATCGAAAAAATAAGGGAAAGGATAACCTAACTGATAATGTGCTTTTTTCATATTTTCCGGTGAGTCTTCCGGATACTTTTTTGCATCATTAGAATTGATAGCTAAAAATGAAATTCCTTTCGGAATAAAATCGGTAGATAAACGTACTAATTCTGCATTAATATGTTTTACATACGGACAGTGATTACAAATAAACATAATTACAGTTGCTGTATCCGAAAAAAAATCTTTCAAAAATCTCTTCTTTCCTGAAGAAACTTCTAACAAGTTAAAATCTTTTATTTGAATTTTAATTTCACTAGAAGAATAAGTTAGTACCATTTTATTTATTATTTTTTCTTTTTTTTAGAAAAAAGAACAGAATATTTTTTATTTTCTTCCTCAGCTAATTCAGAATCTATTAATATTCTTCCACTGTGTTCATCTATTAAAAGTTTATTTCTTTGTATCAGTTCTGAATATTTTTGAGGTGTGATTGCTAGATAAGAACCCAATGGAGCCCCTCTTTGTACTGGAGCAACAGCCACTCCATTTTTCACTCCATTCCTTATTTTCTTATAGGTTTGTAACAAACGAATATCAATTTTTTTAGAAAAATACAAAGATTTTTCCAAAAGAATTTTTTCTTCTTTATCGTTTTCTAAGAGAATCTTATTCAATTCTTTTTTTTTGTGAAAAATATGTTCTTTTTTATTATTTAAAATATCTTCTTTTTCCCCTAGAATCTCTTCTTTTTTGTGAATTTTTACATTCAATTCTTTGATTCTTTTTTTGGATAACTGAATCTCCAGTTTTTGATAATCAATTTCTTTATCAAGAGAATATAATTCCTTGTGATTTTTTACATTATCTTTTTGTTGATCATATTTTTTAATCAATGTTTCTGAAGATTGAATATTTTTATTTTGTTTATCTATATTTTCTTTTATGGAAAGGATTTCCTCATGAACATTTTCTAAATTTTTTTTCATTTGGTCTAATTCTTCTTCCAAACTTTTTATTTCCATGGGAATATTTTCACGAAATTTTCGTATTTCATCTATACGAGAATCTATTAATTGAAGGTTATATAATGCCCTCAATTTATCTTCTACAGTGATAGTTTCTTGTATTTTATGGCCCATTAATGAATATATTTAACTGGATTAGTATGAACTTCTGACTCATAAATAGAAATAGAAGTAAATTTTTTGTATAAAAAAGATTTTAATAAATTTTTAGTGATTTTTTCGGATTCATAATGACCGACATCTACAATCAATATTCTATTTTCAGATTTAAAAAAATCATGGTATTTTAAATCAGAGGATATAAAAACGTCAGCTTTTTCTTTGATAGCGGTTTCTATTCCAAAACGTCCTGAACCTGTTATCATAGCTACTTTTTTAATTTTTTTTTCTGTAAAATGAGAATGACGAATACAAGGAAAATTCATTTTCTTTTTTAGAAAAAAAAGAAAATCATATTCATTCATCTCTTTCACGAGAGATCCTATAAAACCTATTCCTATATAAGGATTAACATTTTCAATATTGTAAATTTCGTAAGCTATTTCTTCATATGGATGATTTTTAAAAAGAGCATCTTTGATAAGATTTAATTTATGAGAGGGGAAAATAACACCAATACAAGTCTCTTTTTCCATATGAAAAATTTCTTTTTTTCCAGAAAATGGTTTGGTTTTCTTGTTTCCCATATAACTTCCAAATCCATCGAAATTATAACTGCAATGACTATAATTAGAAATATTTCCAGCTCCTACTTCAAATAAAGAATTTCTTACTTTTTCTGCATAATTAACTGGAACATAAGTGATCATTTTTTTTATAGTTTCTTTTTTTGGAATAAGGACTTTTTCTTTATTGATTTTTAACAATTTGGATATATAATCAGAAGTACCTTCCCAGACTAAATCCAAATTAGTGTGAATAACATAAATAGACACATTATTTTTTAATGCAGAAATTATTACCCTTTCTGAAAATGTTTTTCCAGTTATATTTTTTATGGGTTTAAAAATGATAGGATGAAAGGATATTATTAAATTACACTTTTTATTGATAGATTCATAGAAAACTTCCTCAGTAAGATCTAAAGTGATTAGTATATTTATTACTTTTTGATGAAACGATCCTACTATCAATCCAACATTATCATAAGAATCTGCATATTCTATAGGCGCTAGATTTTCTAATTTATCAGCTATATCTCTTACGAATACTTCCATGTTAAAAACATACCTGCATCAACAAATTTATCAAAAAAAATTGATTTTTATAATATTATTGCATAAATAAAGATAAAATAAAAACAAAAAAATAATTATGAATATCATTCGCAAAAAACCAAAGTGGATAAGAGTAAAATTATCAATGAATAAAAATTATCATGAATTACAAAAATTAGTTTCTTTGCATAAATTGAATACGATTTGTCAAAGTGGAAGTTGTCCTAATATAGGAGAATGTTGGGGAAAAGGTGTAGCTACTTTTATGATATTGGGAAATATTTGTACAAGATCTTGTAGATTTTGTGGAGTAAAAACAGGACGTCCTGAAAAAGTGGATTGGAAAGAACCAAATAAAGTAGCAGAGTCTATAAAGATATTGAAAATTAAACATGCCGTATTAACTTCTGTCAATAGAGATGATTTAAAAGATATGGGGTCTTCTATATGGGTAAAAACCATACAAAAAGTACGATATTTAAATCCAAACATAACAATAGAAGCTTTAATCCCTGATTTTAAAGGAGAAAAAAAAATAATAGATAAAATCATTAATGTTAAACCAGAAGTGATTTCTCACAATATGGAAACAGTTTTCAGATTAACAAAAAAAATACGTATTCAAGCTAAATATGATCGTAGTCTTGGATTACTGCAATATATCAAAGAAAAAAATAGAAATATTCGGACAAAAACAGGAATCATGTTAGGATTAGGAGAAACAAAAGAAGAAATAATTGAAACAATGAAAGATATGAGAAAATCTAAAGTAGATATTCTAACAATGGGACAATATTTACAACCTTCTTTAAAACACTATCCTGTTCGTTTTTTCGTTTTTCCAGAACAATTCAAAGAATTGAAAGAAATTGGATTAAAAATGGGATTTAAATATGTAGAAAGTGGTCCATTAGTACGGTCTTCTTATCATGCAGAAAAACATGTGAGATGAATCAATGATTTTTTCCTTTTTTTCCAAAAGAATACTTATATTTTTTGTCATTCCATATTTTCTTTTCACGAAGAAAATTTTTAATGTAAAATGATACGGATTTTTCATTTTCTAGTTTTGAAAACAAGATTAGCTGTTCTATAGAACGGGTAGTAGCTACGTATAATAGATTGATATTATCAAATACAGTATTTGATAGATGATCTTCATAAAAATTACGGATATTTTCATCATGTTTAATACGTTTGAAATATGGTTCTATTTCCAAATAAACAGAATTCAATCCATGATATAAATGAGGACTTACATCCATCCATATTCCTACTTGATTTTTAGAATCAAGATTCCAATCCGTAAAAGGAATAAGAACTACAGGAAATTGTAACCCTTTAGATTTATGAATAGTCATAACACGAATAGCATGTCTATGATCAGAAATAATAATGCTTTCTTTTTCCTTTTTAGATTCCCAGTAATCTAGAAAATCTACAATAGAATTCCCTACACTTTTCATAGATCTATAAACAAAGTCCAAAAAAGAATAGATAGATGCAGTATTCTGTTTATTCAATAATCCAAAAGCTTCAATTATTTCTTCTGATATATTGTATATGGATTTATTGTATAATTTATTTAATGATAATGAATTTTTTGACAGAATTTTTTTTAAAAAGAGATCCAGTGGTAAGAAAATAATTTTCATTATAAAATCATGATATTTTTTTCTAGTACGAATAAATTTGTTTTTTAATAACATAAAAATTAGAGTAACTCTTTTTTGATAATAATGGGGATTAGCAAGAATATAAAAAAAATTTATGATTATTTGTATTTCCAGATGATTTTTTATTAGCAGAGAAACAGAAGTATTTACATTAATCCCATCTTCAACAAGTTTTTCAGATAAAAAATGGCCTTCTTGATTATTTCTAACTAATATCGCAATGTCTGATAAAACATATTTCTGTTCCAATAATTTTTTTATTTTATTTTTTATTTTGAAATAAATATATTCTTTGTAATTTTTATTTTCTAAACTACTAATAAAATTTATTTCTACATATCCTCCAGATTTTTTAAATATCTTTTGTTTGGAATCTTGATATATATTTCGATAAATAGTCGAATGAAAAATTTTAGATATGGATTGATAAAGTAAATTATTAAACTGAACAATTTCTTCATAACTACGAAAATTTGTTTCTAAAGTTTTTAATTCTTTTCTGTAATTTGTTAATTTAGAATGAATTATATTCATAAATTGTTTTGCGTCACCCCCCCTCCATCTATATATAGATTGTTTAGGATCTCCTACTATCATAGCTGATCCATTTTCAGATAATGCATTTTCAACTAAAATTCTAATATTGTTCCATTGTAAAAATGAAATATCTTGAAATTCATCTATAAAATAATGTTTATATTGCATTCCAATTTTTTCATAGATCATTGGAAATGTTCCTTGAGTAATTCTTTCATAAAGAATTTTGTTCAATTCTGCATTTAAAAGAATTTTTTTTTCTTTTTTTATAGAATGAAATTCTTTTTCTACTTCGTGTATTATTGATAGGATACTAATGTTTTTTAAAAATAGTTTATCTAAAAGATAATATGATATATTTTTTTTGTATATAGATTTTGTTTTTTCATATAATGAAAGTATCTTATTTTTATTTTTTTCTATCAATATTTTTTGATTTCTTTGCACAGAACATTTATAAAATACTTTTTTTTGAATATATTTTTCAAGACGTTCATTAAAAGGATTAAAAAATATATTCCTCATCTGTAATTTTTGGAAAAGTCTTGGAAAATCTGAATGAATAAATGAATTTTTTTGAATAGAAGTTTTTTTTAAAAAGAGAAAAAATTTTTCACCTTGTTTTTCGCATTTTTTTTCAAATTTTTTAGTTCTTTTTATCAAAGTATTTTTCAGTTGGATTAAATCTTCTAAAGAATAACTTTTAATTTTTTTTATATAAAAAAAATTGTTTTCTTCCAATATTAGATGAGCTATTTTAAATAGTTCTTTACTTACATCCCAGCTTTTTCCTTTTTTTAATTTTTCTAAAGAAAATTGAACCAAAATATTTGACCATTTTTCTGAATTTTTTAATCTATATAGTAGGTTTTCTACAATTTTCAATAAAAACCTGTTGGTATCCATTTCTAAGTAGACTTCTCGATCTGAAATAAAAGATCTTATAATATTATAAGTGAATTTATCTATTGTACTTGTATTTTTAGAAAAAGAAGAAAAATCATGCAAAATAGCAGATAATATTTTTTTAGAACGTTCATACAATTGATTTTTTGTTAATTTCAAATCTTTTACAAGATGATCAAATAAAGAATAATACTCTTTTTTAACTATTTGATTTGAAAATTCTTTAAGGCATTGTAGAATACGTTTTTTCATTTCTTCAGAAGCTTTTTTAGTAAAAGTCAAAGACAAAACTCTTTTAAATTCATCAGGATAAGGACTTTTTAATAGAACATAAAGGTAGTTTTTTACTAAGAAGAAGGTTTTTCCAGAACCGGCTGAAGCGTTGTATATCTTTAATGTAGATGGAATAAACATAATTTACGAAAAAATTTTTGCATATATTATTATATATAAAATCGTTTAAAAAAAAGAATAGTGAAAACTATTTTGAATTATAACCTAACCTATTAATACTTTTTTTACATTTGTTCATCCTTAAATTAAATAAATTTAAAACACATGTCTAGAAAATTTCCTTTTGGGGTAGCCACTGGTAATCTTGTTAGAGAAATATTCGAATACGCTAAGGAAAACGTTTTTGCTATACCTGCTGTAAATGTTATTGGATCTAATACTGTGAATGCAGTAATGGAAACCGCTGCAGAAGTTAATTCTCCTGTTATTATTCAATTGTCTAATGGAGGATCTATTTTCAATGCTGGAAAGGGATTAAATAATAACAAACAAAAAGCTGCAATCAAAGGAGGAATAGCTTGTGCTATGCATATTCATGAATTAGCCTCATCTTATAAAGCAACAGTCATTCTTCATACAGATCATTGCTCTAAACCTATTCTTCCATGGATAGATGGATTAATCGAAGCTAATGAAGAATATTATAATCGTTTTGGAAAAACTTTGTTCAGCTCACATATGTTAGATCTTTCTCAAGAACCTTTAAAAGAAAACATTAGTATTTGTGAGAAATATTTCGAAAGAATGAATAAAAGCAAGATGACCATTGAAATAGAATTGGGTGTAACGGGAGGGGAAGAAGATGGAATAGATAATTCAAACATAGAAAATAATAAATTATACACTCAACCAAAAGAAGTTAGTTATGCTTATGAGAGATTGATTAAAATTAGCAAAAATTTTATTATAGCTGCTTCTTTCGGAAATGTACACGGTGTTTATAGACCTGGAAATGTAATTCTTCGTCCTGATATATTACAAAAAACACAAGAGTACATACGTAAAAAATTTAGTACAAAAAAAAAACCAGTTTCTTTAGTTTTTCATGGTGGATCAGGATCTTCCAAAAAAGAAATACAACAAGCTATTAGTTATGGAGTTGTTAAAATGAATGTGGACACTGATTTGCAATATGCTTTCACTTGTGGAATTCGTAATTATATGAAAAAAAATGAGGAATATTTAAAAAAGCAAATAGGAAATCCGGAAGGAAAACATCTTCCAAATAAAAAATATTATGATCCTAGAGTTTGGTTAAGAGAAGGAGAAAAATCTTTTAAAACTCTTCTAAAAAAATATTTTGAATTCATGAATAATATTAATACTTTATAAAACCATGGCTTGGTTTTTGAGAAAAAAAAAGAATATTTTAACGTCTATAGACGATAGAAAAGATTTACCGAAAGGTCTATGGTACAGAACACCTAGCGGAAAAGTTATAGATACAGAAGCCTTAAAAAAGAATGCTTATGTAAGTCCAGAAGACGGATATCATGTAAGAATTCATAGCAAAGAATATTTTGAAATTCTTTTTGATAATGGTGATTTTTTGGAAATGAATATAAAAATGATTAGTAAAGATCCTATAAAATGGAAAGATTATAAAAAATATACAGAGAGAATTCAAGAGGCTAGAAAAAAAACAAATTTATATGACGCTATTAGAACAGGAGTAGGAAAAATAAAAGGAATTGATGTGGTGATATCTTGTATGGATTTTTCATTCATAGGAGGATCTATGGGGTCCGTAGTAGGAGAAAAAATATCTAGAGCGATAACATGTTGTATAGAAAAAAAATATCCATACATCTTAATCTCTAAATCTGGTGGAGCAAGAATCATGGAATCTTCTTTTTCATTAATGCAAATGGCTAAAACAATTGCTAAGTTAACTCAATTACGGGATGCTAGAATTCCTTACATATCTGTTTTAACAGATCCAACTACAGGAGGTGTTACTGCTTCTTACGCTTTACTTGGAGATATCAATATAGCTGAACCAGGAGCTCTTATTGGATTTGCTGGTCCTA
The DNA here is from genome assembly GCF_014251575.1 of Blattabacterium cuenoti. NCBI lineage: Bacteria > Pseudomonadati > Bacteroidota > Flavobacteriia > Flavobacteriales > Blattabacteriaceae > Blattabacterium > Blattabacterium cuenoti. Next base: position 177,532 of record NZ_CP059191.1, on the reverse strand, counting down.
GAGTAATCAAGGAAACAATTGGAAAAGATCTTCCAGATGGATTTCAAACAGCAGAGTTTCTCATGGATCATGGATTTATAGATTTGATCTCTTCTAGAACTGAATTAAAGAAAAATATATACAACTTAGTTTCTATGATGATGTAAAAAAAATTCATTCCCATTCAATAGTAGACGGAGGTTTAGAGGTTATATCATATACCATTCTATTAATTCCATCAACTTCATTAATTATTCTATTTGAAACTTTTTCTAAAAAATCGTAAGACAAATGTGAAAAAGTAGCAGTCATGAAATCCTCTGTTTTTATGACACGTAATACAGCTGCATATTCATAAGTTCGTTTATCTCCCATTACTCCTACAGATTTAACAGGTAATAAAATGATAAAAGCCTGACTAACAGAATTGTAAATATTATAGATTTTTAATTCTTGCATAAGAATACTTTCTGCTTCTTTTAAAATGGAAATCTTTTTTTCATTTATTTCTCCAATAATTCGAATGCTTAATCCAGGTCCAGGAAATGGATGACGATATAAAATTTCCTCTGGAAGTCCTAGTTCTTGTCCTATTTTTCTGACTTCATCTTTAAATAATTCTTTTAATGGTTCAATGAGTTTAAACTTCATGAATTTTGGATCAGGTAATCCTCCTACATTATGATGAGATTTTATAGAATAACTTAATTTTTTTTTCTTTGAAGAAGATTCAATAATATCCGAATAAATAGTACCTTGTGCTAAAAATTCAACATTTTTGATTTTTTCTGATTCTTTATGGAACACAGAAATAAATTCTTCCCCTATAATTTTCCTTTTCATTTCAGGATCGATAACACCAATTAATCTAGATAAAAAACGATTTTTAGCATCTATTATTTTAATAGGTAAATTCATTTTTTGACATAAAAGAGATATTCTTTCTTTTTCTTTTTTTAGAAGTAATCCTGTATCTACAAAAATACAATTCAAAGAATTTCCAATAGCTTGATGAATGATATAAGCGGTCACAAAAGAATCTACTCCTCCAGAAAAACCTAATACCACTTTTCTTTTGTCTACACGTTTTTTTATTTTATCTATTGCATCTTTTATAAAATTGTTCAAATTCCAATTAGGAGTACACTTACAAATATTCAAAACGAAATTTTTCAATATAGATATTCCGAATTCTGTATTTTTTACTTCTGGATGAAATTGGACAGCATAAATCTCTTTATTGATATGACTAAAAGCTGCAATAGCACAAGATGAAGTATGTCCGATAATTTGAAATTTTTTTGAAATATTTTTTACTTCATCAAAATGACTCATCCAAACAATGGATTTTTTTGGTATTCCATAAAATAAATTGTTATTGGAATGATCTATAATGAAGTAGGACTTTCCATATTCTTTAAATTTAGATTTTTCGATCTCTCCTCCAAAAAGAAAAGAAATAAGTTGCATTCCATAACAAATTCCAAGTATAGGAATATCTAATTGAAAGACATTTTTAGAAATTAATGGAGAACCATTATCATAAACAGAAAAAGGTCCTCCTGATAAAATAATTCCCTTAGGTTTTTTTGATAAAATATGGGATATGGAAGTATCATAATCACATAATAAAATATCTACTCCTAGATTTCGAATTCTTCTTGCAATCATATGACTATATTGAGAGCCAAAATCTAATATGCAGATAAAGTCTTTTTTCATTTTGATATTTTTTTATATTGATCTTTTATAAACCAATGTCTTTTCGGAAATACAAATTTTCGAATTGTATTTTTTTCACTTTATCGTAAGCTTTTTTTCTAGCTTCTTGAATCGTATTTCCTAATCCTACCATATTTAGAACGCGTCCACTTGATGTAATCCAATTTCCTTGTTCTTTTTTTGCTCCAGCAATATAAAAAGGTTCTTGTAATGAGTTTAATCCTATTATTATTTTTCCACTTTTGTATTTTTCCGGATATCCTCTAGAAGATAAAACAACACAACAAGAACATAATTTTTTCCAAGAAATAGATACTTTTTCACGAAAAAAATAAGATTGAATAACATCTAAAAAGTTACTTTTCATTAATGGAAATAAAGTTTGAGCTTCAGGATCTCCGATACGAGTATTATATTCTAATAAATAAACTTTATTAGAAGTGATCATTAATCCAAAATATAGAAATCCAAAAAAAGTTAATTTTTCTGAAATTAATCCTTCTAAAGTAGGCTCTAATATATTTTTTTGAAAATCTATCCAAATAGAATTCGTCATATATGGATTCGGAACAATAGCACCCATTCCCCCTGTGTTCATTCCTGTTTCATTTTCTCCAACTTTTTTATAATCTAGAGCAGATAAAAAAGGAATAATATGTTTTCCATTGAAAACAGATATAATAGATGCCTCTTTTCCTTGCAAAAATTCTTCTATGATAATTTTATTTCCAGATTTTCCAAATTTTTTTTCTATCATAATAGTTTTTAAAGCTTTTTCAGCTTCATTTTTATTATGAGCTAAAATAACTCCTTTTCCTGCAGCTATTCCATTTGTTTTAATTGCAACAGAACCAATACATTGATCTAAAGAATTGATAGCCTTTTCATAGCAAGAAAAAATGTCATATTTAGGAGTTCTAATTCCATATTTTTTCATAAAGGATTTAGCAAAAATACGATTTCCTTCAAGTTTAGCTGCTAAATGATGCGGTCCTATTATTTTTAATCCAAGATTTTGAAAAACATCCACAATTCCTTCTATCAGTAAAATTTCGGATCCTACAATAGTTATATCTACTGCATTTTTTTTAGCGAAAACACCTAATTCTAATAGAGTGTGGTGACTTTCAATATTTTTTCCTATTATTCCAGTCCCTCCATTTCCAGGGTAAAAATAAAGATTTACAGAATGATTATCTTCTAATAATTTTTTTCCAATAGCATGCTCACGTCCACCACCTCCAATAATTAAAATTTTCATCATTCTTAATGTTTAAAATGTCTTTTCCCAGTAAAAGCCATAGCTATTCCATAATCATCACAAGCTTTTACAGATTCTTCGTCTCGCATAGATCCTCCTGGTTGGAGAATAGCACATATTCCACCTGATCGAGCCGCTTCATCTACAACATCACGAAAAGGGAAAAAAGCATCAGATACAAGAACTAAATTTTCTTTACTTTTTTCTAAAGCTCTCTCTATAGCTTGACTAGCGGCCCAAATTCTATTGGTTTGTCCTCCAGAAATTCCTAAAGTTTGTGTTCCCTTAGCTACAACAATAGCATTGGATTTCACATATTTCACTACTTTTTGAGCAAAAAATAAAGATTTTAGTTCTTGATCAGTAAATTTTTTTTTAGTAACTATTTTATAATTATCCTCATGAGGAAAAAAATAATCTGCTTCTTGCACTAATATTCCTCCATCTATTTGAACATATTCGAGTTTATTCGAAATCGGTTCATTGATACTAATAATTCTAAGATTTTTTTTTATTTTTAAAATATTCAAAACGTCTGTTTCATAACTGGGTGAAAGGACAACTTCTAGAAAAATATGATTAATCTCTTTTGCCAGTTCTTTTGTTATTGGAACATTAACAGCCATTATTCCTCCAAAGGAGGAAATAGTATCAGCATAATAAGTTTTTTGAAATGCTTCAATGATGTTCTTTCCTAACGCTACTCCACAAGGGGTGGAATGTTTTACTGTACAACAAGCAGGTTCTGAAAATTGAGAAACAACTTTCCAAGCTATATCCATATCTCTTAAATTATTAAATGACAATTTTTTACCATGTAATTGATGAAAATTCCGCATGGATCCATGATTAATCGTATTAATGTAATAAGCTGCTTTTTGATGAGGATTTTCTCCATAACGGAGATTCATTTTCTTTTCGTAAGAAGAATGTAAATAAATAGGAAATTTTTCATCCTTTTCATCCATCAAAAGATATTGAGAAATAGCAGAATCATAAGCAGAAGTAAAATTAAATACTTTTCCAGCCAATTTTTTTCTCAATTTTAATGAAGGAAATCCATAATGTTCAATTTCATTTTTTACTAATTCATAATCATTATCATCTGTAATGGCAGTGACATGTAAAAAATTTTTAGCAGCTGCACGAAGCATAGATGGTCCTCCTATGTCAATAAATTCAATCAAAGAATTTAAATGAGATTTTTTACGTATTTCTTCAAAAAATGGATAGAAGTTAACCAATACAATATCAATCAGATGAATATTGTGAAAACGAATAGATTCGAGATGTTTTTCAATCGAACGATTTGCTAGAATCCCTCCATAGATATTAGGATGAATAGTTTTTACTCTTCCATCTAAAATTTCAGGGTAAAAAGTAACATCTGATATTTCTATCACATTAGACAATCCATTTTTTATTAAATATTGGTATGTCCCCCCAGTAGAAATTATTTGATATCCTTTTTGATCTAAAAAACTAGAAAATTGAAATAGTTTTTCATTTTTTTCATAAACACTAATCAAAGCTCTTTTCATAATACATACTACTAATTTTATTTTTGAGTATAAGTAAGAATAGTGGATTTTAAATAAAGTATCTTCTTTTTCAAATACTTTTGATAGACTGAATTAATATTTCTCTTTCTATGAGAGAAACTTTTTGTGATAAAGACATTGGAGTTTCCTTTAAATAAATTTTGCATGATTTTTTCAAAATTATGTCTCCTGCATCCACGTCTTTCGTCACATAATGAACTGTGGCTCCTGATATTTTTTCCTTATTCTTAATAACTGCTTGATGCACTTTCATTCCGTACATTCCTTTTCCTCCATATTTTGGTAAAAGAGAAGGATGAATATTAATCACTTTTCCGCTCCATTTTTCACAAAATTTTGCATCAAGTATAGAAAGAAATCCAGAAAGAACTATAATATACGGAATATCTTTTACAAGTAAATTGTCTATTTCTTTAGAAAGAAATTTTTTTTTAGTCTTTTCTAAAGATATGGCTTTTATATTTTTTTTCAACGCATACTGAATTGCACTACAACATCTATCAGAAATAACTAAATTGATTCTAAAATTAGAAAGTATCCCGTTTTTAATTGCTTTTAAAATATGCTGCATATTGGTTCCTCTTCCAGAAACTAAAATAGCAATTTTTTTCATTGTGTATGAAAAATATTTTTTATTTCAAAAATACTATTTTATTTCCTTTCACAATACTGCCAAAAACAAAAGGTTTTTCTCCTAAAAAACGGAGTCTATCTAGAATAGAATATTTTTCCTTCAAAGAAACTATTATAATCATTCCTACTCCCATATTAAAAGTATTCCACATTTCTTGATCAGATAAATTTCCTTTTTTTCGAATATAATTAAAAACAGGTTGAATAGGAATTTTTTCTTTTTCGATTATAGCTGATAAGTTTTCCGGAAGAATTCTAGATAAATTTTCTGATATTCCTCCTCCAGTAATATGAGCTAATCCGTGAATCATAAATTCTTTTAATAAAATATGAATAGTAAAATGATAAATTCTAGTTGGAATCAAAAGGGTTTCATAAAATGGTTTTTCTTGAAAAAATTTCACAAAATCTTCTGTAGAAAAAATATTTCTAATTAAAGAAAAACCATTACTATGTACACCAGACGAAGGGAGTCCTATTAAAATATCTCCCTCCTGAATCAATTTTTTCCCATCTATAAGATGATCTTTTTCTACAATACCTACACAGAATCCAGCAATATCATAATCATTTTCTTGATAAATTCCAGGCATTTCTGCAGTTTCTCCTCCAATAAGACAGGTATTAGTTCTTTTGCAAGAAACAGCTATTCCTTGTATAATTTTTTCTACAATAGAAGAATCTAGTTTTCCACAAGCTAAATAGTCTAAAAAAAATAAAGGAGCAGCTCCATGACATAAAACATCATTTGCGCACATTGCAAAGCAATCTTCTCCAATTAAAGAATATTTTTTGTAATCGATAGCTAAACGCAATTTTGTTCCAACTCCATCAACTCCAGATACTAAAATAGGTTTTTGATATCCACATTCATATATTTTATAAAATCCAGAAAAATGATCTAACGTACTCATAACCCTATTGTTATAAGTTTTTTTTAAAATTTTATTAATTTTGCATATGGTGATATTGCTTTCTTTCATAATTTATTATATTCATTTTTTTTTAACCGGATAGTTTCCCGTAAAACAACCAAAACAATAATGAATTCCGCCAAGAATGTCTATCAGATTAGCCATGCTTAAGAATTCTAAACTATCTACATCTAGAATTTTTGCTATACTTTTTTGATCAATATGATTGTATGAAATGAGATCTTTTTTACTTGGAGTATCTACTCCTAAATAGCATGGAGCTATGATAGGAGGAGAAGCACTTCTGAAATGAATTTCTTTTGCTCCTGCTTTTCTTAAAATATAAACTAATCTTCGACTAGTAGTTCCACGAACTATAGAATCATCAATAATAACAATACGTTTTTCTTTTATTTCATCCAATATAGGATTTAATTTTAAGTTTACCATTTTTTCACGCATATCCTGTTTAGGTAGAATAAAAGACCTACCAATATATTTATTTTTCACCAAAATAGGTTTGAAAGGAATTCCAGATGCTTTAGAGTAACCAATAGCAGCTGGAACTCCTGAATCTGGAACACCAATAACTACATCTGCTTCTACTGGGTGTTGTTCATAAAGTTTTTCTCCACTTTTTTCACGAATTTCATACACATTTATATTTTCAATTAAAGAATCAGGACGAGAAAAATAAATATACTCGAAAGAACATATTCTTTTTTTTGTATATTTCTTTTCTTTTAGCATAGAAAATCGAATTGATTTTTGATCTACAATAACAATTTCTCCTGGGAATAAATCTCTTACATAAAATCCCCCTACAGAATCTATTCCACAAGTTTCAGAACTAAAAATATAAGTTTCTTCATTCAGCATTCCATAACACAAAGGACGTATCCCATTTGGATCTCGAAATGCCGCCATTTTATTATCCATAAGTACTATGACAGAATAAGCTCCTATAATATCTAGAGTTGTTTTTTGAATAGCTTTTTCTAAATTATTATTAGATTCCAATAAATATTTTTGAATGAGACGTAATATTACTTCAGAATCAGAGTATTCAGATATAAAATGGACTCCTTCAAATTCTAATTTTTTACGTATCTCTTGAGCATTGACTAAATTTCCATTGTGGACTATGGATATAATACTCCTTCCATCGGAATCTTCTCCAAAAAAAGGTTGAATATTTTTTTTGCTTTGTCCTCCTTCTGTAGAATAACGTGTATGCCCAATAACAGCATTACCGTGATAACATTTGGAATTTGAAATATTTCTAAAAAAATCTAAAACAAGACCTTCATTTTTATGAGATATAATAAATCCATCTCGCAAAACAGAAAAACCACAAGCTTCTTGTCCTCTATGTTGCAATGCAAATAAACCAAATTGAATTAAAGAAAAGGTGTCTACTTTATGAGGAGAATAAATCCCAAAAACACCACATTCATCATGAAACTTATCAGTATAACTATTTTTCAGAATTGAATGGAATAATTGAGATATCATCTTTTTGGAAAAAGAATATCTTTGCCCCATTATTTTAATGGATTATCTTACATTTAACCTTTTTAATATTTCCATATAAATGTCAAGTACCTCTTCCTTTAATCCAATTCTAAATGGATCTTTATCTAACTTTTTCATTGTTTTTCTGTCCCAAAAACGACAGGTATCAGGACTAATTTCATCAGAAAGTAAAATCTGATTCTTATGATCTTTACCAAATTCTACTTTAAAATCTACCAATATAATATTTTTATCTAAAAAATATTTTTTGAGAATATTATTCACATTTGATATAATACGATAAATAAAATTGAGTTCTTCATAAGAAACAATTCCCAAGAATACTGCGTGATGATCATTAATAAATGGATCTTTTAATTTATCATTTTTATAAAAAATCTCGAAAATAGGATTCAATAAACGAATTCCTTCTTGAATATTTAAACGTTTAGACATGCTTCCTGCTGCAATATTGCGAACAACAAATTCTAAAGGAATTATATTTACTTTATGGCATAATTGTTCCCGATTATTAATTTTTCGTATAAAATGAGTTTTAATTCCACAGGAATTTATAAATTTAAATATTAATGTACTTATTTCATTATTTAAAATTCCTTTGTCTTGCAAAAATTGATTCTTCAATCCATCCAAAGCAGTTATACTATCTTTATAATGAATTAGTACTTCAAGTGGATTATTAGTGGTATATATTTTTTTTGTTTTCCCTTCTAATGAAAGATTTTTTTTAATTATGAGACTCATCATCACAAATATTGCTCTATTTCATTTACCAGTTTTTTTCTTATTTCCATTCTGAATTTTAGCAAAGATTTTTTGAGATCTTTATTTTTTATAGCCAAAATATGAATAGCCAATAAAGCTGCATTATAAGAATTATTTATTCCTACTGTAGCAACAGGCACATCTTTTGGCATTTGCACCATAGAAAAAAGAGAATCTATTCCTCCTAATAATCCATTATCGCAATGATAAATAGGGACTCCTATAACGGGTAATATAGTTTTCGAAGATATAATTCCAGGTAAATGAGCGGATAACCCAGCTCCTGCAATAATTAAATCTGTTCCTTCAGATTCTATTTTTTTTATGATATTTGATAAAATATCAGGCAGTCTATGTGCGGAAATAACATAAGATGTATAATTTACATTAAATCTTTTTAGTATTTCAGCTGCTGCTTTCATAGTTGGTTTATCGGAAACACTTCCAATAAGTATAGCCACTTTCATATAATATTATATGATTTATTTATAAAAAATATTGTATTGCATTTTTAAAAATCGAATGTTCATGAACATTAGGTATATTTCTTAATAATCCATGATCATAACGTTCTGGATGAGTCATTCTTCCATAAATTTTTCCATCTTCACTTAATAATCCTTCTACAGCGGAAACAGATCCATTGGGATTATATAATCTTTCCAAACTAGGATTTCCTTCCAAATCTACATACTGTGTTGCGATTTGATTTTTTCGAAATAAAATATTTGTTATTTCTTTGCTTGCATAAAATCGACCTTCACTATGAGATATGGGAAGAGTATATATTCTATTTTTCATCCCATTTAACCATGGAGATTGATCAGAAATCACTTTTATATGAACACACTGAGATATATGTTTTTCTATTTTATTATAAGTAAGCGTAGGAGATTTATAATTCCTCAAGCAAACTTTACCATAAGGTAATAATCCAGATTTTATCAATCCCTGAAATCCGTTACAAATACCTAATATCAATCCATCTTTATCAAGAAAACGTTTAATAGCATCCTTGATGTATGGATTATGTAATATAGATACAATAAATTTAGCAGCCCCATCCGGTTCATCTCCAGCACTAAATCCACCACAAAGCATAAATATTTGTACAGATTCTATCTGTTTTTTAATTTGAAAAATAGATTCAATAATATCTTGGTCATTCAAGTTTTTAAATACAAAAGTGTTTACTATAGATCCCTCTTTTTCAAATGCACGAATAGATTCAAATTCACTATTTGTTCCAGGAAATATGGGAATGAATACACGTGGTTTCCCTTTTTTTTTAAATTTACATTTCCACACTATAGGATTACATTTTTTTTCTTTTTTAGTTGTCTTTTCTACTTTTTTAAAATTTGTTTTAACTTCACTAGAAGAAAAAATAGGAGTCAAAGTTTTTCCCCAATTTTTTATAGATTCGTTTAGATCAATAGATATTCCATTAAAATTTAATGATTTAGAGGAAACTATTTCTCCTATTAGAACAAAATTATCTGAAATTGGAGATGAAGATTCTACAATTAAGGAACCTATGCTCATTTCAAGCAAATGCTCTTGACAATTTATAACTACTCCTAAACGATTTCCAAATGCCATTTTTGCAATAGCAACAGAAACACCTCCATCTTTCACTGTTTTTACTGAAACAATTTTTCCTGAACGAATTCCCTCATAAACCTCTTTATAGGCCTTTTTAATAGAATCAAAATCGGGCATTTCATTTTTTAATGAATGATGATAATATAAATAAATTTTATTTCCTATTTTTTTAAATTCAGGAGAAATAACATTTAAACATGAACCAGTAGAAACGCCAAAAGCAATGAATGTCGGAGGGACATGTATATTTTTATATGTTCCGGACATGGAATCTTTTCCTCCAATAGAAACTAATCCTAAGGACATCTGAGCATGATAAGCTCCCAATAAAGCAGAGAAGGGTTTCCCCCAATTTTTCGGATCATTTCCTAATTTTTGATAATATTCTTGAAAACTAAAATAGGTATTTTGGTAATCGCCTCCCATAGAAACAATTTTAGAAATACATTCCACAATTGCATAAGCCCCTCCATGAAGAGGACTCCAAGAAGAAATTTCAGGATGAAACCCCCAAGAAGCTAAACTAACTGTATTTGTAGTTCCTTTAAAAACAGGAATTTTATGAACACTTCCTTCAGAAGGTGTCATTTGGTATTTTCCTCCAAAAGGCATTAAAACTGTAGTAGCACCTACAGTACTGTCAAACATTTCTACCAAATTTTTTTGAGAAGCTATATTTAATTTAGAAAGAGTATCCAAAAATATTTTTTTACTAAATAAAAATTCTTTTGATTTTTTAAAAGGAGAAATAGAAGTAGGAGAACTCACATAAACAGATTGCTCTTTATACCCAACTCTTGTATTCATAAAAGAACTTTTTACATTAAAAATTTCTTTTCCTTTGTAATAAAAAATAATTCTTTGATTATCAGTAATATAAGCAATTAATGTAGACATTATATTTTCTTCACTGGCCAAATGAATGAATTTTTTAACATCTTTGGAATCTAATACCACAGCCATACGTTCTTGAGATTCTGAAAGAGCGATTTCAACAGCTCCCATTTCCTCATTTTTGGGGATTTTATCTAAATAAAGAACCAAACTATCGCTTAATTCTCCTATAGCAACAGCAGCTCCTCCCGCTCCAAAATCATTACATCTTTTGATCATAGATATGACCTCTTTTTTTCTAAAAAATCTTTGAATTTTTCTTTCTGTTATTGGATTTCCTTTTTGTCCTCGTTGTATCTTATTTTTGAAATCTGTATCATATTCTTTAGAAGAATCAGTAGCTCCTCCTATTCCTTCCTTTCCTGTTAATGCTCCAACTAATAAAATAACATCTCCTTTTTTTGGTTCTTTTTGCTTGATAAAGTCAACGGGAACTGCTCCAATAACCATTCCAATCTCCATTCTTTTAGCTCTATATCCTTCATGATAAATCTCATTAACATGAGTTGTTGCTAATCCTACTTGATTTCCATAAGAACTATAACCATAAGCTGATTCAAAACAGATTTTATGTTGTGGAAACTTTCCATTAAGAGTTTTTGAATTTGTAGGATCAGCAGCTCCACTTAACCTTAGTCCTTGATAAACAAAAGCTCTTCCAGATAATGGATCTCTAATTGCCCCTCCTATACAAGTGGAAGCTCCACCAAAAGGATCAATTTCAGTAGGATGATTGTGTGTTTCATTTTTAAATAATAAATACCATTTTTCTTTTTTATTACTACCTATGATATCTACATCTATCATAATGATACACGCATTATGTTCATGAGATAAAACATAATTTTTTAATTTTCCCTTTTGATAAAAAATTGTAGCAGGAAGACTAGATAAGTCCATTAAATTGATAGGATCTTTTGATCTTCCTATTGAATCTCTGTCTTTTAAATATTTATTAAAAATACTTTGATATGTATTTTTGAATGAACCACCAAAAGATATATTTACTAGGCTAGTATAAAATGTTTTGTGTCTACAATGATCTGACCAATAAACATCCAATATACTAAATTCTGCTTTTTTTGGATTTCTTTTTTCTTTAATGAAATACTTCTGTATGAACAATAAATCATTTATATCTATGGATAAATTACAAGTATTATGAAATTTATTCATTTCTTCAATAGAAAAATCTATGAAATTATCCACAATTTGAATATCATTTTTTTTTATATCTGGTTTATCAAAACTTAAATCTGAGTTGATATAATATTCTTTAATTTTATGAAAATCTTTATCTTGATTTATTCCAATAAACTCAATCAATTGACCAGTTTTGACAAAAACAGTATTCGATTTAGGATCTAAAATTTTTATGCATTGCATAGCTGCATTTGCACGATCATCATACTTTTTCGTAAATTTTTCTATATAATATGGATTCTCAAAATCCATTTTTTCATGTAAAATATCTGTTACAGGATCTACAAAAATTTTTAACAAACTTTCTAAGAAAAGTTCTTGACTTATGTGAAAAATGTCATATATATAATAAACAACTACCTTAGATAATGAAATATCCATATTTTTCAATTCTTGATATAATTTTCTAGAATCAATATCAAAGGGAATTTTTTTTTGTATATAAATTCTGAAATTCATTATTTTACAAAATAGATGTATGTGTATTAAACTTGTCTATCCATATTAGATATATCAGAATCAATTAAATAATGAAATCGATTCAATATTGGATTCACTTCTTTATCAAGAAATTCCAAAGTTTGATCTGAAGAAAATCCTATAAAATTTTTTGGATTTAGTATTTGGTTCATTTTTTCTTTATGAATTGGTATTTTTTTGTCATGCAAAAGACGTTGAACAAAATCATTTTCTTTTCCTTCTAATTTTATTTTCGAATTTGTTTCCATAGAATGAATTCGTATTCTCTCATGAATTTCTTGTCTATCTGCTCCATTTTTTACACATTCTACAATGATGTATTCAGTAATTAAAAATGGAAGTTCATCTTGAATGTGCTTTTCAATGATTTTAGGATATACAATAATGTTTTCTAATATATTATTCCAAATCATCAAAATAGCATCTGTAGCTAAAAATGATTGTCCTATAACTAGTCTTCTGTTAGCAGAATCATCTAAAGTACGTTCTAACCATTGAGTAGCTGCAACCATAGCTGAACTATTGGATAAAGAAATAACATATTTTGCTAAAGAAGCCATTCGTTCACTTCGTATAGGATTACGTTTATAAGCCATAGCACTAGATCCAATTTGATCTTTATCAAAAGGTTCTTCCATTTCTTTTAAATTTTGTAGTAAACGCAAATCATTACTAAACTTGTGAGAAGATTGAGAAATATTGGATAATAAGTTCAAAACTTGTGCATCGACCTTTCTATCGTAAGTTTGTCCTGTAATCGGAAACACATTTTTGAATCCAAATTTATTGGATATTTTTTTTTCTAAATATTTTACTTTTTGTAAATCTCCATGAAATAATTCTTTGAAGCTATCAGCCGATCCAACAGTTCCTTTCACTCCTCTAAAATGAATATTTTTTAACCTAAATTCTAATTCTTCTAGATCTAGAAGTAAACTTTGTATCCACAAAGCAGAACGTTTTCCTACAGTAGTTAACTGAGCCGGTTGATAATGTGTGAAAGCTAAAGTAGGAAGATTATGGTATTCTAAAGAAAAATTCCTAATACGAAAAATGACATTAATTAATTTTTTAAGTAAAATATCCAATCCATCACGAATCAAAATAAGATCTGTATTATCTCCTAAAAACGCACTTGTAGCGCCTAAATGAATAATAGGTTTCGCTTTAATAGCCTTCTCTCCAAAAGCGTACAAATGTGCCATAACATCATGACGAAATTTTTTTTCATAAAAAGAAACCCTATCCCAATCAATATCAAATAAATGATTTTTCAAATCATGAATTTGTTCATCGCTAATATTTAATCCTATTTCTTTTTGTATTTCTGCTAAATACAACCATAATTTTCTCCAAGTAGTAAATTTTTTTTTTGGAGAAAAATTATATAACATTTCTTTGCTACTATATCGTTCGACTAAAGGATTTTTATATTCTTTCACAAAAAAATATTTTTTAATAAAAAATTTTAAAAAATGAATATTTATTTTTAATAATGTTCTGATTTCTTTCAGAACCTACAGAAATTAATAATACTTCTAAATTTAGATAATTCTCAATAAATTTAATGTATTTCTTACAATTATCCGGTAAATCTTCATATTCTCGAATGTGAGATATGTTTTTTTTCCAACCAGGAAAATCTACATAAACACCCTTCATATTTTTTTCTATATTTGCTGGAAAAAGTTTTATCCCTTTTCCATTATATTTGTATTCTACACATACTTTAATAACTTCTAATTCACTTAATATATCTAATTTAGTGATAATCAAATGATTAATACCATTAATCATACAAGAATACTTAAGAGCTATTAAATCCAACCATCCACATCGTCTTGGACGTTTTGTTGTCGCTCCATATTCATTTCCTTTTTGACGTATTACATGACCTATTTCGCTCTTAATTTCTGTCGGAAAAGGACCAAATCCTACACGTGTACAATATGCTTTTGCTACTCCTATAAAATTTCCTAAAAAATTAGGAGGAACTCCAGATCCTATGCATACACCTCCTGTGGAAGTAGAAGAAGTAGTTACATATGGATATGTTCCATAGTTAATATCCAATAACATCGCTTGAGCTCCTTCAAAAAGAATTTTTTTTTCATTATGAAAAGCATCATGAATTTCATGAACAGCATCTATGATTCGATTAGAAAGAACTTTTGCATATTCTATATATTCTTCATAAATAGATTCAAAAACAATAGGTTTTTTTTTATAAACTTTTGTAATAATCTCATTTTTGAAATCTATATTATATTTTAGTTTTTGATAAAAATTATTAAAATTTAAAAAATCTAATACACGTATTCCCATACGTCCTGTTTTATCTTCATAAGTCGGTCCTATTCCACGATGTGTCGTTCCAATAGACTGATCAGATAATGCCTCTTCTTTATATTGATCTATCAAACGATGATAAGGCATAGTTACGTGTGCTCTCTTTGCTAAAAAGACTTTGGATGTGTCAATATTCATTGATTCTAAATCCTGTATTTCTTTAATAAAAGATTTAGGATCAACAACCACTCCAGGTCCAACTATACATTTTACATTAGAATAAATAACTCCAGAAGGAATTAAATGAAGAATAAAATAATGATTCTTAACATGAATAGAATGACCTGAATTATTCCCTCCCTGATAACGGATTACATAATCTGAATTTTTAGAAAGTAAATCTGTGATTTTTCCTTTTCCCTCGTCACCCCATTGGAGACCAACAATAACATTTGAAGGCATGACTTTTATACATTTTGATAGTTTTCAACAAAGTTAATTTTTATAAGCAGATAATAAAAAATATTTCATTTTTTTTTTAGATTTTGTTTTAAATGTTGATACGCTAATTTTGTAGCTTTTCTTCCTCTAGGTGTTCTAATTAAGTATCCTTCTTTGATAAGAAAAGGTTCATAAACTTCTTCTATCGTATCTGAATTTTCGCTAACAGCTGTCGCTATAGTATTAATTCCAACAGGTCCTCCTTTAAAATGATCTATAATAGATAAAAGGATTCTGTTATCCATTTCGTCCAATCCATTTTTATCTACATTAAGAGATTGTAATCCTAAATTACATATATTGAGATCAATAGTCCCATTTCCTTTTATTTGTGCAAAATCGCGAATTCTACGAAGTAAAGCGTTAGCTATACGTGGAGTCCCTCTACTTCTATTAGCTATTTCATAAGAAGCTTCTTCCGTAATTGGAATATTTAGTATTCTTGCACTTCTATTTACAATATTTTTCAATAATTTCTTTTCATAATAACCAAGACGGAAATTGATACCGAATCTAGATCGCATAGGTGCTGTAAGCAATCCAGATCTGGTAGTTGCACCTATTAAAGTAAAAGGAGATAAATCTATTTGTACTGATCTAGCGTTAGATCCAGAATCTATAATAATATCTATTTTGTAATTTTCCATAGCCGAATACAAATATTCTTCAACTATTGGAGAAAGACGATGAATTTCATCAATAAAAATGACGTCATTTAATTTTAAATGAATTAGTAATCCAGCTAAATCTCCTGGTTTATCTAAAACAGATCCTGAAGTAACAGTAAGATTAACACATAATTCATTAGCTACAATATGAGCAAGTGTTGTTTTTCCCAATCCTGGAGGCCCATGAAACAAAATATGATCTAAAGCGTCTTTTCTTTTTTTAGCGGCCAAAATAAAAATCTTTAAATTTTCCAATATATCATGTTGTCCAACAAAATCTTTAATTTTTTTTGGATTTAAAGATTCTTCTAAAAAAGATGACACTGGCTATATATTTTAATGTTCATATTCAAAATGATATGGATCCAAAAGAATAATATAAAATTCCAGGATTTTAAAATATTTAATATAGGATAATTTGTTAAATCAAATTGAATAGGAACAATAGAAACATATCCGTTTTTTAATGCCCATTCGTCTGTATCTATTTTTTCATCAAGATTAACAAAATCGCCTACTAACCAATAATAAGTTCTTCCTTTTGGATTAGATCGTTTATCAAAACTTTCTTTCCATTTAGATCCTGCTTGTCTACATATTTTAATTCCTTTGATTTGTTCTTTTTTCAAATTTGGAATATTAACATTCAGACTAATTATTTTTTCTGGAATAGGATTATAAAGTATTTTTTTGACAATTCTATAAACATATTTTTTTGATGGTTCAAAATCAGCATTCCAATCAAAATCCAAAAGAGAAAATCCTATAGATGGAATTCCTTCTATACTAGCTTCAATAACAGCGGAAATTGTCCCAGAATACATGATATTTATAGAAGAATTTGATCCATGGTTAATTCCTGATACACAAATATCAGGCTTTCTTGGAAGAATTTTATTAATAGCTAATTTTACACAATCTACCGGTGTCCCTGAACATTCCCATTCTTTTTGATTTCCATTATCTATTTTTACAGAATCGCAGTACAACACAGTATCCATAGTTATGGCATGTCCCACTCCAGATTGAGGCTTATTTGGAGCAACAACATACACGTCTCCTAAAAGATTCATAGCATGAATAAGTGCTCTAATACCTGGAGCTATAATACCATCATCATTTGTAACTAAAATAATTGGTTTTTTATTCATTTTTTTACAGAAAAAAGATATTTATATAATAATTTTACTACTATTTATCAAACAAAAACATAATTGTGATTTCTAAAATCAAACAACTTAAGTACATAATAATTGGTTTCATTTTCATTTTTTTATTGAGTTTTTGTTCTCCTAATGGAGAACAAGAAAAAAATCATTTAATACTCAAAACAATATATAAAACACTTCACTTTTTGCATCCAAATCCCATTTCTATTAATAATGATTTTTCACAAAAAGTATATAATAAATATTTTGAAAAATTAGACAATCAAAAACGTTTTTTTATGCAAAAAGATATAGAAGATTTGTCTTTGTATAAAAATAAAATAGATGATTTTTGGATTCATGGAGATACTACGTTTTTCAATATTATTATCAAGCGTTTTTATCAAAGAATAAAAGAAGTGGAATCCATATGTTTTCAAATATTAAAAAAACCTTTTGATTTTAATAAAGAAGAAATGTATTTTATTGGAGTAAATGATATTTATTATCCAAAAAATCATCAAGAATGGATTGAAAAATGGAGAAAATATTTAAAATATTTGACTTTACTAGAAATTATAACTTCTATCAACCAAAAAAAATTAAAGATTTCGAAACAAAAAATTTGGAAAAATGCATTTCTTCATGAAGAGAAAATATCTAGAAAAAAAGTGGAAGAATATATTCTGGAATATTTAAGAAAATTAAAAAGAAAAAAAGAATTTGACTGGTTTTCTATGTATGTAAATACTATAACTTCCCAATATGACCCTCATACTCGTTATTTATCTCCTAAAGAAAAAGAAATTTTTGATTTAAACATATCTGGACAAACAGAAGGAATAGGGGTTGAGTTACAAGATGATAAGGGATACCCTACTGTTGTTAAACTTATTGTTGGTGCTCCAGCATGGAAAAGCAAAAAAATAGAAGTAGGAGATAAAATTATACGAGTAGCAAAAGATATCAATTCTGAGTTTCAAAATATTGTAGGTTTATTATTGGAAAATTCAATTCGTTTGATTAGAGGAAAAAAAGGAAGCAAAGTCAAATTAACTCTTCAAAAAAAGAATGGTTCTATAGAAGAAATAATCTTAACCAGAGATGTTATAGAGAAGAAAGAAATTTTTGCAAAAAGTGCTATGATATTGGATAAAAATGAAAATAAATATGGGTTGATCTATTTGCCTGAATTTTATTTTAATCCTGAAAACAAAAATGGAAGAAATGCAGCTAAAGATATGAAAAAAATTATTCAAAAATTAAAAAAGGAAAATATAAAAGGTCTCATTATAGATATCAGAAATAATGGAGGAGGTTCTTTAGATACTGTAATAGAAATTGCTGGTTTTTTTTTGGGAAAAGTCCCCATAGTACAAATAGGTCAATCTCATAAGAAAAAAAAGATATTAATAAATAATCATGAAGAAATCCTATGGACAGGTCCACTTGTAGTTCTTGTTAATGAACTATCAGCGTCTGCTTCTGAAATTCTTGCAGCAGCTATAGCTGATTATAAAAGAGGAATTATTGTTGGTAGTTCTCAAACATATGGAAAAGGAACAGTTCAAACTATTTATCCATTAAATCGATTTTTCTTTTCCAATAAAGAATTTGGAGCTTTAAAATTTACCATTAACAAATTTTACCGTGTAAATGGAAGTTCGACTCAATTAAAAGGAGTTAATTCAGATATAGTGATCCCGAGTGATATAAGTAATATATCTTTAAAACTTATGGAAAAAAATCAACCCAATTCTATGAAATGGGATAATGTAGATCCCATTTCTTTTCACTATTGGAATCAAAATAAAATAAATAACTTAGAAAATGTCAAGCTTAAAAGCATTAACCGTTTGAATAAAAATAAGAATTTAACGAATATTAATAAAACTATACAATTATTAGAAAAAAATTTTTCAAAAAAGAAACAGTTTTCTTTAAACTGGAAAAAATTCTATTTTGAGAATAAAAAAATAAAAAAAAGAAATGAAAATTTTCAGAAACTAAAAAATTATTTGAATATATATGGATTACGAGCTTTTCCTCCTTCTTATAAAATTATTTTAAATGAAAAAGAATCAGAAATGAAAGAACAACAAGAATGGAAAAAAAATTTGATAAAAGATTTTTTAGTCTCAGAATGTGTTAATATTTTGCGTGATTTTAATGAAACCCCATAATAGGTTTATAAACTTTTGCTACATCAGCTATAGCATCGTTTTCTTTTAAGTTAATTAATCTAACACCTTGAGTCGTTCTTCCCATAACTCTTATGTCTGACACAGGTATACGTATAATAATTCCTGATTTTTTAATGATCATCAAATCATCTTGATCGGTAACATGTTTGATAGCAATTAAATCACCTGTTTTTTGAGTAATATTTATTGTTTTTATTCCTTTTCCACCACGATTAGTTATACGATAATTTTTTAGATGGGACCTTTTTCCAAATCCTTTTTCAGAAACTACCAACAAATGTGCTTTTTCTTTTCCATCCACACATATCATTCCAATCACTATATCAGTCTTAACTGTAAAATTAATTCCTATTACTCCAGAAGAAGTTCTTCCAGTTGATCTTACTTTCTTTTCTGAAAAACGAATAATTCTTCCACTTTTTACAGCAATAAAAACATGACTATCTCCTTTGGTTAAAATAGCTTCTAATAAAGAATCTCCTTTACGAATTACGATGGCATTAATTCCATCTTTTCTGGGTCTAGAATAATTTTCTAAAGATGTTTTTTTAATAAAACCTTTTTGAGTAACCATCATTACATAATAATCTTTAACGTACTCTTTATTGGTAAGATCTCCCGTTAATATATAGGCATTAACTTTATCATCTTGTTGAAGACGAATAATATTTTGAATTGCTCTTCCTTTAGAAATTTTGGATCCTTCTGGAATTTCATATACTCTTAACCAAAAACATTTTCCTTTTTCTGTAAAAAAAAGCAGATACTGATGATTCGTTGCTATAAGTAAATGTTTAAAAAAGTCAGATTCTCTGGCTGTAGCTCCTCTATTTCCTACCCCACCCCTTCCTTGACGTTTGTATTCTGATAAAGAAGTTCTCTTGATATAACCAGCATGGGAAATAGTAAGAACCACTTGTTCGTTTTCAATTAAATCTTCTATATGTACTTTATTACCTGAATAATCAATCTGTGTTCTACGTGAATCTTGATATTTTTTTTTGATATCTAAAAGTTCTTCTTTGATAATTTTGGTTCTTATAGAAGATTGAACCAAAACATTTTGAAAAAATTCTATTCTTTTTACAAGTTCGTCATATTCTTTTTTCAGTTTTTCTAGCTCTAAAGAGGTAAGATTTTGTAAACGCATATCTAAAACAGATTTAGATTGATCTTCTGATATTTTAAATCTTTTAATCAATGTATAACAAGCATCATGATGATTTTTAGATTTTTTAATCAGTTGGATCATCAGATCCAAATGATCTAATATTTTAAAAAATCCTATCAATATATGAACACGATTTTTCCATTTTTCTAATTCGTATTTAGTACGACGAATAATAACATCATGTCGATGTTCTACAAAATGTTGAATAAGATCCTTTATATTTAATTGAAGAGGTTTCCCATTAACTAAAGCTATAGTATTGACATTGAAATAAATTTGTAGAGAAGTATATTGAAATAATTTATTCAATATAATGTGAGGGTTTGTATTCTGCTTAAGAATATAAACAATACGCAATCCATTTCTATCCGATTCATCACGAATTTGATAGATCCCTTCCATTTTACCTTCTTTCATTAATCCTACAGTCTTAGTTATCATATCAGCTTTATTTACTTGATAAGGAATTTCATCTACTACAATACATTGTCTCCCCTGAATTTCTTCTAAATGAACTTTTGCACGCAAAACAATACGCCCTTTTCCGGTTTGAAAAGCATTTTTAACTCCATCGTATCCATAAATGATTCCTCCTGTCGGAAAATCCGGAGCTTTAATGTATTTCATAATCTGTTCTACAGATAAATTATTGTTATTGTCTATATAAGCACAAATAGCATTTATAGTTTCTTTTAAATTATGAGGAGGAATATTAGTAGCCATTCCAACTGCAATACCAGAAGATCCATTGATCAAAAGATTAGGGATCCGTGTAGGCAAAACTGTTGGCTCCTCTAAAGAATCATCAAAATTAAATTGCATATCTACTGTTTTTTTCTTGATATCCAATAACATTTCTTCAGATATTTGTTTCATTCTGACTTCTGTATAACGCATAGCTGCAGGAGGATCTGCATCTAATGAACCAAAATTCCCCTGTCCATCTATTAATGGATAACGAAGAGTCCATTTTTGAGCCATACGAACCATTGTATCGTAAACCGAAACATCTCCGTGTGGATGATACTTTCCTAAAACTTCTCCAACAATACGAGCCGATTTTTTATAGGAACTATTAGATAAAATTCCTAATCTATACATCCCATAAAGGACTCTTCTATGTACAGGTTTTAATCCATCTCTTGCATCAGGAAGAGCTCTAGACACAATAACAGACATAGAATAATCTATATAAGATGATTTCATTTCATCTTCGATATTGATGGGAACTAATTTTTCTTTTTCACTCATTTTTTATGAGATTTACTTAATTTTAATATAAAGAATATTAATAAATTAATAAAAAATGTTTAGTTAAAAAAACATTCCTTGATCAAGGAATGTGGAACTTGACAGTTATAAGAACATTTTCCTATTTCTTTTAATAAAGAAAATTGAATTTTGTTATTCTCATTTTTTTTATCATATTCCATGATCATCAATATTTTTTCGATTTCTGAATCTTCTAAATCAAAAAATTTTTTTTGCATTGGATATAATGCAGAAAATTTTGATTTAATATTTTCATAATCAGAAATAGATAAACCATTAATTTTGTAAGAAATCCAAGATTCACAGATCATTCCCATGATCACAGCTATCCCGTGTAATATCTTTTCCGTATTCAGAAAATAACTTTCCAAAGCATGTCCAATGGTATGTCCAAAATTAAGTATTTTTCTTAATCCTTTTTCTTTAGGGTCTAAATCCACAATTTTCTGTTTTATTAATATAGATTGATGAATTAAATGATCCCATTGATTTATATTATTTATATCTTTTATTTGATTCATTTTTATCCAAAAATCTTTATCCGCTATTAAACCATGTTTAAACATTTCAGCCATTCCAGAAATAATCTCTTTTTTAGGAAGAGTCTTCAAAAAATGAGTATCAATAATTAAAAATTCCGGAATATAAAAAGATCCTATTTCATTTTTAATAGAATCTAAATTAACACCTGTTTTGTATCCCACAGAAGCATCTACCATTCCTAATAAAGTAGTAGGAATATTCACAAAACGAATTCCTCTTTTAAATATAGAAGCTACAAATCCACCTATATCTGTTATAACTCCTCCTCCTAAGTTTAGGATTAAACTTTTTCTATTTGCTTTAAATTTTTCCAGATTTTTACATATTTGAATGCATGTATGAATATTTTTTTCTTTTTCTCCTGATTTTATCTGAATCAAATTAGATTTTTTTAAAAAATCTATATGAGATAAAAGAATAGGAAGACAATGTTTATGAGTTCTATCATCCAACAAAATAAATGTATTTTTTATGGAATCTATTTGGTTAAGGAGATAATTTTCTAGTATTTCATAAGCTTTTTCACGAAAATATATGAAACCCACTCTATCGCTATTTTTCATTCGCATTCATTTAGCTTCACCCAACAAAATTAACTAATTTTTTATTAATCAATAAAATGAAATATTTTGTATAACCAAAAAAGCAAAAAAATAAAACCTACTATTAAAAAAAATATATTAGGGATCCATCCTAAAATATTAATAAATTTGAATAAACACTCCATAAAAAACATATTTTTTGAGTATGAAAATAAATATTTTTTTTAGGTTTTTTTCTTTATAAAAAATGGAAATATTGAATTTTGTTTCTCATATTTGTAAAATGTCTGATTTTTGGGATTTTTTTCAGCATTTATTCAATCCTAGATGGATATTTTTATATTTTGGAAAAACAGCTTTGTTTATTCTTTTAGCAATAGTTTTTGCAGAAACAGGATTTTTCATAGGATTCTTCTTGCCAGGAGATTCTTTGTTGTTTACTGCTGGAATTTTTGGAGAAGATTTATGCAAAAATTTTTATGATGTTCCTTTCTTTGTCATCATTTTAATTGTAGCGGTTGTAGCTACTCTTGGAAACATGCAAGGATACTGGTTAGGATATAAATCCGGGAAATTATTATATAAAAAAAAGGATTCCTTTTTTTTTAAGAAAAAACATCTTATTTTGGCAAAATTATTTTATAATAAATACAAAACAACTGCATTAATTATGAGTCGCTTTCTTCCAATGTTTCGTTCTTTTGCTCCTATTGTAGCAGGAGCAATCCGCATTGATTTCAAAAAATTTATGATATATAATATTATTGGAGCACTTTCTTGGACTTTTTCTATTATGTTGTCTGGACATTATCTAGATAAAAGTTTTCCTGAATTAAAAAATCATCTTGAGTGGATTATTTTATTAATCGTATTTACTACAACTTTACCGATTATTTTGAAACTTAAAATAAAAAAAAAGGCACTTATTTAATTTTTTTCATGCTTATGAATTCTTTTAAAAAGGAAGAATTTTTGGATCAGAGCTCTACACTGATTTTTCATAATTCCAGATACAAATTTAGTTTTTGGATGTAATTTAATACCAGAATACAAAAATCCTCTTCTAGAATTATTGGAAGCTCCACAAACTACTCTTCCTATTTGAGACCAAAATAAAGCTCCTGCACACATAATACATGGTTCTAGAGTGACATATAATGTGCATTTTTTTATGTATTTATTTTTCAAATAATTAGAAGCTAAATCGATTACCAACATTTCTGCATGTGCGGTGATGTTACTGAAAGTTTCAGTTAAATTATGAGCTTTTGCTATAACCACATCTTCATATGTTATTGCAGCACCTATAGGAACTTCATTTTTATGAAAAGCAATAAAAGCTTCTTTTAAAGCTATTTTCATAAAAAAAAGATCTTTTATAAAAGACATTATTTATTTTTTACTTTTTTATCTTCTTTTTTATCTTCTTTTTTATCTTCTTTTTTATCTTCTTTTTTATCTTCTTTTTTATCTTCTTTTTTATCTTCTTGAGAACTTTTAATATTTACTCGTGAATTTTTCACTCTTGCTATAAGTGTGTGAGATGGATGCAATATAACATATTGATCGTTATATAGATCTTCAACTGTTATTCTGTCTCCTATGTCTAGAGAACCAATATTTAATTCTATATATTCTGGAATATTAGATAGAAAAGCTTTGACTTTAAGTTTTCTAATTGGAGAATAATATTCTCCACCTTTAGAAACTCCAATAGGTCTTCCAAAAGATTTGACAGGAATTTCCAAGACAATAGGCTTTGATTTATCAATTTTAAAAAAATCTGCATGTAATATTTTGTCACTAATAGGATCAAATTGTATTTCTTTTTTAACTGCATTTATATTTTGATTATCTATTTGAATAATTATTTCATATACCTCCGTTGTCTCCACTATTTTTTTTATACTTTCTAATGAAGCGAAAAATGGAATATTCATATTCTTTCCATACAAAATACATGGTATTTTTCCAGAAAGTCGAATAGAATGAGCAGCTTTTTTTCCAACATTTCTTTTTTGACCGTATATATTTATATATTTCATATCACGAATTTATTACTAATGGATTCGTCTTTATGTACAGATTGCATGACTTCAGCAAAAAGTGGAGCACAAGATAAAACTTTGATTTTATCATTGGATTTGATTCTGTTTATAGGAATAGTATCTGTTACCACCAATTCTTCAAGTGATGATTGATTTATTTTTTCATATGAATTTCCTGATAAAACTGGATGAGTAGCAATAGAACGTACACTTTTAGCTCCTTGTTTTTTTATTAAGTTAGCAGCTTCTGTTAGAGTACCAGCGGTATCTACCATATCGTCTATAAGTATGATATTTTTTCCTTTAACATCTCCTATAAGATTCATAAATTCAATCTCATTTGCTTTTTTTCTTTCTTTATAACAAATAACTACATCTGTTCCCAAATAACCAGCATAACTTCTAGCTCTTTTAGCTCCTCCCATATCTGGAGAGGCAATAGTTAGTTGATCCATGTTTAATTTTTTAATATAATCAATGAATATTCTAGATGCATACAAATGATCTACAGGTATATCGAAAAATCCCTGAATTTGATCTGCATGCAAATCCATGGTCATGACTCTAGTTGCTCCTGAAGCTACCATTAAATTTGCTATAAGTTTTGCAGCAATAGGAGTTCTAGGTTTATCTTTATGGTCTTGTCTAGCCCATCCAAAATATGGTATAACAAGTGTTATATTATGAGCGGAAGCTCTACGAGCTGCATCGCACATCAATAGCAATTCCATTAAATTGTCTACTGGAGGAAAAGTAGAACCAATCAAAAAAACTTTAGATCCACGAACAGATTGTTCAAAACAAGGAGTATATTCACCATCACTAAATTCTAAAAATCGTACTTTTCCAAGAAAAGTACCATAATAAGAAGCTATATTTTCTGATAATTTTAACCCACTTCTTGTAGAAAAGAAGAGAACCTTTTGATTCATAGTTATATTTTTTTATGCAAAAATACTCTTAAAATTAAATTAAAAAATAATACTTAGGATTATGAAACAATACTTAAATCTATTAAAAAACGTATTAAAAAACGGTATAAAAAGGAAAGATCGTACTGGAATAGGCACAATAAGTATATTTGGATATCAAATGAGATTCGATTTAGAAAGAGGATTTCCTCTTTTGACCACAAAAAAATTAGATTTACGATCTATTATTTATGAATTATTATGGTTTCTGAAAGGAGACACAAATATACAATATTTAAAAGAAAATGAAGTTTCTATATGGAATGAATGGGCAGATAAAAATGGAGAATTGGGTCCAATATATGGATTTCAATGGAGAAAATGGCCTACATATGATGGACATTTTATTGATCAAATAGCTAATCTTATAGAAGAGATCAAATTTAACCCCAATTCACGACGTTTGATTGTTTCTTCTTGGAATGTAGGAATGATTAAAAATATGGCACTTCCTCCCTGTCATTTGATATTTCAATTCTATGTACTTGAAAAAAAATTATCGTTGCTATTATATCAAAGAAGTGCAGACATTTTTCTAGGTTTGCCTTTTAATATAGCTTCTTATGCTTTGCTACTCATTATGTTAGCTAAAACTCTTAATTTAAAAGAAAAAGAATTAATTCACACTATAGGTGATGCTCATATTTATAATAATCATATCAAACAAATAAAATTACAAATGAAAAGAACTCCAAGACCACTTCCAAAAATGATCCTCAATCCCTCAGTAAAAAATATTTTTGAATTTCGTTTTAAAGATTTTCAATTGAAAGACTATAATCCTTTTCCTCATATTAAGGGGGACGTTGCTGTTTAAAAATTTCATTTTCTTTCCAATAACCAATTTTTAAAAACATTGAAATCATTGGATAGTGATATTTTTTGTTTTTTTCTTTTCGTATTTAAAAATATTTCCAGTTTCTTAGGAATAAGAATTTTTTTTCGTAAAAAAAGAGGCATGTCATCTATAAATTTAATTGGATGAGCAGTTTCTAAAAAAATCGCTATAGATGAAGTATTTTTAACTTCTTGTAAATATTTTCTAAGGCCTAAATAACCAATAGCTCCATGTGGATCAAGCATGTACTTGTATTTTTTCCATACCATCTCTATAATGTCTAGAGTCTCTTTGTCCGTAAATTGATAGGAATAAAGTTTTTTTCTTAATTGAGACATATTTTTTTCGTATAAATACCATATCCTAGAAAAATTGCTAGGATCAGATATATCCATAGCATTTGATATGGTTTTTTTTACTGGAAGTGGATTATATTTTCCAGTTTTCAAAAATCTAGGAATGGTATCATTAACATTTGTGGAAGCAACAAAAAATTTGATTGGTAATCCCATTTTTTCAGCCATTATTCCTGCACAGATATTTCCAAAATTTCCACTAGGAACTGAAAAAATTAAATCTATCGGATCTTCTATTATTTGTTGATAAGTTAAAAAATAATAGAACATTTGGGGGAGCCATCTCGCTACATTAATAGAATTAGCAGAAGTTAATATATATTTTTTTTGTACTTCCTTATCTAAAAAGGCTTTTTTAACCATTTTTTGACAATCATCAAAATTTCCATCAATTTCTAAGGCTAAAATATTGTTACCCAATGTAGTAATTTGTCTTTCTTGCAAAGAACTAATTCCATTATATGGATATAAAATAATGACTTCTATTCCAGGTTTTTTATAAAAACCTTTAGCTACAGCACCACCAGTATCTCCTGAAGTAGCTACTAAAACTGTTACATTTTTTCCTATTCTTTCGGAAAAAAAACTTAAACACCCTGCCATAAATTCAGCTCCTACATCTTTAAAAGCTAAAGTAGGTCCATGAAAAAGCTCTAATACGTGAATATTATCATGAATTTTTTGCAATGGAAAAGAGAAATTTAAAGTATCATGAATAATATTATAGATAGATTTTTCTGGTATGGATTTCCCGATATAAGGCTTGATTACAGTCATAGCAATTTCATAAATATCATACCTAGAAAGGTTATAAATAAATTGAGGGGTTAGTTTAGGAATACATTCAGGGATGTACAATCCACCATCCGGAGCTAAACCTCTTAAAACAGCATCTTCGAAAGAAACTAAATCTATATGATTTTTTAAACTATGATACAACATAAAAACTATTTTTATTTATTATCCATTCTTATTTCAAAGAATTTTAGACCACTTTACTCCTTGTTGATTAATAGGAGAAGTATAAGTTTTATAATCAACTTTTAATGGAGAGTAGACACGATTCATGACTTCAGTAACTTTTTTCGCAATATGGCTTCCTTTACTTAACATGAAAACAGAGGGGCCTGAACCAGAAATACCTCCACCTAAAGCTCCTATTTCTTTACATCTAATTTTTAATTCATAAAAAGCTGGAATGAGCATCGCTCGTATAGGTTCAACTATCACATCTTCTAGAGATCTGCTTATTAAACCATAATCTTCTTGATACAAACCTGCAACTAATGCGCCTATGTTTCCCCATTGTCGAATAGCATCTGTCATTAATATTTTTTGTTTTAGAATTTCTCTTGCATCCGATGTTCTTATTTCAATTTGTGGATGTATAATGCTTACCCACAATTCATTTGGATAATGCAATTTAGTGATATCCAATGGTTTATAACTTCTTACTAAGGTAACTCCTCCCATAATAGCAGGAGCGACATTATCAGCATGAGCTGTTCCACTTGCTACACGCTCTCCTTCCATAGCAAAACGTATTAACTGTATGGTATTAAAAGGATTTCCTAATAATACATTAGCTCCATAAACGATTCCTGCAGCACTAGCTGCACTAGATCCTATTCCACTTCCAGGATGGATATTTTTAATTAATTCTATTTCGAATCCTATTTTTTCTTCTTTTTCAAATCTTTGCTTTTGTTGATATTTTTTTAACAAAAACTGTAAAGCTACAAAAGCTACATTCTTTTTTGGATCGTTTGGCAACGATGTTCCATGTATTCTCTTAATACGTATTCCTGGATTATTGGATTTATACAAAAAAATTTCATCTTTTGGAAGATCCAAAGCTAATCCAATAACATCAAAGCCACAAGCTAGATTAGCAACAGTAGCTGGTGAAAATATTTTAATCCCCTTCATGATTTTTATTTAGTAGCTTTAATAATATCTGAAAAAACTCCAGATGCAGTAACTTCTGCTCCAGCACCTGCTCCTTTTATGATAAGAGGTTGTTCAGAATAACGATATGTGTTATATAAAACCATA
Organism: Blattabacterium cuenoti; assembly: GCF_014251575.1. Lineage (NCBI taxonomy): Bacteria > Pseudomonadati > Bacteroidota > Flavobacteriia > Flavobacteriales > Blattabacteriaceae > Blattabacterium > Blattabacterium cuenoti. Next base: position 148,372 of record NZ_CP059191.1, on the reverse strand, counting down.
TTATCTTTTCCTTCTAGTTGAAAAAATGGGTGACTTTGTTTAATTGATTCTAAACCTACAGAAGGAACTCCATTTTCATAACGAGCAATAAAACGCAAACGTTTTTTATATTGTTCTGCTTCATTTCTAATTTTAAAAAAATAGTCTCTGTATTTATCTAATTCTTTATAAAAATTTTCTATAGAAGTGGATTTTGAACAGGTTTCAGGAAGAAAAGATTTTTGATGAATATCACTCAGTTCTAATGTAGAACCACATTCCCTTGCTAAAATAAGGATTTTTCGCATAACATCTAATCCACTTAAATCAATACGAGGATCAGGTTCTGTATATCCTTTCAATTGAGCGTCTTTGACGACTTCTAAAAATGATTTTTTTCCTGTAAAATGATTGAATATAAAATTTAAACTTCCTGATAAAACAGCTTCTATTTTATTAATTTTATCTCCACTATTGATAAGATCATTCAGTGTACTAATGACTGGAAGACTGGCTCCTACATTAGTCTCAAATAGAAATGGAGCTTTAAAATGTCTAGAAAGTGTTTTTAATCTTTTATAATGATCATAATCAGAGGAACAAGCTATTTTATTACAGGTAATAACACCGATTCCATTTTTTAAGAATTTATCATAGGTCATAGCCATTTCTTCACTAGCTGTATTATCAACAAATAAACTATTTCTTAGATTAAATTTCCAAACTTCCTCCATAAAAGAATATATATTCATTTTGTGACCATCTTGGTTTAGATGTTTCTCCCAATGACCTAAATTCATTCCATGATTATTAAAATACATTTTTTTGCTGTTGGCTAATCCTATTACTCTAACTTGAAGTTTTAATTCTTCTAAGAGATAATTTTGTTGTTGATCTATTTGCTCAAGTAATTTACTTCCTACTTTTCCCACTCCACAAATGAAAAGATTAATTTGTTTTGGTGGACTTTCAAAAAAAGCCTCATGCAAGGTGTTTAATGCCTTTTTAAAATCAGTTTTTCTAATAACAGCTGATATATTTTTTTCAGTAGAACCTTGTGCTATAGCTCTAACATTAATACTATTTCTTCCTAAAGAAGAGAACATTTTTCCACTAGTTCCATGAAGATTTTTCATATTATCTCCTACTACAGCAATAATACAAAGATCTTTTTCTATTCTCAATGGATCAATACGTCTATGGTGGATTTCTTGAGCAAATTCACTATCTATTACAGCTTTTGCTTTTATCACATCCATTTCATGAATACCTGTGGTAATTGAATGCTCTGAAGAACTTTGAGTTATAAATATTACATTTATTTTTTCACGTGATAATGCTTCAAATAAACGTTTGGAATATCCAGGAATTCCGACCATTCCACTTCCTTCAAGAGTGAGTAAAGCCATATTTTGAATGCCAGATATTCCAGTAACGGGTTGACTTATATTTGTGTTTTTACTAATATAAATCAACGTTCCTGGGTCTAAAGGAGAAAAAGTATTTTTAATTTGTATAGGAATATGTTTTTTCATGGCAGGTTGTATCGTTGGAGGATAAATCACTTTTGCTCCAAAATGCGATAATTCCATTGCTTCTTCATAAGATATTTCCTTAATAGGAAAAGCTTGATTCACAATTTTTGGATTAGCAGTCATCATTCCACTTACATCAGTCCATATTTCAAGCAAACTAGCCGATATCGCTGAAGCTAAAATAGCCGCAGTATAATCAGACCCTCCTCTTCCAAGAGTAGTCGTTTCGTTTTCTAAAGTAGAACCTATAAAACCTGGTAAGACAATATATTCTGATATTTTTTCTCTAAAAAATTGAATAATATGGTGATTACTTGTGATAAAGTCCACTTGTGCACATCCAAATTGAGAATCAGTAATAATTAAATCCCTGCTATCTTTACAAATTGCATCTAATCCAGATTGTTTTAATTTTTCCGCAATAAGAAAAGAAGAACTCAGTTCTCCAAAACTCATGATTTTATCTAAAGAACGTTTTGAAAGTTCTTCTACCTGAAAAATTCCATCGCATAAACTTTCTAAATCATTTATGTTTTTTTTAATCCAACTAATTAAATGACTTTGATAAGTAATTGGAAACAATTCTCTGATAATATTTAGATGACGAATTTCTATTTCTTCTAGTATATTTTTATAAATATTTTTTCTTTCAGAAGCTAATTGACCACATTGTATTAATTGGTCAGTTATATTTCCTAATGCAGATACAACAATGGCATATCTTCCTTTTGGTTTTTTTTCTAATAAAGAACAAATACGTTTGATGGCATCAGAATGAGCAACGGAACTTCCCCCAAATTTTAAAACTTGCATTTTTTAATTATTTTTTAAAACAATTTTCCCATTATTAAAGATGATAACAAAAATAATGATAATTTACGGAGACGTGTTTCTTTTTATTTTTTTAAAATTTTATGATCAGTAAAAAATTATTATAATATTTCATAACTTTAAACTTGTAGAACTGTTTTTGCAACGATATTATGTTTATGAATCAAAATAACTTAAAGAAAGTATGCATTTAACTTATTATGAAAAGGAAAAAATTCTTCTGCACATGGCTGGAGAATTAGCGAAAAAACGTTTAAAAAGAGGATTAAAATTAAATTATCCTGAATCTTTAGCTTTAATTGCTCATTATGTAATGGAAGGAGCACGTGATGGAAAAACGGTAAAAGAACTTATGTATGAAGCTGGAAATATTCTGAATGATGGACAAGTTATGGATGGAGTATATGAATTACTCAATAATGTTCAGATAGAGGCGACTTTTCCTGATGGAACAAAATTAGTCACTGTACACAATCCTATTAAACCTATTAAAAAAAATAGAAAAGAAAACTCTAATATGATTCCAGGACAATATGATCTTCTTAAAGAAGATATTGTTTTATTACCTGGAAGGTCTCGTATAGAGAGAGTTGTGTCTAATTCTGGAACTCGTCCTATTCAAGTAGGATCTCATTTTCATTTTTATGAAACAAATTCTTATCTTCTTTTTGAAAGAGAAGGAACTAAAGGATATAGATTGGATATTCCTTCTGGAAGATCTGTTCGTTTTGAGCCAGGAGAAACAAAAGAAGTCATATTAGTAGAAATAGGAGGAATAAAAAAAATTTATGGATTTTCAGGAAAAGAAAATACAACATGAAAAAAATAGACAGAGAATCTTATGCCAGTATGTATGGTCCTACAAAAGGAGATAGAATTCGTTTAGGAGATACATCTTTATGGATTGAAATAGAAAAAGATTATACTATTTATGGAGATGAATGTGTTTTTGGAGGAGGAAAAGTCATTAGGGATGGAATGGGGCAACATCCATTTGCTACAAGAAATGAAGGAGTTTTAGATTTAGTGTTGACCAACGCTATCATTGTTGATCATTGGGGTATTGTTAAAGCTGATCTTGGGATCAAGAATGGAGTTATAATTGGGATAGGAAAAGCAGGAAATCCATACTTTATGGACGGAGTGACTCCAAATATGTATATTGGAGCAGGGACAGAAGTTATTTCTTCTGAAAATTTAATTGTAACAGCTGGAAGTGTAGATAGTCATGTTCATTACATATGTCCACAATTATTTGAAGTTGCATTAGAAAATGGAACCACTACTATTATCGGAGGAGGATCAGGTCCTGCCACTGGAACTATAGCCACAAATTGTACTTCTGGTGTATGGAATATTCAAAGAATGTTAAAAAGTACAGATCATATTCCTATCAATTTTATTTTTCTTGCCAGTGGGAATAGTTCTCATCCTGAAGCTTTAATTGAACAAGTAGAAGCTGGTGCTGGAGGATTCAAAATACATGAAGATTGGGGGAGTACTCCTTATGTTATAGATCAATGTTTAAATGTTTCTGATAAATTAGATGTGCAAGTCAATATTCATACTGATTCACTAAATGAATCAGGTTATATTGAGGACACTTTAAAGACATTTAAAGGGAGAACCATTCATACTTATCATACAGAAGGAGCTGGAGGAGGTCATGCTCCTGATTTATTGAAAGTAATATCTTATTCTAATATATTGCCTTCATCTACAAGCCCTACTATGCCTTATACTTTCAATACGATTGATGAACATTTAGATATGTTAATGATTTGCCATCATTTAGATTCTAATTTGCCGGAAGATATAGCTTTTGCTAAATCTAGAATTAGGTCTGAAACTATTAGCGCAGAAGGTGTTTTACATGATATGGGAGCTATTAGTATGACTAGTTCTGATTCACAAGCTATGGGAAGAATCGGAGAAATAGTGAAAAGAACTTGGCAAACAGCTGATAAAATGAAAAAACAAAGAGGTTCTCTTAATGAGGACAATCAAAAAAATGATAATTTCAGGGTAAAAAGATATATTTCTAAATATACCATAAATCCTGCCATTAGTCATGGTATATCAGAATATGTAGGATCTGTAAATGTTGGTAAAATGGCAGATTTAGTATTATGGAAACCCTCTTTTTTTGGAGTCAAACCGGAATTAGTCATAAAAAGTGGAATGATTGTATACGCTAGTGTGGGAGATCCTAATGCTACCATTCCTACGCCTCAACCATTCATGTATCGTAAAATGTTTGGTTATTTTGAACCAAAATTAAGCAGTATTTTTGTTTCATCGAGTGCGATCAATCATGGTTTTTTTGAAAAAAATGAAATAAAAAAACAAATAAAAATAGTAAAAGGATGTCGTTTTTTATCCAAAAAAGATATGGTGTTAAATGGGGAAACTCCAAATTTAGAAGTGGATCCAAAAAGCTATAATGTTTATATAAATGGGGAAAAAATTGTATCTAATCCTTCTGATATTTTGCCACTTGCTCAAAGATATTTTTTATTCTAAAATATTTTTGTACCCAGGGCGGGATTCGAACCCGCATGATGTAAAATCACTGGATTTTGAGTCCAATGCGTCTACCAATTTCGCCACCTGGGTTTTATTGCAGTTTTTTTATTTTTATCTTTAATCTGTTCAAAAAAATCATTCCTTTATCGTTTTTTGTATAATTGTGTAGATATATGACTTTTATGATCCTAGATTGATAAATCAATTTACAACATTCTTGACATGGAAAATGTGTAATATATATAGAAGATCCTTCACAAGATAAGGAAGAATAAGAAAGTTTTAATATTGCATTTGCTTCTGCATGTATAACATACCATTTAGTTTGTCCATTTTTTTCTTCACATATATTCTCAAATCCAATTGGAGTTCTATTATATCCATAAGATATGATTTGATTATTTTTAACTATAATAGCTCCTACTTTTTTTTTTTACAAAAAGATAATTTTGATCGTTCAATAGCCAATTCCATATACGCTACGTCATCGTATTTATTATTATAAAATTTTACCATTATACAAAAATGAAAAAATGATAAAAATACATAGTTTACAAAATACAAAAATTAAAGATTTAATAAAAATTTATAAAAAAAAAATTATATCAATGAATTTGTTGTTGAAGGAATAAAAGAATTTGAAATGGCTATAAAAGGCAATTTTTTTCCAAAAAAAATATTTATATGCGAAAAAATATTCACAGAATATAGTATGATTGAATCATACCATTCTATTACTTTTTTGATCGGTATGAAAATTTTTAAAAAATTAGCATATAGAAAGAATTCAGGTGGAATTATTGCTTTATTTAGAGAAGAATCATCGATAGATCATAAACTAAAAAACGAAAAAATAACTGATAATTTTTTAATCCTTATATTAGATGGAATCGAAAAACCTGGTAACATAGGAGCCATATTAAGAACAGCTGATGCTGCAGGTGTTAATATTATTATATTATGTAATATGAAAACTTACATTTATAATTCTAATGTTATCAGATGCAGTTTAGGAAGTGTTTTTACAAGGAAAATTTTTATAGAAAAAATAGAATCGATCATTTCTTGGTTACAAGAAAATAAAGTAAAAATTGTAGTAACAGGATTTTGTAATCATAAAAAAGCTAAAAATTTATATAAAACTAAACTGAGTGATTCAAATTTAGCCATTGTTTTCGGTTCAGAAAATAAAGGAATATCTAATATTTGGTTAAAAAAAGCAAATGAAATTATAACTATTCCTATGTTTGGAAATGTGGATTCATTAAATGTCAGTCATGCTGTGTCTATAATAATGTATGAGATGATTAGACAAAAAAATTATGCTGTTTATTTATAAAAATTTATTCTGCTTTTCATACACATAATCTATTTTTAGAGTTTTTCTTTTAGAAGCTTCTACAGATAATCTATCACAATAATCATTAATATAATGATTATTGTGAGATTTAATCCATTGAAAAATGATAAATTGTTTATGAAAAATATCTAAAAATCTTTTCCATAGATCTACATTTTTTTTATTAAAAAAATTATTTTCTTTCCATTTATAAATCCAATTGTTTTGAATCGGATTGACTACATATTTAGAATCAGTAAAAACTACAATATTTTGTTTTCTTTTTTTGATTTCTTCTAATCCGACAATAACTGCTAATAGTTCCATTCTATTATTCGTTGTATAACGAAATCCTTCTGAAATTATTTTTCTATTATAAGAATTTCCAATCGTTTCTATAAAAACTCCATATCCTCCTGGTCCAGGATTTCCTTTTGAAGAACCATCAGTATAAATATGAATTTTTTTATTCACGAACAATTCATATTAAAATTTTTAATTATTTTCTTTTTCACGATCAAATTTTTCTAATTGATATTTTATCAAATTGAAACATTTTTTTTTCAAATCATTTTTATCTTTTAAGGATAAATTTTTTGTTGATATAGAATGATGTTGTTTGATTCTTATTTTTCCTGGTCCACCTTTCATAATAGAAAAACTAGGAAATTTTGTTTTTATATCAGCTATAGTAAAGGGAATAATGGAAATTTTCTTGATTATGGCTATAAAAAAAGCACCACTCTTGAAATGATCCAAAAAAACAGACTGATTAGGTACCCCCCCTTCTGGGAAAATGCAAACACTTTTTCCAGAATCTACTTTATCCTGTATTTTTTTAAATACTTGTATACAACTAGATAAATTTTTTCTATCTATAAGAATATTGCTTTTTTTGTAAACAAAACCAAAAAATGGAAGTTTAGCTAATTCCGCTTTTCCTACAAAAACTAGAGGATGATTTCTCATTAAGGAATAAATTAACATAATATCCATGATAGAGGTGTGATTACTGATAATCAAGTATTGTTTATTTTTGTCTAACTTTTCTTCATCTTTTTCTAATACATACCAAAACCCCATGAGAAATAGATTGCTTCTAGCCCACATTTGATGAAACCAATATACAATGGGATAATATTTATCTTTAAAAAGGAATGGAATAGAAGCACCTGCCCATAATGGAATTAAAAATATGTTGATAATAAAAAACCATGCACGCCATAATAATATAAGTGATACTTGCAGAATTTTCATCAATAAAATTTAATAAAAATATAAGAAATTTTTAATAACTTTATAAAGTTTATTGATATATTCTAAAAATTCTATCTAGAAAAATAAAATATAGATATTATTTGAAAAAATAATCTGATCTTTTTACTTTGTAGAAAGTATTGCGTTTTCTGATAAATGTATGTATACATTAGGAGAGTTTGTTATAGAAAATAGAGATCGTTTCTCGTATTCAACTGAGGCTTTGTTGCGATTGTTTAGTTCTATTAAATTAGCTTCTAAGGCTATTCATAAAGAAGTCAATAAAGCGGGGTTAACTGAAGAAATTATAGGAAGTTCTGGAGTTACTAATATTCAAGGAGAAAATCAACAAAAATTGGATGATTTTGCTAACAAAGCTTTTATTGAATCTTTTAAAAGCAGAAATGTAGTTTGTGGAATAGCTTCCGAAGAAAGTAAAGATTTTATAGTGATAAATAATAAAAAAGAAAATCCTTTACAAAATCAATATATTGTTTTAATAGATCCACTTGACGGATCTTCCAATATAGACGTCAATGTATCTATAGGAACTATATTTTCCGTATATATGAGAAAATCTTCTATTCAAATGAATGTAACAATAGAAGATTTTTTGCAAAAAGGAAATCAACAAATCCTTGCAGGATATATTATTTATGGATCCTCTACTATACTGGTGTATAGTACTGGAAATGGAGTTCATGGATTTACTTTAGATCCTTCAGTCGGAACTTTTTATTTATCTCATCCTAATCTTTTTTTTCCTAAAAAAGAAAAAATTTATTCTATTAATGAAGGGAATTATGCAAAATTTTCTAATGGAATTAGGAAATTTATAAAATATTGCCAAGAAAAAAAAGAAAATCGTCCTTATACGGCAAGATATATTGGATCTTTGGTAGGAGATTTTCACAGAAATATGATACAAGGAGGAATATATATCTATCCTAAAACCGCTTCTTCTCCAGAAGGAAAATTAAGATTGCTTTATGAATGCAATCCAATGGCTTTTCTAGCAGAACAAGCTGGTGGAAAGGCTTCTGATGGAAAAAAACGAATTTTAGATATAGAACCTACAAAATTACATCAAAGAACTCCATTTGTATGTGGTCCCATAGGAATGGTATCCAAATTAGAAGAATTTATTAGTAATTATTAATTGTGAATTATCACATGAAAAAAAAAGGTAAAAAAATTTTTGATAAAGTCATAAAAAATGGAAAATATTTGTTGGTAGATCCTGTTTGTTCTGTTTTTCTATTAAATTATGAAAAAAATTCATTAATCAATTTAATTGGAACTTTAGTAAAAAAAAAATTTTAAAAAATCGGTTCATCGAAATAGAATAAAACGTTTATTAAGAGCTTGTTTTTCATTGAATAAATTTATTTTGGAAAAACATATAAAAAACAAAAGTTTTTATATCATTCTCATTTACAAAAATTTATCTATTCCTAGATTTCAAGATATAAATAGATCTATTAAAAAAATTTTCAATAAAATAAAAAAAGATTATGGTTGAAATAATTGACCTGCATTTGCTCCAAAAATTTTAACGGCAAAAGCTAATAAAACAATTCCAAATATTTTTTTGAGTATGTCTAACCCACTGTTTCCTATTTTTTCAGCTATAAAATCGCATCTATCTATCACAAAATAGACAACTATCATGTTGAGTATCAAAGATAAAAGAATAACATTTACGTCATAAGTTGTTCTTAATGAAATTAAGGTAGTTAAAGATCCTGGTCCAGCTATAAGAGGAAAAGCTATTGGAACAATAGAAGTTTGAGCATTTTCTGTCACCTTATGAAAGTCCACCCCTAATATCATTTCTAAACCAATTAAAAACAATACTATAGATCCTGCTACGGAGAAAGAGTGAACATCCACTCCAATAATTTTGAGCATAGGTTGTCCTAAAAATAGGAAAGATAAAAATATAACAAGAGAAGTAATTATAACTTTTTTAGTATCTATTATATTTCCTTTTGATTTGAATCCCATAATAATGGGAGCATTTCCTAATATGTCAATAATGCTAAAAAGGATCATAAAACAACTAATTAATGAATTTATCCATTCCATATTCAAAATTTATTCTAAAGAATTTTTACTTTTTTACGAATTTATCGATAAATAACGAACACGTTTACAATAAGTTATCATGTTTTTTTCTAAAAAAAACAAGATCTTAATCACACATACAAATTAAATAAAAATATAATCAGTATCATTAATTTTTTTGAAAAAAACTCACAAATTCATTCAAAGACCATTTTCATACGCTTTCCATCCTGCGTTTCTATATTCTTCTGCTGCTATTTTTGGATTGTTAGACTGGTAAATAGCTCTTCCTACAATGATAAAGTCACTTCCATTTTTTTCAAAAGCTTGAGTGGGATGAATATAGCTATTTACTAAATTATTTGAATTAGAAAAATGAATTCCAGGAGTAAATAGTAATAATCTATCGTCTACTTTTCTTTGTGCCACAGTTCCAATAACTTTCGGGTTTTTCAAAGAAATATTTAATGCTTTTCTTATATAATTATCATCGGACAATCTTCCATAAGAAGACATTTCAGATATCGTAATTAAACCCATACTAGAAGGAATATTCAAGTTCTGTAGACTCCCACTACCCGCAAATACGTGCGCAGTGATAATATCCGCCCAAGAAGAAATCTTATATATTCCATAATGTAATTGAAGATAATTAGTAGGACCTACATCACACAATTTTCTATCTTCAAGTAGTAAAAAATTTTTTTCTATAGAAATATTTTTAAGAGAATTTATAAATGAAAATGAAAAATCATTAATAATATCTACATGAAGTTTTAATCCACAAATGATATCTCCAACTAAATTGACTAATTTCAATATATTTTTAGAATGTACTAAATCCGCAGAAACGATCAGATTGGTTTTTTTTTTCAATGTAATCTCAATAAGTTTTTTTCCTATAGGATGAGAAGTTTTTTCTTTTTTTTCTTCATAAGAAATACGTTTGTTTTGAAAATTTTTTATATTTTTTTTGCTAAAAAAAAATTGAATCATGTGTATTTTTTTTTTTTTTAAAAAATGTTTTTTTTCTAACATTTTTAAAACTTCTCCTATACGAAATAAAGTTCGTATATTATATCCCCTTTTTTTTATATTTTCTGTTCCTCCTTGTTCTCTATCAAGAATGGACATAATATCTTTTATAATCAATCCTTCTTTTTCAAGATCTATTACAGTTTTTAATAAACTATCTCCACTTGTTATGACATCTTCTATGAGAAGACAATTTTGTCCTTTTTTGTAAATTCCTTCAATCATTCGCTTGGTTCCATAACCTTTATTTTCTTTTCTTTTAATAATTAACGGAATATTAGACCTCAAAGATAAAGTTGTAGCTATAGGCAAAGCGGCGTAAGGAACTCCACAAATTAGTTCAAAATTAGTATATGAAACTTCATGAAGAAGTAAATCTGATAATTTGATTAATAAATCTGGTCTAGAAGCTATTGGACGAAAATCTATATATATGGGAGAATTCATTCCACTTTTCAAAGTGAAATTTCCAAATTTGATGATTCCTAAATTGTAAATTTTTAAAAAGAACTGTTCTTTTTCTTCCATAAAAAAAACTGTTTTGGTAAAGTTAAAAATTTTATACTTGGATATTATTATAATTGACTGATATGATTATGAAAAAAATAGATATTTCTGCTCATATAAATGAGATTCAACTTTCATCATGTATTATGAATGCTTCAGGAGCTCTTTGTACTACAGATCAAGAATTGTCCGATCTTTTAGATAGTTCTTCTGGTGCTATAGTCACAAAAAGCTGTACAAGCAGACCAAGAAAAGGAAACATCAAGCCAAGATATTTTGAGTGGAATATGGGAAGCATAAATTCCATGGGATTACCTAATCTTGGAATAGATTTTTATTTAAATTTTTTAGAAGAAAAAAAAACAAAAAAACCTGTTTTTCTTTCTATATCCGGATTATCTATAGAAGAAAATTTTTTTCTCATTAGAAAAGCTAATTATTCTTCAAAAATTACGGCTATAGAGTTGAATTTATCTTGTCCAAATCTTCAAGAAGAAGTATTAGGAGACGATTTACACAAAATTTATGGTTTTTTAGAAAATGTATTTAAATTTAATGAAAAACCTTTAGGAATTAAACTTCCTCCTTATTTCAAGGAGGGATACATCAAGAATATGTCTTTAATTTTGAATCAATTTCCTATTATTTTTATTACTTGTATTAATAGCTTACCCAACGGAATCTTTGTTGATACGAGTAACGAAACAGCAGTAATACAACCCAAAAATGGATTTGGAGGGATTGGTGGATCAATTATAAAACCATTTGCACTAGCTAATATTCGTAAATTTTATACTTATCTTCGAAAAGATATTTCTATTATAGGATGTGGAGGAATTTCTTCTGGAAAAGATATTTTTGAACACATATTATGTGGGGCTTCAGCTGTTCAAATCGGAACACAATTGATGAAGGAAGGAGTTACAGTATTTGATAGATTAAAAAAAGAATTTACTCTTTTTTTACGGAAAAAAAATTACTCATCGATAAATAGTTTTAAAGGAAAATTGAAAAAATTTCAATAAGATTTAGAAAAAACAACTCTTTGAAAAGAAGGGGTACCAGAATAAATACATTTTCCTTTTTCCTTTTCATGAGATAAGGGAATACAACGTATAGTGGCTTCTGTTTCTTCTTGAATTTTCTTTCCTGTATTTTTTGTTCCATCCCAGTGAGCAAGAATGAATCCTCCATAATCATTGATTTTTTGTTTAAAATCGTTGTAATGATCTGATTTTATGGTTAGTTTTTTCATTCTATCTAAGGCTTTTTGGTAAATATTTTTTTGTATTTCATCAAGTAATTTAGGAATCAAATTTTTTAAGTTTATCCAAGATATGTTATATATTTTCTCATGTGTATCTCTTCTGAAAATTTCAACTTTTTCATTTTTGATTTCGTTTGGACCTATACTGATTCGTATAGGGACTCCTTTCATTTCATATTCATTAAATTTCCATCCAGGAGTAAATGTTATTCTATTGTCATATTTTACTCGTATTCTTTCCTTTTCTAAAATATTTATAATTTTTTGGACCATATCATTTATAATTCCAAACTTTTCTTTGTCTTTATATATAGGAATAATAACAATTTGTATAGGAGCTATTTTTGGAGGGATGATTAAACCTTTATCATCAGAATGTGACATGATTAATCCACCTATTAATCTAGTAGATACACCCCAAGAAGTCGACCATACATATTCTTTTTTTCCATTGTAATTAGTGAATTGAACATCGAAAGCTTTCGAAAAATTTTGTCCTAGAAAATGTGAAGTACCAATTTGTAAAGCTTTTCCATCTTGCATGATAGCTTCTATACAATATGTTTTTTCGGATCCATAAAATTTATCCATGTATGGTTTAATTCCTTGTAAAACAGGAACAGCCATAATATTTTCAGAAAAATCTGTATAAATGTTTAATATTTTTTTAGCTTCTTCTATGGCCTCTTTTTCCGTAGAATGAGCAGTATGTCCTTCTTGCCACAAAAATTCGGTAGTTCTAAGAAATAAACGGGTTCGCATTTCCCACCTCAATGCATTCCCCCATTGATTTAATAAAATAGGGAGATCTCTATAAGATTGAATCCAACGTTTATAAGTTTTCCATATGATACTTTCAGAGGTGGGTCTAATTACTAATTCTTCTCGTAATCTTGATTCAGGATCAAGAACCAATTCATTTTTATTTTTTTTCAACCTATAATGTGTAACCACAGCACATCCTTCAGAAAATATCTCAGTGTGTTCTTTTTCTTTTGAAAAATCGGATTTAGGAATTAGTAAAGGAAAATAAACATTTTTATGTCCTGTATTTTTGAGCATTTTATCTAGTTTTTGTTTCATGATTTCCCATAAAGAGTATCCATATGGTTTTATAATCATAAAACCACGTACACCCGAAAATTCTGCTAAACCAGACTTTACGACTATTTCATTATACCATTTTGAATAATCCTTATTTCGTTTAGTTAATTGGTTCATAAAACATGAGAAATAAAAACAACAAAAACATCTGTTCAAAAATAAAGATATAAAAAAAAATTATTAACACATTTAATTTTATTTCTAAATTAGTGATTTATTAAACAAACTAATATTTTTTATGGCACATCCTAAAAGAAGACAATCTAAATCCAGAAGAGATAAAAGAAGAAGTCATTTGAAAATCAAAGAGCCTTTATTAGTGAAATGTGCTTTAACAAATCAAAAACATTTATATCATCACGCTTATTGGTATGAAAAAAAACTCTATTATAGAGGAAAAATTGTATATAATAAAGAAGAATAAAGATCCTGATAATAAATTTATGGATTTCAAAAAAATTAAGTCACTTATTCAATTTGTTTCAGAATCAAATATTAGTGAAATAAGGGTTAAAATAGGGACCACTAAAATTCATATAAAAAATAGGATATTTATAAGAAAAAATGAAAAAAATTTATGGAATTCTGCTTATTCTAAAATGTCTTCCTCTATTTCTGATTTTTCTGATAGATTTTCCAAAATAGAAAAAGAAAACCGAAATCAATATTTAACAATAAAATCTCCTATGATAGGAACATTTTATAGAAAACCTCATCCAGATCAAGAACCTTTTGTGAAAATAGGAGATAAAATAAAAATAGGAACAAAAGTTTGTGTGATAGAAGCCATGAAATTATTCAATGATATTGAATCTGAAGTCGATGGGAAACTTGTTAAAATTCTTGTAGAAGATTCTTCTCCAGTTGATTATGATCAACCTTTATTTCTTTTAGATCCCAATTATTAATCTTTTATGTTTAAGAAAATATTAATAGCTAATCGTGGTGAAATTGCTTTGAGAATAATACGAACAGCCAAAGAAATGGGAATAAAAACTGTGGCTGTTTATTCTACAGCAGACAAACATAGTCTTCATGTTTATTTTGCAGATGAAGCTGTATGTATAGGACCTCCTCCTCCATATCAATCCTACCTCAATGTTCCAAATTTAATTTCTGCAGCAGAAATTACAAATGCAGACGCTATTCATCCTGGATATGGATTTTTGTCTGAAAATGCATATTTTTCATCCATGTGTCATAAACATGGAATTAAATTTATAGGAGCTAAACCAAATCATATGATTCAAATGGGGAATAAAATTTCGGCTAAAAAAACTATGAAAAAAGCTGGAATTTCTTGTTTACCTGGATCTGATTGTTTTTCGGAATATTCTTATAAAGATATAGAATATCTTGCAGACAAGATAGGATATCCTATTATCATTAAAGCTGTTTCTGGAGGTGGAGGGAAAGGGATACGATCTGTTTTTGAGAAAAAAAGTTTAATAAATTCTTGGGAAGAAGCTAAAAAGGAAGCTTGGTCATGTTTTGGAAAAAAAGATATGTATATAGAAAAATTAATTTTAGATCCAAGGCATATAGAAATACAAATTATAGGAGACAGATATGGAAAAGCATGTCATTTATCCGAAAGAGATTGTTCTATTCAAAGAAGAAATCAAAAACTAGTAGAAGAAGCTCCTTCTCCATTTTTAACTCCATCTCTTAGAAAAAAAATGGGTGAAGAAGCAGTTAAAGCTGCTGAATTTATTCATTATGAAGGAGTAGGAACTATAGAGTTTTTGGTAGATCAAAAGAAAAATTTTTATTTCATGGAAATGAATCCAAGAATACAAGTAGAGCATACTATAACCGAAGAGATTACAGGTTTAGATTTAATTCAAGAACAAATATTTTTAGCTTGTGGAAAAAAACTTTCCAGAAAAAAAAATTTTTATCCAAAAATGTATTCAATAGAATGCAGAATTAATGCAGAAGAACCATATCATAATTTTCGACCAGTTCCCGGAAAAATTACTCAGATGCATTTACCAGGAGGAAAAGGAGTCCGTGTAGACACACATATTTATGCAGGATATTTTGTTACACATCATTATGATTCTATGATTGCTAAAATTATCACTACAGCAAAAAATAGGAAAGAAACCATTGAAAAAATGCGTCGTTCTTTAGAAGAATTTGTGATAGAAGGAATCCAAACTACTATTCCTTTTCATAGAAAACTTATGCAAAACGATGATTTTTTGAAAGGAAATTATAATACGAATTTTTTAGATAAAATAGATTTAAATCTACTATTGTCAAATCATTGAAAATGAAATGACATTATTTTTTTTTTTCAAAATGTTTTAAAAGATTAATCATTTCTTGAATGTTTCCATTCATGAATCCTACAAGATCATAAATAGATTTGTGTATTCTATGATCCGTGATCCTGCTTTTTGGATAGTTATAGGTTCGTATTTTGACAGAACGATCTCCCGTAGAGACCAAAGATTTTCTTTTTATAGATATTTCCTTTAATCTTTTTTCCTTTTCGATTTGATAAATTTTTGACCGTAAAACATTTATAGCTTTTTCAAAATTTTTGTGTTGAGAACGTTCTTCTTGGCATTCTACTGTGATTTTACTGGGTATATGGGTTAATCGGACAGCTGATTCTGTTTTGTTGACGTGTTGTCCTCCAGATCCACTAGATCTAAAAGTATCTTTTTTGATATCAGATAAATTAATATTTACCTCTATATCTTTGACTTTAGGAAGTACGGCTACTGTTATAGCAGATGTATGCACTCTACCTTGAGATTCTGTTTTTGGAATCCTTTGCACTCTATGTACTCCAGATTCAAATTTTAAATTCCCATAAACTCCCTCTTTTCCATTTACATCTAAAATGATTTCTTTGTATCCTTTTATTCCTCCTTTTTGAGAATGTATAACTTTATATTTCCAACCTGATTTTTTAAAATACATTGTATACATTCTTAATATATCTTCTACAAAAAGACATGCTTCATCTCCTCCTGTTCCAGAACGAAGTTCTACAATAGCATTTCTATGATCTTCTGTTGTTTCTTCTGATAAAATCAGATCATAATATTCTTTTTCAATAGAAGACAAATTTTCTAAAATTTTGTATTTTTCTATGGAGGCTAATTCTTTTAGATCTGCATCTGAATCGTTTTTCAATATAAAATTTGCTTCTTGAAGCAAAGCAAGTCTTTTTTTGTATTTTTCATAAAGGAAAACTATTTTTTCCAGTTTTATATATTTTTTTAATAGTATTTTATATTTCTTTTGATCAGATATAATATTAGGTTGAATAATAGATTTTGAAATTTCATGAAATTCCTTTTTAAATTCTTCTAATTTTTGAATAAATGAAGATTCTTTCATTTTTTTTCAGTTTTTCCAATAAAAATTTTAAAATTCATTGAATGGAAGTCATCGTATTCTACTCATGGAATCAATTAATTCTATATCTTTTTTTATTGCCTTATTTGCCATATACAAAATCCATATGCTACAAAAACATAATAATACGAAAAAAATGGACATTTCTCTTTTAAGAATAATGTATTGATTCGATTGATAAAAAAAAAGAATCAAATGAATGCTGTTTATAAGCATATTTATTTGATTCATAAATATTTGAAATTTCTTTTTTTTGAAAAAAAGAAAACTTAAAATAGATAGAATTAAACATATAATTAGAAAAACAGAAATCGTTTTTTTTAAAGAAAAGAAAATGGTACGAAAATAATATAGAAAAACGGAATAAATTAAGATGGAAATAAATAGATATAATGTTTGTATTCTATATAACATATAAATTAAATTGTTTATTATTATTTTTGTTATTCAAGTTCAAATTAATTTTTTGTATAATTGTATTTATCGTTTCTAAAATAATTATACTAAAAAAGTATATTATTTGCCAAGCATCATATTATATAAAATCTAACCCAATCACTTTATGTTTGATATTACTGAATTAAAAAGTAAAAAACTTTTTGAATTACAAGAGATTGCTCGTTCTTCAGGATTAAAAAAATGTACACAATTACGAAAAAACGAACTCCTAGAGAAAATCATTTCCATTTTTAATAACAAAAATACTTCCACACATTCTTCATCAAGAAAAGAAAATCCTTTAAAAAAAGGATTTAAAATTCGAAAAAACTCAGAATCTAAAAATTCATTTTCTGAAAAAAAAAATATAAATAATGGGAAAAAAAAATTAGTTTCTCAAGAAAATTTGAAAAATTCCAATTCAAAGCTATCAGAAGATATAAAGTATCAAAAAAAATATCAAAATTTTCCTAATTGGAGAAAAAATGAGAAATCTGAATCTCAACTATCATCTCATAGCCACGAAGGGTTATCACACAAAATTTCTTCTAATAAATATCGTACTCCTGAATATGAATTCGAAGGAATTATAATCAGTGAAGGAGTATTGGAAATTATGCCAGAAAATTACGGGTTTTTAAGATCTTCCGATTTTAACTATTTATCATCACCTGATGATATTTACGTTTCTCAATCTCAAATTAGACTTTTCGGAATGAAAACAGGAGATACAATAAGAGGAGAAGTTCGTCCTCCTAAAGATGGAGAAAAATATTTTCCCTTAATTAAAATTCTTGAAATCAATGGTCGTCCTCCTTTTTTTGTAAGAGAAAGAGATTCTTTTGAACATTTAACTCCATTATTTCCTAATGAAAAATTCAAGTTAGCTGAAAAAAAAGCAACTCTTTCTACAAGAATAGTAGATCTTTTCACTCCCATAGGAAAAGGACAAAGAGGAATGATTGTCGCTCCTCCTAAAACAGGAAAAACGACTTTATTAAAAGAAATAGCTAATGCTATTGCTGCCAATCACCCTGAAGTTTATTTAATTATATTGTTGATTGATGAACGTCCAGAAGAAGTCACAGATATGCAAAGAAATGTTAAAGGAGAAGTTATTGCATCTACTTTTGATGAACCTGCAGATAGACATGTTAAAGTGGCTAATATTGTTTTACAAAAAGCAAAAAGAATGGTTGAATGTTCTCATGATGTAGTCATTTTGTTGGATTCTATTACACGTTTAGCACGTGCATACAATACTGTAGCACCTGCATCTGGAAAAGTTTTGTCAGGAGGTGTGGATGCAAATGCATTACATAGACCAAAAAGATTTTTTGGAGCTGCCAGAAATATAGAGAATGGAGGATCTTTATCTATTATTGCTACAGCTATGATTGATACAGGATCAAAAATGGATGAAGTTATTTTTGAAGAATTTAAAGGAACAGGAAATAAAGAACTTCAATTAGATAGAAAAATAGCTAATAAACGAATTTATCCAGCTATTGATTTAGTTTCTTCTAGTACAAGAAAAGATGATCTTTTGCTTGATCAAAATACATTACAAAGAATGTGGATTTTGCGAAAGCATCTTTCTGATATGAATCCAGTGGAAGCTATGGAATTTTTAAGATCCAGAATGTCTAGAACTCAAAATAACGAAGAGTTTTTAATATCTATGAATGGATGAATTTGTAATATATTTTTTTATCAATATTTGATTTTGTAGATGAAAAACATTATATTATTGATTGTCGCGGGATGGAGCAGTTGGTAGCTCGTCGGGCTCATAACCCGAAGGTCATAGGTTCGAGTCCTATTCCCGCTACTATTTCCTCATCAATCAAATGATTTCTTTTTATTTCATGGATTATTTTTTTATTATTTTTTGTTTTTTTATTTTTTTCATATGCATATATTTTTTGAGAAAACTGGAATTGTTTTTCAGAAAAGAATTCAAGGATCAAAAAGATGAAATTCATAAATTATCTCAATATAGCAAAAAAGAGCTTAGTGATTCTTTGATAGAAGTAAAAAATGGATTGATACAAACTACAAGAGATTCTCAAGATTATCTAGATAAAAAAATTCAATTTTACATTGATAATCAATCAAAAAAATTAGATTCCGTTTATAATAAACAAGAAAAATTGATTAAAATTATAGAAAAAAGACTTGAAGAAATAAAAGAAAATGTTAATGAAAAACTTCAAAATTCTTTGAATATTCATCTTGGTAAATCATTCGAAATTATTGGTAATCAATTATTGTTTTTACAAGAAGGTTTGGGAGAAATGAAAATTTTGGCAAAAGATGTAAGTTCTTTAAAAAGAACCCTAAATCATGTAAAAATATGTGGTAGTTTTAGCGAGATGCAACTTTCAATGCTTTTACAACAAATTTTGTCTCCAGAGCAATATGCTTCTAATGTTATTACCAAATCTAGCACAAAATTTGTTGTAGAATTTGCAATCAAACTTCCAGGACTTGGGGACGGAAATATTATATGGCTACCTATTGATGTAAAATTTCCAAAAGAAACTTATGAAAAAGTACAAAACGCTTATCGTCAAGGAGAAAAAAAAAATATAGAAATAGCTATAAAAAATATGGAATCTGTACTTAAAAAAATGTCCAAAGATATTCAAGATAAGTACATAGATCCTCCAAACACTACTGATTTTGCTATTCTTTTCTTACCCTTTGAAGGAATCTATGCTGAAATAGCAAGGAATTCTAGTTTATTAGAAGAATTATTAAGAAAATACAAAACCGTAATAACAGGACCATCAACATTGGCAGCTGTATTAAACAGTTTACAGATAGGGTTCAGAACTTTAGCTATTCAAAAAAGGAGTTCTGAAGTATGGAAAATTTTGGAAACAGTAAAACAAGAATTCAAAAAATTTGGATTACTGCTTCATCAGGCTCAAGATAAATTACAAGGAGCTTCAAAGGATATCAATAAATTATTGGGAGTTAGAACTAATTTAATTGAAAAAAAATTGAAAGACATAGAAAGTTGTTAAAGCGGAGAGAAAGGGATTCGAACCCTTGACACTTTTCTGTGAACACGCTTTCCAGACGTGCGCCTTAATCCTCTCGGCCATCTCTCCAAAATAAGTAGGACTATAAGCCGGATTCTGTATTGATACCTATCATTTATCTAGGATTTAGGTTACCCATGATCTCTATCTGCCTACCCCCCGGTATAAACCGAGCCAGTCTTCCGGTGTACATGGCATTTCACCACACAGAGTTTACATGATTTCACTACAGCTATTCATCTGTACTTTCTTTCTGTTGCACTATTCCTCATCTCACGATGGATGGGTGTTACCCACTGTGTTGCTCTATGGTGTCCGGACTTTCCTCATTTTTTCAATGCGATAGGTCGTCCTACTTATAAATTAGAGTAAGTGTTTTCTACATCTTCATCTTTTTCAAGTTTTTCAATTAAATTCAAAACTTTTTCTTTCTTTTCTTTTGAAATCCATTTCATCATTTGTTTAGGAACACGTATTACTTGATATTCATGGAATATTTCTAATTTTTCTAAATGGCTTTTCATAGATCCAAAGTATTCAAAATCTGTGTATATAGAAACCATCTCGTTTCTTTGTAGAAAATCTTTAGCTCCAAAATCTATTGTCATTAATTCAAAATCTTCCATTGAATAATGAATCTCTTTTTTTTTTAGATGAAAGACACCCATTCTATGAAATAAATGAGTTAACTCTCCATTATGACATAGTCTTCCTCCATTTTTTTTCAAAAATGTTCTGATATTAGAAATTGTACGAATACTATTATTCGTAATACATTCTATAATCAAACTGACTCCGTGAATCTGTCCTTCTAAATTTAAATTTTTGTAATCGTCTGTTCTTATTTGTAAAGCTTTTTTTATGGCTTTTTCTATAGTGCTTTTAGGAATATTAACTGATTTTGCATTCATAATCGCATTTCTGAAACGAAAATTATTAGTACCTGATTCTTTAACAGCGATAGTTATTTCTTTTATAATTTTGGAAAACTTTCTAGACTTTCTGAAATCTTGATTAGATTTTCTATGTTGTATATTTGCCCACTTACTATGTCCTGACATGAAGCGTCTTTCTTTTTTTATGCTAAATTAGCAATTTGATCAGCAATTTAGAAAAAAAAACTATTATGTCAAAAGTTTGTGAATTGACAGGAAAAAAAGCAATGACAGGAAATAAAGTTTCTCATGCAAATAATAAAAAAAAACGTCGTTTTAATATTAACTTATGTAAAAAACGTTTTTTTTTAATAAAAGAAAAAAAATGGATTACTTTAAAAATTTGTGCTTATGGAGTGAAACTTATTAATAAAATAGGAATTGAAAAGGCATTAAAACGTTACAAAAAAAATATAAAATTTAATAAATAAATATGGCTAAAAAAGGAAATAGAATACAAGTTATATTAGAATGCGTTGAACAAAAAAAAAGTGGAATTCCTGGTTGTTCTAGGTATGTAACAACAAAAAACAAAAAAAATACTCCGAATAGAATTGAATTAAAAAAATATAATCCATTGTTAAGAAAATATACAACTCATAAAGAAATAAAATAATATGTCTAAAAAAATAGTAGAAAACAAGAAAAAAAAATCATCAAAAAAAATGACTTTGGCTATAAAAATAGTTAAATCTAAAAAATCTGATTTTTATACCTTTGAGAAGAAAATGCTTTCTGATGAGGAAGTCAAGATTTTTTTTATAAAAAAGTAGTTATTTATAATGTTCTTTCTAAAAAAAGAAAAGGAATCAGCATTTCATCATGAATTGAGAAAAACTAGAGAATCCTTTTTTTATAAAATAAAAAATCTTTTTTTGAGAAAATCAAAAATAGAAAAAAATGTCATCGATCATATAGAAGATCTATTGTTGTCTGCAGATATAGGGACAAAAACTACTATAAAAATCATCAACAATTTAGAAAAAAGAATTCAAAAAGAAAAATATAGGACTACACAAGACCTATATGATTTTCTGAAAAAAGAGATAGAAAATCTTTTTATAGATATAAAAAATGAATCTTTAGAAAAAAAAATAAAATATCATAAAAAACCATATGTAATTATGATAGTAGGAGTCAATGGAGTAGGAAAAACAACTACAATTGGAAAATTGTCTTTTTTTTTAAAGAAAAAAGGTTTTAATTTAATTATAGGAGCTTCTGATACATTTAGGGAAGCAGCCGTTGATCAACTTGAAATATGGGCAAATAAAGCTCAAGTTTCTTTAATAAAACAACATATGCATGCAGATCCAGCATCTGTAGCATATGATACTTTACAATCTGCTAAATCCAGAAAAAAAGATGTGGTCTTAATTGACACAGCTGGTAGATTACAAAATCGTATTGGTCTGATGGAAGAGCTTGCTAAAATAAGTAGAGTCAT
Organism: Blattabacterium cuenoti; assembly: GCF_014251575.1. Lineage (NCBI taxonomy): Bacteria > Pseudomonadati > Bacteroidota > Flavobacteriia > Flavobacteriales > Blattabacteriaceae > Blattabacterium > Blattabacterium cuenoti. The sequence continues at coordinate 125,677 of NZ_CP059191.1, read as the reverse complement.
GAAAAAAATTATACCTGAGTCTCCTCATGAAATTATGCTTGTTTTGGATGCAAGTACGGGTCAAAACGCTTTTGAACAGGTCAAAAAGTTCACTCATTTCGTTAAAATTTCTTCTATTGTATTGACAAAAATAGAGGGGACAGCTAAAGGTGGAGTAGTAATAGGAATTATGGATCAATTCAAAATCCCCATCCAATATCTAGGAACAGGTGAAAAGATACAAGATTTGAAAGAATTTGATGGAAAAAAATTTATAAATTCTTTTTTTGAAAACAATGAAAGCTGACATTCTGTCTTTTTCATTTGTTATGGTATGATCTTTGTTTTATTTTTTTCAAAAATGTTAGTTTTATGGAGGATAATAAAATTAGTGTGACTTCAGATAATATTTTCCCTATCATCAAAAGATTTCTTTATTCTGATCAAGAAGTTTTTTTGCGTGAACTTGTTTCTAATGCAACAGATGCTATTATTAAATTGAAAACTATAGCTAAATTGGAAAATTTGGATGATATTGTAGATGATTTGAAAGTTAATGTTCTAATAGATCAAGAAAATAAAACTATTCATGTCATAGATAATGGGATTGGAATGACCAAAGAAGAAGTAAAAAAATATATTAATCAAATAGCTTTTTCTGGAGCAGAAGAATTTATTAAAAAATATAATACATCTGAAAAAGATAGTCATATTATTGGTCATTTTGGGTTGGGATTTTATTCTTCTTTTATGGTAGCTAATAAAGTCATTCTTTTCACTCAAAGTTATCAAAAAGAAGCATCATCTATATTTTGGTCTTGCGAAGGTTCTCCTAATTTTATAATGAAAGAAATTGAAAAAAGAGATAGAGGAACAGAAATAGTTTTATTTCTTAATGAAGATAGTAAGGAATTTTTAGAATATAATCGTATTTTAAAATTGATACAAAAATATTGTAAATTTATGCCTGTAGAAATTCATTTATCTTCTAAAGAAAAGAATGATAAAGAAACTATTGTCAATAATATTCATCCTGCTTGGAATAAAAATCCACTTCAATTGATTGATAAAAATTATTTAGATTTTTATCATGAATTATATCCTAATCAGTTAGAAGATCCTTTATTTTGGGTCCATTTAAATATAGATCATCCTTTTCATCTTACAGGAATTTTATTTTTTCCTAAAATAGAAAGAAGAATTGACATACAGAAAGATAAAATTCATTTGTATCAAAATCAAGTTTATATTACGGATAATTTAGAGGGAATTGTTCCAGATTTCCTTAGCTTATTAAGAGGAGTTATAGATTCTACAGATATCCCTCTTAATGTATCACGTTCTCATTTACAGTCAAATACATCTGTTAAAAATATATCCAGATACATAACAAGAAAAGTTTCTGATAAGCTAAATTCTCTATTTCTTTCAAATAGAGAAGATTTTCAAAAAAAATGGGAAGATATAAAAATTATAGTAGAATACGGAATGATTAGTACACAAAACTTTTTTGATAAAGCTATTAAATTTTTAATTTTTTATACTATCGATAACGTTTATTTTACTTTAAAAGAGTTTAAAGAAAAAATAAGTCAAATTCAAAAAAATAAAGAAGGAAAAATTGTTTTTCTTTATTCTTCAGATAAAGAAGAACAACATAGTTACATTAAAGAAGCAAAAGATAGAAATTATGAAGTTTTAATTTTGGATAGTCCTCTTTCAGTTCATTTAATACAAAAATTAGAATTTTATGACAAGGAAATTTCTTTTGTTAGAGTAGATTCAGATCATATTGAAAAATTAATTGATAAAGAGAAAAAATATGATTCAGAACTTTCTGAAAAAGAGAAACAAGATTTGAAAAATCTTATTAATACTCATTTAGTGGATGATTATAAATTTTCCATACAATTAGAAAATTTATCCAAAAAAGATTATCCTTTTTTAATTATCGTTCCGGAGTTTTTAAGAAGAATCAAAGAAATGAATTCTATAGGAAGGGATCTTGTAGAAAGAGATCAAAAAAAATATTATCAATTGATAGTAAATACAAATCATATTTTGATGAAAAAAATATTACAAGAAACATTTGAAGAGAAAAGAAAAGAAATGATTCAAGAAGCTTTGAATTTAACTCTTTTATCCAAAAATTTGCTTCACGGAAAAAATCTCACTGATTTTATCTCAAAGAGATTAGAAGATATTGTTAGATGATAGTTTTTTAAGATTTATTAAATCTTCTTAATTTAACTCCTGTTAATATTTTTTTTGTGTATAATGGAAAATCTGAATTTTGTATCCATCCATAATAATTGGGGTCTTTTTCAAAAATTTCAAAAACCTTTTCTCCTTTATATTTTCCAAAATTAAATATTTCGTTTCCTTCTTCATCTATTTTGACAAATCCAGCAAGATCTGCTATATTTTTTTGGTGAGAAAATTGATTTAGACTTTTGACATCTTTTTTTAAATTTTCATATTTTTCCAATTGTGCCAGTAGTATTTCATATGTAGCAAATGCATCTGCTTTTGAACTATGAGCTTTCATAAGATCTTTACTGCAATAATATTTATAAGCAGCAGAAAGTGTTCTAGGCTCCATTTTATGAAATATAACTTGCACGTCTATAGTTTTGTATTTTTTAATATCGAAAGATATTCCTGCACGAAGCATTTCTTCTGCTAAAATTGGTATATCAAATCTATTAGAATTATATCCTGCTAGGTCTGTATTTTCAATCATTTTAAAAATGATAAAGGCCACATCTTTAAATCTAAGTTTTCCTGCTACATCTTCATCTTTAATTCCATGAATAGCTGTTGATTGTGTAGGAATAGGAATTCCAGGGTTGACCAACCAAGTTTTATCTTCTTGATTTCCATTAGTAAATATTTTTAATATGGATATTTCTATAATTCTATCTTTTCCGATATTGATTCCTGTTGCTTCTATATCAAAAAAACAAATGGGACGATGAAGTTTTAATTTCATATTATTATGAATTTTTCAATCTATGAAAATAGGTTGAAATTGTTATGTAAAAAATAATAATGCATGGTAAAGCTATTACATGTAAAGTTAATAAAAGAAATATACTAATCAATAAGAAAATATAACGGATTTTATTCTTTTTCCAAGAAAAACCTTGAAAAGTAAACGAAATCATTGGTATTTTAGAAACCATAAAATAACAAGAAAAGAATATCAGAAAAAATATTATGATAGGAGACATTATGAAATTTTTTATAAATAAAGGAACTGTAGAAGAAATAGTTACAATAGATAAAGAAGAAAAAAATAAAGTATTGACAGGGGTCGTCAATCCTCTATAATTATTATAAGGATTCATATTAAATTTAGCTAAACGACATGCGGAAAAAATGGCAATGAAAAAAGAAAACCATTCAAAAAATGGTATTTTTTTTTTCATTGTTTTCAATAACAGGAAAACTATTATGGATGGAACTATTCCAAAAGAAACCATATCAGCGAGAGAATCTAATTCTTTTCCGAATTGATTTTCGTTTTTTATGAACCTAGACATAAAACCATCTAAAAAATCAAAAATTATTGAAAATAAAGTAGCAATAAATGAGCATTCAAAATTTTTTGATTGTAAAAAAATTATGGATATGCATCCACAAAATAAATTCAATAAAGTAAAAATGTTTGGAATTATTTTTTTGATTTTTTTCAAAACATGTAAAAATTAATTATCCTTTAAAATAATGATTAAATTATTTTATGAAAACTCTGATTTTCTTATTCAAGATAAATCTTTCTTTATTAAAGAAATCTGTATTTTGTTAAATAATGAAGGAATGTATATTGGTAATATTAATTATGTTTTTTGTAATGATAATTTTATTTTGGACATGAATGAAAAATATTTGCAAAAAAATTTTTATACAGATGTACTTTCATTTAATTATTCTATCGATAAATGGATATCTGGAGATATATTTATTAGTGTAGATCGTGTTTTTGAAAATTCTAAACGATGGAATCAATCTTTCCTGGTTGAATTAAAACGTGTGATGATACATGCTGTATTACACCTTTTAGGATATGATGATCAAAAAAAAATGGATAAAAAGATAATGAAAAAAAAAGAAGAGTTTTATTTAAATTTATTTAAATTTTGAAAAAATAATCATGTTTTTAGATATATATGATATTATAGTGGTTGGTGGAGGACATTCTGGAGCAGAAGCTGCTTCCGCATCTTCTAATATGGGTTCTAAAACTTTACTTATTACTACAAATTTACAAACTATAGGTCAAATGTCATGTAATCCAGCTATAGGAGGCATAGCCAAAGGACAAATGATTAGAGAAATAGATGCTTTAGGGGGTTATTCTGGAATCATTGCTGATTATAGCATGATTCAATTTAGAATGCTGAATAAATCCAAAGGACCAGCTATGTGGAGTCCTAGAGCTCAATGCGATAGAAAGTTATTTTCCTATTATTGGAGATTTTTTTTAGAAAAAAATGTTCAATTAGATCTATATCAAGACACAGTGACTTCTTTAATTATAGAAAAAGATCAAGTGAAAGGTGTAAAAACTTTTTTTGGATTAAAAATTAAAGGAAAATCAGTTATACTTACAAATGGTACTTTTTTAAATGGAAAAATACATATTGGGAAAAAAAAAATTGATGGAGGAAGAATAGCAGAAAAAGAAGTTAGGGGGATCACGGAACAATTAACCAAATACTTTGGATTAAAATATGGTAGAATGAAAACTGGAACATCCCCAAGGGTAGATGGACGTTCCTTAAATTATGAGAAAATGAAATCTCAATATGGAGATTCTCATCCAAAAAAATTTTCTTTTTCTTATGAAACGAAAAAATTAACTAGACAACGAAAATGTTATATAACTTCTACAAATCAAAAAGTACATGATTTAATACGTAAAAATTTCAATTCCTCTCCAATTTTTACAGGATCTATTCAAGGAGTCAGTCCAAGATACTGTCCTTCTATAGAAGAAAAGATTTTTAGATTTTCTGAGAAAAAAGAACATCCTATTTTTGTAGAACCTGAAGGGTGGAATACTGCAGAAGTGTATGTCAATGGTTTTTCCACTTCTTTTTCAGAAGAAGTACAATATCAGTCATTAAAAAAAATTTATGGATTTGAAAAAGTGAAAATATTAAGACCTGGATATGCAATTGAATATGATTATTTTCCTCCCGAACAATTAAAACCTACTTTGGAGAGTAAGGTTATAAAAAACCTTTTTTTTGCTGGACAAATTAATGGTACTACTGGATATGAAGAAGCTGCTTCTCAAGGATTAATGGCAGGAATCAATGCTCATTTAAAAATTCGTGAAGAAGAACCGTTTCTTCTTAAAAGAAATCAAGCTTATATTGGGGTTTTAATAGATGATTTAATTACAAAAGGAACAGAAGAACCTTATAGAATGTTTACTTCAAGAGCTGAATATAGAATGTTATTACGGCAAGATAATGCAGATGTTAGGTTAACACCTATGGGATACAATATTGGTTTAATTTCAGAAGAAAAAATGAAAATATTAGATAAAAAAAAATATAAAATAGAAAAATGTATATATCTATTTCAAAAAAAAAATTTTGAACCGAAAGTTATAAATCCCATTTTAGATGATAAAAAGTCTCCTAGAATATATCATGATAAAAAAATAGAAACTATTTTATCTCGTTCTGAGATTGATATAAAAGACATTATATCCATTCCTTTTTTAATGGAAGAAATTAAAAAAAATGATTTTAATCAAGAAATATTGGAACAAGTTTCTATTCAAATAAAATATAAAGGATATATAGATAGAGAAAAAGAAAATGCGAAAAAATTATTAAAATTAGAAAATCTAAAAATTCCAAATAATTTTGATTATAAAAAAATTCAATCTATTTCCTTAGAAGCAAGAGAAAAATTGGATTATTATCGTCCAGTATCATTAGCGCAAGCATCAAGAATCAGTGGAATTTCTCCTTCTGATTTAAGCATTTTACTCATTTATATGGGACGTTAAGGTTGATTAGGTTATTTTTATCAGTTTTATCTGATTTTTGCTGGATATAACAAATAAATCTTCATCTTCTTTTTTCATGTAAAATTTTTCTCTTGCTAATTTTTCTAGATATTTAGGATCTGTAGTCAATTTTTTTAAATGATTATCTTCTGATAAAACTTTCTTTTTTAAAGAATCTCTATCTAATATCATTTCTTGGATACTATTATTAAACTTATAATGTAGCATTAAAGAATTGGAATCAAAAAAAGACATCCATATAAAGAAAAAGAAACTTATCCATAAGTATTTGTTTTTAAACATTTTATAATTTTTTTCTTTTTGTTATAAAATTCATCAAAAAATTGATGAATATACTTAGAATAACCCAGTAAATACTAAAAATAGATAGAAAAAAAACACACCAAAAACCAGATATAGTCACTACCAAAAAAAGTAAAAATCCTATAAACTTAATTATCATCATTTTTAATATAATAAAAATTTATAATTTTTTCTATAATTTAGTAAAAAAATAGGACAATGATTTATAGAACAGAAAAAGATACTTTGGGTGTAGTGAAAGTTCCTGTAGATAAATACTGGGGTGCGCAAACAGAAAGATCTAGGAAAAATTTTAGAATAGGTTCAGAAGCTTCTATGCCTATAGAAATTATTCATTCCTTTGGTTTTTTAAAAAAAGCTGCGGCTCATGCAAACTATAAATTTGGTCTTTTATCTAAAAAAAAAAGAGATATTATCTCTTTGGTTTGTAATGAAATTATAGAAGAAAAATTAAATAATCAATTTCCTTTAGTTATATGGCAAACAGGATCTGGAACTCATACCAATATGAATATTAATGAAGTGATTTCTAATAGAGCTCACGTTTTAATGGGAGGGGTTATGGGTCAAGGAAAATCTTTTATACACCCAAATGATGATGTAAATATGTCTCAATCATCTAATGATACTTTTCCTACAGCAATGCATATTGCTTCTTATAAAAAGTTGATAGAAAAAACTATTCCTTCTATCAAGAAATTAAGAGAAACTTTGGAAAAAAAATCAAAATCATTTCAAAATGTGATTAAAATAGGTAGAACTCATCTTATGGATGCTACTCCCATTACTTTAGGACAAGAATTTTCAGGTTATGTTTCTCAAATAGATCATGGATTGGATTCTATTGAAAAAACTTTAGATCATCTTTCTGAATTAGCTATAGGAGGAACTGCTGTGGGAACGGGATTAAATGCACCAAAGGGGTATGATGCAAAAGTGACTGAATATATATGTAGATATACAGGTTACCCTTTTAAAGTCGCAAAGAATAAATTTGAATCTTTATCATCTCATAATGCTATGGTAGAGGCTCACGGAGCTTTAAAACAAATAGCCGTTTCTTTAATAAAAATATCAAATGATATTCGTTTTTTAGCTTCTGGACCACGTTCAGGAATTGGAGAAATTTTCATTCCTGAAAATGAACCAGGGTCTTCTATCATGCCTGGAAAAATAAACCCTACTCAATGTGAAGCGATTATGATGGTTTGTACACAAATTATAGGAAACGATGTCTCCATTTCCATAGCCGGATCTTCAGGAAACTACGAATTAAATGTTGCTAAACCATTAATAGTGTACAATTTTTTGCAATCTTCCCAACTTCTTTCAGATGCTTGTACTTCTTTTTCTTCTTTTTGTGTGAAAGGAATTAAACCAAATGATCAAAGAATTAAAGAATTATTGGATAAATCTTTGATGTTGGTCACAGCATTGAATACTCATATTGGATATGATAAATCAGCAGAAATAGCAAAATCTGCTTATGCAAATAATAGGACTTTAAAAGAAGAGGCAATTCGATTAGGATACTTAACTGAAGAAAAATTTGAAAAATTAGTTAATCCATCAAAAATGGTATGAATCAATATTTATTAAAAAAATAAGTTTTCTACATTCAGATGAATGATATCGGCTATTTTTTCTTCTGATGTAGAATAAATTTGAGAAAGTTTTTTCAAAATTATTCTTAAATTTTTTGGTTCATTTCTTTTTCCTCTAAAAGGATGTGGAGAAAGATAGGGGGAATCAGTTTCTAGAACTAGATGATCCAGACTTATTTTATGCAGAAATTGACTGATATGATTGTTTTTGAAAGTAATCATTCCTCCAATTCCTATTTTCATTCCAAAATCAATAATTTTTTTTGCTTGATCTAAAGTTCCAGAAAAACAATGAAATACTCCTTTAATAGAAGATTCTTTTGATAAAATGTTAAAAATATGATCAAAAGCTTTTCTGCAGTGTATAACTATGGGAAGTTTTTTTTTTTTTGCCCATTTTATTTGAATTTGAAAAGCGTATTCTTGTTCTGAAACAAATTTATTTTCTGAATAAAGATCCATTCCAATTTCTCCTACAGAAATAAAGGAATGTTTCCATAACCATTTTTCAATACTATTTAATTTTTTTTCTAAATTATCTGGAAAAACTCTATTGGGATGAAGTCCTATCATTGCATAACATATGTTAGGATATTTTTTTTCTAATTTTAATATATTGGGAATGTCGGAATAGTCTATAGAAGGAATAAAAAATCTGTGTATTCCTTGATTCAAAGCTTTTTGAATTACAAAATCAATGTCTTCATTAAAATCATTCATATACAGATGAGCATGGGTATCAGTAATTTTCATATTATAATAATTATTAATTTTAAAAAAATTTTTGATTCTTATGAAAGCTTATCTATTTCCTGGTCAAGGATCTCAATTTATAGGAATGGGAAAAAACTTATATAAAAATTCTCATTTGGCAAGAAAATTATTCCAATTATCTGATGATATTTTAGGATTTAGAATCACATCTATAATGTTTGAAGGTCCTATGGATATTTTAAAAAAAACAAAATACACACAGCTCGCAATTTATATATATTCAGTTATAAAAGCAAAAATATCAAATAATTTTGAACCTGATATGGTAGCTGGACATTCTCTTGGTGAATTTTCTGCTTTAGCTGCAATTGATGTCTTTTCTTTTGAAAATGGTTTGATATTAGTCAATCAAAGAGCTTCAATTATGCAAGAAATTTGTGAATCAATTCATGGAGGGATGGCTGTAGTATTTGGTTTGGAAGATTCAATTGTAGAAGATTTTTGTAAAAATGATAGTGGAATTATTGTTCCGTCTAATTATAATGGACCTGAACAGTTAGTTATTTCCGGAGAATATCAAGCTCTTAAAAGAGTTTGTTCTTCTTTAGAAAAAAGAGGAGCTAAAAGAATATTTATTCTTCCTGTTCATGGAGCTTTTCATTCTCCCATCATGGAACCAGCTAGGAAAAAATTCAAAAAATTTATAAACAAAATTTCTTTTAAAGACTCTAAATGTCCAATATATCAAAATGTAACTGCTCAATCAGTTATAAAATCTAACGATATAAAAAAAAATCTTATAGAACAATTGACTTCTCCTGTAAAATGGAAACAATCTATAGAAAACATGATTGCTCATGGAGCTATTTCATTTACAGAAATAGGTCCAGGAAATATTTTACAAGGTTTAATTAGAAAAATTTTAAGAAATTTTGCAAAAAAAATATAAAACCATGTGATCATGCATCAACATGATAATTTTTTTTATAGTCATGGAAAACTTTTGTTAACAGGAGAATATTTTATTTTATGTGGAGCTTGTGGGTTAGCTTTACCTACAATTAAAGGACAATCATTAACTATATTAAGACGTAATTTATCTTCTGTTTTGCATTGGAAGAGTTATGATGAAATTAATAAACCTTGGTTCGAGGTTATTTTCAAACTTCCTTCTTTAGAAATTTGTTATGAAACAGAAAAAAAAATAGCAAATGATTTAAAATATCTTTTATTAAAATCCAAAAAACTTCAAAAAAGTTTTCTTCATAATTCATTGGGAATACATGTCAAAACAAAACTAGAATTTCCTAGAAATTGGGGATTGGGAAGTAGTTCTACTTTAATTTATAACATATCTAAGTGGGCTAAAATAGATCCATATATGTTATTAGGAAATAATTTTCCAGGAAGTGGTTATGATATAGCTTGTGTTTCCTACTCAAAACCAATAATTTATAAATTACACAACAAAAAACCTCATATTATCCCTATAAATTTTAATCCTCCATTTAGAGATAAACTTTTTTTTCTGCATCTCAATAAAAAACAAAATACTTGTGATGGAATACAATTTTTTCGTTCTAAAAAAAATATATCCATTCAAAGTATTGAGTCTATATCTTCTATTACTCAAAAAATTCCTTTTTGTAAAACATTGGAAGAATTTGAAAAATTATTACTAAAACATGAGATGATTATATCAAAAATATTGAATATTCCTACTATTAAAGAAACATATTTTCCAGATTATTTAGGATTAATTAAAAGTTTAGGAGCTTGGGGAGGGGATTTTGTTTTGATCAGCTTTAGGAAAGGAATGAGAAATTATTTTTCTAAGAAAGGATTTCACACACTAATTTCATTTGATGAGATGATTATCTAAAAATATGGAGAGCTACATTTTATTTATATTTTATATATTTTAAAATTTATTTTTATGTGCAGTGTTGTTCATTTCGATATTAATGGATGTCATTATAAGCTTCCTATAGTTTATGGAACTTTTTACGAAAAAGCCATTAATATTTCTAAATTAAGAGAAAATACAGGATTGATCACATTTGATCCAGGATTGAAAAATACAGGAATTGCAAAAAGCTCTATCAGTTTTATAGATGGCGAAAAAGGAGAGCTTTTATATAGAGGATATCCTATTGAACAAATTATTAATAAGTGTTCGTTTATGGAAACGAGTTACCTAATTTTAAATGGAGAACTCCCCAATACTGCACAATTAAAATTTTTCTCTGAAAAAATAAAAAAATTCAATTATCTTAATCAAGAAATTTATCAAATACTTGATAAAGTACCTGATAATTATCATCCAATGGGAATATTATCTTCTTTAACCTATATTTTAACTGCGTTTACAAATTGTCAACAAGAAGAAGATATGTATCTTCATCTTTTAGCTAAACTGCCCATATTGGCTGCTTTAACTTACAGAAAAAAAGCAGGACTTCCTCCTTCTTATGCAGATCATAATCTTGATTATACTTCCAATTTATTAAAAATGTTTTTTTCTGTTCCCAATAAATCTTATCAACAAAATCCGATTATTACGGATGCTTTGGATAAACTATTAATATTGCATGCTGATCATGAGCAAAATTGCTCAACAACCACTGTCCGTTTATTGGGTTCTGCTCATTCAGGACTATTTTCATCTATATCTGCAGGAATTAGTGCTCTTTGGGGAAGATTGCATGGAGGAGCTAATCAAGCTGTAATTGAAATGTTAGAAACTATTTTAAGAAGTGGAGGAAATATAAAAAAATGGGTAGAAAAAGCAAAAAATAAGAAAGATCCATTTCGATTAATGGGATTTGGACACAGAATTTATAAAAATTTTGATCCTAGAGCGGAAATAGCGAAAGAAGTAGCTGAAAATCTTATCAAAAAATTAGAAATTTTTGATCCAATTTTAGAATTGGCAAAAAGTCTTGAAGAAAAAGCACTTCAAGATTCTTATTTTGTGGAAAAAAAACTTTATCCTAATATTGATTTTTATTCAGGAATTATTTATCAAGCTATAGGCATTCCAAAAGATATGTTCACTGTGATGTTTGCTTTAGGAAGATTACCAGGGTGGATGGCTCATTGGAAAGAAATGAAATTTAATAGAGATCCCATAGGAAGACCTAGACAAATTTATATAGGATACAAAAAAAGGAATATAATATAAAATCAGAAGAAAATGTGGGCGAAGGGATTCGAACCCTTACGCCTAATAGGAGGCATCAGATCCTAAGTCTGAGGTGTCTACCAATTTCACCACGCCCACTTTTCTAATACGAATTATTTGTAAAATCAATGAAAAGAAGAAGATATAATTTTATGATTTTTATTGATTACTTGATATTCCGTATACCCGAATGTGTCTCTTGGAATGATTTTAATCCATTTTTTATATTTTAATAACCATTTTTGTTGAATAGAAGGAAATCCTTCTTTCAGATAAGATGAAACGAAAGAATGTATGTGTAATTGTATTCCCTGATGATTTTTGTTTTTTATAATAGATTCTATAACAAATTCTAAACGATTAATATAATTCATAGCAGAATCTTTATATTTATTATCAATATTTATTTTCAATTCAGGTCTCACTCTATGACGAGTAAATTGAACTAAACCAAATTTGTTTGGGGGTAAAATTTTGTGTTTTGCCCTGTCATTTTTCATTTTTTCCTTTAAATGTTCATATAACTGTTTCCTCTGAATAGGTTCAGACATGTCTATAAAATCCACCACAATTATACCTCCCATGTCTCTTAATCTAAGTTGTCTAGCTATTTCGGTTGCCGCTAATAAATTAATTTTTAATATATTATCAATTCTTTCCGATTCAGTACAATTTTTTTTCATATGGTTATTCATTCCACTATTAACATCTATAACATGCAAAGCTTCAGTATGTTCTATGATAATATAAGCCCCATTTTCAAGAGGAACATTTCTCCCTAAAAAAATTTGTATTTGTTTTTCTATTCCATATTTTTCAAATATGGGAATATTTCCTTTATAATATTTAATTATGTTAGTTTTTTCCGGAGCAATTAAAGATAAATATGAATGAATTTCTTGACAAAGAAAACTATTATTACAATAAATAGATTTCAAATCATCGTTTAATGTATCTCTTAATAAACAAGAAGTTTTGCTAATTTCACTCAAAACTCTAATTGGAGGTAATTTGATCAGATTTTTTAATGTTTTTTTCCATTTTTTGATCAAAAAAATCAGTTCTTTATTCAAAACTTCTTCTATTTTATTATAGGAAGCTGTACGAATGATAATACCAAATTCATTAGGTTTTATCTTTTTTATGTAAGAAAGCAATCTACTTTTTTCTTTTGCATTTTTTATTTTTTTAGAAATAGAAATTTTTTCCAAAAAAGGAATAAGAACTAAATACCTTCCTGGTATACAGATTTTTGCAGTTAATTTTGGTCCTTTATTAGAAATAGGTTCTTTAGAAATTTGAACTAAAATTTTTTGGCCAGGATATAATATCTTATCTATAGAATTTATGCTTTCTTTTTTTTCAATTTTTTCAAAATTGTTAGATACAAATTTTTTATTCATAGAAATTGACTCTAACATTTTATTTGATTGAAATCCAAGATCGTTATAATGTAAAAAAGCACCTTTTGAATGTCCTATGTCGATAATGGCAGCATTTAATCCATACAAAATTTTTTTTACTATTCCTAAATAGATATCTCCTACAGAGAATTCTTGATTGAAAACATCTCGATGAAGCTCTAGTAATTTACCTTCTTCTAAAAGAGCTATTTTTACTTCTTGTTCTTCTGCATTTATAATTAACTCTTTATTCATAATACACAAAAACAAGGAAAAAACAATAGATTAATTAAATTTTATTTTTTTTTATGCCTATTTTTTCTATTTCTTTTTTTTCTTTTATGGGTAGCTATCTTACGTCTTTTTCTTTTTTTTCCGTTGGGCATAATTTTATATAATATATCGTTATTGATTCATATTCCTACATTGTCTATATATAATTATTTTTTTATAGGAACATTTTTCTTTACTAATTCGGTAAAAGATTTTGCCGGCTTAAATGCTGGAATGTTATGCGCAGGAATTACAATAGATTCATCCTTGGAAATATGACGTCCAAGTTTTCTCGCTCGATATTTAATAATAAATGATCCAAATCCTCTTAAATAAACATTTTCTCCAGAAGTAAGGCTTTGTTTTATTTTTTTCATAAATGTTTCTATCACCTTTTGCGTATCAATTCTCTCAGATCCAGTTTCTGATATGATTTCTGTTATTATATCTGCTTTTGTCATGTTAAATCATTATATCGAATAACAAAATTCGGTTTCCTAAATATACCAATTTTTTATAAAATTGCTCTAAAATTAAACAGATATGGATTTTTCTAAAAAAATAATAAATTGGTACAAAAAAAATCATAGAAAACTTCCTTGGAGAGAGACTAAAAATCCATATTATATATTAGTTTCAGAATTTATGTTGCAACAAACAAGAGTTTCAAAAACTATAAAATATTATTCAAATTTTATAAAAAAATTTCCAAATTTAGAAAAACTAGCTCAATCAGAAGAAAAAAACGTGTTAAAAGAATGGGAAGGATTAGGTTATTATTCAAGAGCAAAAAATTTACATTCTTTTGCTAAAAAATTAAAAAAAGACAATCTTTTTCCGAAAAAATATAAAGAATTAATAAAATATAAGGGGATAGGTCCATATACAGGAGCCGCTATTGCATCTATATGTTTTAATGAAGTGATTCCTGCTGTTGACGGGAATGCTTACAGAGTATTTTCCAGATATTTGGGAATTTACGATGATATAACATCTACTGCTACAAAAAATATGTTTAGAACTATCATTTTAAAAATGATGGATTTTGAATATCCAGGAATTTTTAATCAAGCAATTATGGATATAGGTTCCATTTTATGTACTCCAAAAAATACAAAGTGTTTATTATGTCCAGTTAAAGATTCTTGTTTTTCCATTAAAAATGATACTGTATACAAATTTCCTGTAAAAAGAATAAAAAAATCTGTTCTAAAACATAGATTTTTTTATTATATTTTCATGTGTGATCATAATAAAAATATTTGTCTCAATAAAAGATCTTCCAAAGATATATGGAAAAATCTTTATGATTTTCCTTTGATAGAATCAAAAAAAAATCTTACTGATCATGAAATTAAAGATAAAATTTGGAAAAAATTTAGAATTGTTTCTTCTAATTTCATGATTATTTATCAAATCAAACATAGAATTAGTCATCAAATTTTATTTATTCAATTTTTGAGTTGTGAAATTTTACGATATTTTAAAAAAAAGATATTTTTTGATAATTTTTTTTTTGTCCCACATGATAAAATAGGAAAGTATCCTTTTCCTAGTCCTATTGTCTTATTTTTAAAACATGAGAAAATAATTTAGTGATGAACTTATATATGGAATGAATTATACAATTTTATTTTCGCAATTTTATTTTCTAAAAATTATCATCAAAATTTAATCTATTGGAAAAAGAATCTTCGACGAATGTTTTTTTAGAAAGTACTTTATATTTAGTTTTCTATTTTGCATTAATAATAATACTTCTATTATTTTCTGCACTAATATCTGGATCAGAAACTGCTTTTTTTTGTCTTGAGAAAAAAACTATTGACAGAGAGAGAAAAAAAAACTCTCATAAAGGAAATTTAGTATTAAAAATTCTTAGAGATAGAAAAAAACTCTTGGCAACAATATTAATATCCAACAATTTTTCTAATATTGGAATCGTGATATTAAGTTCCTATTTAATAACAGAGTTTTTAGAAAATGAATGTTTGATTGTTTATAATCAGTTTCATGTTCCTATTAATTTTCTTTTAGAGGTGGGACTTCTTACTTTTATTTTGCTTCTATTTGGAGAGATTATACCTAAAATATATGCTAGTAAAAATAATTTTCTTTTTGCTATTTTTATGTCAAAACCATTAATATTTCTTAGTAAAATTCTGGATCCTATTAGCAAGATAATAATTTTTATTTCAAAGTTTATAGAAAAAAAAGTGATTAAAAAAAAGAATCTAATTTCTGTAGATCAACTTTCAAAAGCATTGAAAATCACATCTTCAAATCAAAAAAATGTTAAAGAATGCCAATTCTTGCAAAGAATTGTTGATTTTGGGAATACAGAAACACATCAAATTATGACTCCAAGAATAGATATGTTTTCCTTAAATAATAACACAACCTTTTCTGATGTTTTAGAATTAGTTCGTTATAAAGGATATTCTCGCATACCTATTTATAAAGATAGCATTGATGATATAGAAGGAGTTCTTTTTGCTAAAGATCTTCTTCCATTTATTTATGATAAAAATTTTAAATGGACTCAATTAATTCATCCTCCTTTTTTTGTTCCAGAAAAAAAAAAGATAGATGATCTTTTAAGTGATTTTAAAAAAAGAAAGATTCATTTAGCCATTGTAGTAGATGAATATGGAGGTACTTGTGGATTAGTTACACTTGAAGATGTAATTGAAGAAATAGTAGGAGATATTATTGATGAATTTGATGAAGAAGATATGTCTTACTCTAAATTAAATCAAAATAATTATTTATTTGATGGAAAGACTTCCTTAATTAATTTCTATCGTATTATGGAAATTAAAGAAGAAATTTTTTTTGAGAAAAAAAAAGGAGATGCAGATACTTTAGGTGGTTTCATCATGGAAATAAATAAAGAATTTCCAAAAAAAAAACAAAAGATAAATTTTCTAAATTATTCCTTTATTATAAGAAGTATGGATAATAAAAGAATAAAAACCATAGAAGTAATAAGAAAAAAAACTAATTATAATTAATTAAATTTATAGATCTATAATTCTACTATTATTTATTTATACATAATGAATGAAATAAAGAAACGTTTAACAAAAAAGAATATAATTTTTGTTTCCATCATATTTTTATTAATAATAGGAATTGGTATATGTTTTTTTTTCAAAAAATTGTTTTTTCACCCTTCAGAAAAAAAAGCTATGGAAGAATTGAATTATGCTCAACAATATTTATACCAAGGTTTTATAGATAAAGCTTTAAATAAAAAAAAGGATAAAATTAGTTATTTAGGATTTTCTGGAATAGCTTCTAAATATCCTTTTACAAAAGCAGGAAATATTTCTAAATTTTATGCAGGAATTTGCTATTATAAATTGGGTTATTACAAAGAATCTATCAAAATGATGAAAAATTTTTCTGCAAAAGATGAAATGTTACCTGCTATAAAATATGGAATGATAGGTGATGCTTTTACACAAATGAAAAATAAAAAAGAAGCCTTAAAAAATTATATTATTGCAGCAAATATCAGAGAAAATGAAATAACCACTCCTCTTTATTATTACAAAGCTGCATTATTAAGTTTTTCTATGAATCAATACAAAAATTCTAAATATTTTTTTAAAAAAATAGAAAATAAATATCCTTTTTTTTTGTATAGAAAAAATGTAGAAAAATATCTCATGTTTATTGAAAATAAATTATAAATTATATTTATGAAAACATGTCCTATTTATTCATTCGATAAAAAAAAAATAAAAGACGCAAATTTGAAATTTGCAATTATTGTTTCTCTATGGAATAAAGAAATTACTAGCAGATTATATAAAGGAGCTTATGAAACTTTCATTCAATCAGGAATTTTGAAAGATAAAATACAAACTTGGGAAGTTCCTGGAAGTTATGAATTAATTTATTCTGCTAAAAAAATAGCACATTGCTATAATTATGATTCAATTATTACAATTGGGTCTCTGATACAAGGGGAAACTCATCATTTCGAATATTTATGTCAATCTATTTCGCAAGGGATCAAAGATATTAATATAAAATATGATGTTCCTGTTATATTTTGTGTTCTTACTGATAGAAATATACAACAATCTTTTGACCGATCAGGTGGAAAAAATGGTAATAAGGGAGTAGAATGTGCTAAAACAGCTATATATATGTCTTTATTTAGAAAAGATATCAAATGAAAAATATTATTCAATTTTTACCTGTAAATGTGATCAGTCAAATAGCTGCAGGAGAAGTTATACAACGTCCTTCTTCTGTTTTAAGAGAACTTTTAGAAAATGCAATAGATGCAAACGCAAAAATGATCGATATTTTTATCAAAGATTCAGGGAAAACGTTAATTCAGTTAATAGATGATGGAGACGGAATGAGTATAAATGATGCAAAAATGAGCATTCAGAGATATGCTACTTCAAAAATAAAAAAATCTGATGATATTTTTCAAATTAGAACAAAAGGATTTAGAGGAGAAGCCTTAGCTTCCATTGCTCTTATTTCTCAACTAGAAATACAAACTAAAAATAAAGAAGATTTAGTAGGAATTCACCTTTTTGTAGAAGAAGGTAAAATAAAAGAAGAAATTCCTATAAACATGCTTAAAGGAACAAGGATTTCGGTAAAAAATATTTTTTATAAACTTCCTGCTAGAAGGCAATTTTTAAAATCTTCACGAATAGAATTTCAACATATCGTTCATGAATTTTATAAAATAGTTTTAGCACATAGAAATATTTTATATCGTTTTTATCATAATGAAAAAATTATTTTTTCTTTTCAAGAATCTTCTTTAATAGAAAGAATTAAAGAAATTTTTAAAAACAAAAATAAGATATTAACGCCTATTTTAATAAGAAAAAATAGAATTCTTGTAGAAGGATTTGTGAGTGTTCCAGATCCTTCTATAAAAAAAGGAGACCAATTGATATTGGTAAATCAACGTTGTGTTACTCATTTATTTTTACACAAAAAAATTATTCATGCTTATGATGGTTTTTTGAAAGATTTGAAAACAGCTTCTTATTTTATTTTTATTCATATAGATTCAAGTTTAGTAAATTGGAATATACACCCTGCAAAAAAAGAAG
This sequence comes from Blattabacterium cuenoti, assembly GCF_014251575.1. Classification (NCBI taxonomy): domain Bacteria; kingdom Pseudomonadati; phylum Bacteroidota; class Flavobacteriia; order Flavobacteriales; family Blattabacteriaceae; genus Blattabacterium; species Blattabacterium cuenoti. The sequence continues at coordinate 107,069 of NZ_CP059191.1, read as the reverse complement.
TTAAATTAGAAGAAGAAGAGTTTATTGGTTGTATGATTCAACAGGAAATCAAAAATATTTTGTTTTATCAATATGAAGTAAAAAACAAAGAATTGAAAAATTCTGATGTTCTTTTATACTGTAATTTGAAAGACTCTTTTTTGAATGATTTATGTTTTGAAGAACTTTCTTATAAAGAAAAAATAATTCAATTAGAAGATTGGTTACGATTAAATGATTCTTCTATTTTAAAAAGAAATGTTCATTTAACAAATCAATTATCTCGTTATATTTCTAATGAAAAAAAAATAAATACTCTTCAAATTAATAGGAAATACATAATTTTTACATTGAATAATGAATATATCATATTAATAGATCAACAAAAAGCGCATCAGAACATATTATTTGAATTTTTTTTAAGAAAAGAAAACTTAATAAGTCAACAGTTTCTTTTTCCTATAAAAGTGAGACTTTTGAAAAAAGAATTCATTTCTTTAAAAAATATAAAAGATGATTTGATCAATTTTGGATTTCACTTATACTTCTGTAATGATTCAGCTTATTTGTATTCTATTCCTGAAAATATACATCAAAATATTTTGATTGAAATTTTTCAAAATATTTTAAAGTATAATTTCATTAAAGGAGAAAAAAAGAACAAAAGAATACTTATTCAATCAATATCTAAATCCGCATCTATCAAATACGGAACAGAATTATACCCTGATAAAATGGAATGTTTAATTAGAGATTTATTTTCTTGTCATAATCCAAATTATACGGATTCAGGAGATCCTATATTTTTTGTTTTAAGAAAAAATTTTTTTAAAAAGTGAATTTTTATACAAATCTCAACTCAGATGCTGTAAAACATTTAATTAGTATTAATATACTTGTATATACAGCTGCTTTTGTTTTTTCACAATATAAAATAGAAGATATATTTTCTTTGTATCATCCTTTAGATGAACAATTTGAATTATATCAGATTTTAACTCATATGTTTGTACATTCCAAACGTCTATTTTTACATATAATTTTCAATATGTTAGCTTTGTTCATGTTTGGAGGGCAAATAGAAACTTTGTTAGGAATCAAAAAATTCCTAATAATATATTTCTTATCAGGAATTTTTGCCGCATTTTTACAAATAATTTTCAATACTAGCGTGATGTATTATTTTGTTCAAACCTTAGACTTTTCACAAGCTAAAAGAACATTGGATTATCTAAATGAAGAACAAAAAATTAATCTTTATAGTTCCATGTATTCTCCTATGATGGGATCCTCTGGAGCCGTAAGTGGAATAGTGGGAGCTTTTGCTAAATTTTTTCCAGAACATAAAATTTTTATCCTTCCTTTTCCTTTTCCAATTGCTGTTAGAAAAGCTCTTATAATTTTTATTTTCGGAAGTTTGATATCAGCTATTTTCAATTTAGCACCTGGAGTGGCTCATTTTGCCCATATTGGAGGAATTTTGTCTGGTTATTTTATAGTAAGTTTTTTTTTAAAAAATGAAAAAAATTTTTGATGTTTAAAACTAAGTCAGTTCATTTTTTTCATAATACGATTCCAACGTAATTTCCAATTGAAAAAATTCAAAGGATTTTTTCGATCCCAATCAATACTCATCCATATCAATATGGGTTTTCCTACTATATGATCTTCTGGAACAAAACCCCAATAACGAGAATCATATGAATTGTGTCTATTGTCTCCCATCATGAAATAGTAATTATTTTTTATTTTGTAGAACCTTTCTGAAGGATCATTGATTTTTTTTCCTTTTTCATAAGTGATAATATCATTGTAAATATGAATATTTTTTAAATTTAATTTAATTAATTCTCCTTTTTTAGGAATATGTAATGGCCCAAAAAAATCTCTATTCCAACCAGAATGATTTGGAAATATATAATCTTCTTTAAAGTGAATTGGAAAAATATTTTTTTTTATAAAAACTACATTGTCAAAAAAATTCTTTATTTGAATTACTTTTTTTTTGGTTAACATAATTTGATAAAAATATTCATCATTTTTTTCTTCAATCAATTCAATATCTTCAATATCCATTTTATTTTTAAGATATTCTGTGTTTAAAGGAACGTTTTCCGTTTTAATCAAATAAGCCTGTTGTTTTTTTGATAAAAAATTTTCTTTTCTATGATTAACAAATAAAACCCCTTTTTTAATAGAAATTAAATCACCTGGCAATCCTATACAACGTTTAACATAATAATCTTTCCTATCTATAATTTTATGATTAGAATCTTTAGGAAAATTAAATACAACTATATCATTTCTTTGTATAGATTGTATGGGAGGAAAACGAAAATAAGGCCACCGTAAAATAGATATGTAAGATTTTACATTTCCAATAATGTTATTATGTGTAAAAGGAATAGAAATAGGAGACATAGGCATTCGCAACCCATAATGAATTTTACTAACTAGTATAAAATCTCCTACTAATAAGGAACCTTCCATAGAAGAAGTAGGAATAACAAAAGGTTGAACTACATAAGTATGTGTAATAAAAGAAAAAATGATAGCCAATAATATTCCTGTGTTATCTTCTTTTTTTTGGATTTTTTCTATTTTTTGGATTTTTTCAAAAAAATTGATGTAAAAAATATATAACCCTGCAGAAAAAAATAGAAAAAAAATGTCTTTTCTTCTTCCTCTTCCAAAAACATGAATTAAATCCATCCACAAAATGAAAAACAAAATAATACTTGTTAATGGAGTTAATAAGAGAAACATATACCATATGGATCGATTATAAGTTTTTAAAAGAATGAAAATATTATATATAGGAATAAAAACTTTCCATAAGTTAATTCCGGATTTTTGATAAAATCTCCATGTTCCTAAAATATGAATAAGATATTCAATAAATAAAAAAACACCACTAAAAAAAAAATATCGGTGCATAAAATAAAGATATTTTTATATTCCTAACACTTCTTTCATAGAGAAAATACCTTTTTTATTTTGAATCCATTCAGCAGCAATCACAGCACCAATAGCAAAACCTTCTCTGCTATGAGCTTTATGTTGGATTTCAATATCTTCTATTTTAGATTCATATTTCACAACATGTGTTCCTGCTACGTTTTCGAATCTTTTTGAAAGAATTAAAATTTGATTTTTTGTTTTTTTTGTAGCATCTAAAGTCCATGTTTCTTTCATTCTGTTATTAACGATATCTTTTGCCAAAGATATAGCAGTTCCACTAGGTCTATCTATTTTTTCTTTGTGATGAATTTCATGAATTTTTACTTCATAACTTTCAGAATAAGGAGATAATAGTTTTGATAACTTTTTATTAATTTCAAAAAAAATATTCATTCCAATACTAAAATTAGAAGAATACAAAAAAGAGCCATTTTTTTCTATACATATTTTTTTTATAAATTCAAATTTTTCCATCCAACCTGTAGTTCCACATACTGTGGGAACGTTATTTTCTATGCAAATTTTTACATTATTGAAAGCAGAATCAGGTTGACTAAACTCTATTGCTACATCTGAATTTTTCAATAAAAATGGAGAAGGAGTTTCATCATAACACAATGAAATTTTATGATTTCTAATCTTCGCTATTTTTTCTATGGTTTTTCCCATTTTTCCATACCCTATTATTGCTATATTCATGAGAATTATCTTTTTTTTAAAAAATTCATTCAAAGATAGATCATATTTTTTTTTGATAAAATTCCAATAATTTATTATATATTTGGAATGTAAAAAAAGCAATTATCATAGGATTAAAATAATTTTAATCAAGTAAATTTATGATTTTTCAGCCCACGTGGTGAAAATGGTAGACACGCCACTTTGAGGGGGTGGTATCCGATTAAATTAGGATGTGCTGGTTCAAATCCAGTCGTGGGTACAATTCATATCAAAACACGAAATAAATCTGGATTCTGATTCAAATATTGAAAATGAACTCTATGCTTTTTCATCCTTCCTAATAATGCGGAGAAATCATTCTTATCTGCCAATTCTATTCCTATTACAGCAGGTCCTTCTTCTTTGGAAGTTTTTTTGGAATATTCAAAATAGGCAATATCATCTTTTGGTCCTAAAATATTATTAACAAATTCTTTCAAAGCTCCAGCTCTTTGTGGAAATTTAACTATGAAATAATGCTTTTTTTCTTCATACAAAAGAGATCTTTCTCGTATTTCTTCCGTTCTGGTAATATCATTATTCCCTCCACTTAAAATACAAACAATAGTTTTTCCTTTGATTTTTTCAGAATAAAAATCTAATGCTGCTATTGAAAGTGCTCCAGCCGGTTCTGCAACAATGGCTTCTAAATTATATAAATCTAGAATAGTTGTGCAAACTTTTCCTTCTGGAACGGTTTTGATATCATATAATATTTGATTGCATATATTAAAATTTAATTCTCCTACTTTTTTTACTGAAGCTCCATCAATAAATCTATCTATTGTTTTTAACTCTACAACTTTTCCTTTTTTTAAAGAAAAACTCATAGATGGAGCTCCTTGAGGTTCTACTCCTATAATTTTAGTTTTTGGACTAAATTCTTTCAGATGACTTCCTACACCAGAAGCTAACCCTCCTCCTCCAATAGGAATAAAAACATAATCTATGTTTGAAATGGATTGTTGTAAAATCTCTAATCCAACAGTAGCTTGTCCTTCAATAATTTGAATATCATCAAAAGGATGAATAAAAATTTTTTCATTTTTTTTGCAATCTTTCATAGCCTCATAACTAACTGCATCAAAAGTATCTCCAATCAGAATAATCTCAATATACTCTTTTCCAAACATTTTTACTCTTTCTATTTTTTGTTTTGGAGTAGTACTAGGCATATAAATTTTTCCTGTTATCTTTAATATATGACAAGAATAGGCAACTCCTTGTGCATGATTTCCTGCACTAGCGCATACAATTCCTTTTTTTAAATCTGTGTGAGATAGACTTTTCATTTTGTTATAGGCCCCTCTAATTTTATATGAACGTATAATTTGTAGATCTTCTCTTTTCAAAAAAACATTAGCTTTATATTTTTCTGACAAAAGAGAATTTCTCTGTAACGGAGTTTCATAAATGATATTTTTTAATACATTTTTAGCTTTGATTACTTCTTTATAAGAAGGAAAGTAACCTTTTAATCTATTTTTCAATCTTTTAAAAATAATAATAAAAAGTGTAATTATTAATTAATTTATTTAAAAAAAAACTATTTTTTATGTTTTTTCTCCGGTCTAAGATCACGAATAATTGATCCTACTTTCCATAATTCACTTTTTTTAAGATCTTGTAACTCTTTTTTTAACTTTATTCTGTAATCTATATCACTATTAGCTTTTATAATTCTTTCAGCCTCATTTCCAGAAGAAACTTCATGATATAATTCTTTAAATATTGGATACGTAACATCTCTAAATTTCTTCCACCAATCTAAAGCTCCTCTTTGTGCTGTTGTAGAACAATTATCATACATCCAATCCATTCCTTTTTCCGATACTAATGGCATTAGACTTTGAGTTAGTTCCTCTACTGTTTCGTTAAAAGATTCTGAAGGAGAATGCCCTTTTTCTCTTAATATTTGATATTGTGCAGCAAAAATTCCTTGTATAGCTCCCATTAAAGTCCCTCTTTCTCCCACTAAATCAGAGTATACCTCACTTTTAAAACTGGTTTCAAATAAATATCCAGATCCTATTCCTATTCCAATAGATAAAGCTTTTTCTAAACTTTTTCCACTATAATCTTGATAAATAGCATAACTAGAATTAATTCCTTTTCCTTGTAAAAAAAGTCTTCTTAAACTAGTTCCTGATCCTTTAGGAGCTACTAAAAAAATGTCAATATCTTTAGATGGATATATTTTTGTTTTATCACAAAAAGTTAATCCAAATCCATGCGAAAAATATAAAGATTTTCCTTTAGTGAGATATTTAGAAAGAGTTGGCCAAAAAGAGATTTGACCTGCATCTGATAATAGATACATGAGTATAGTCCCTCTTTCAGAAGCTTCTTCTAAAGAAAAAAGATCTTTTCCTTCTATCCATCCATCTTTTAGTGCTTTTTCCCAAGAAATAGAATTTTTTCTTTGTCCTACAATAACTTGAAATCCATTTTCTTTCAAATTGAGAGATTGTCCAGGACCTTGAACTCCATATCCTAGTACAGAAATAGTTTCTCTTTTTAATATTTCTCTAGCTTTTGATAATGGAAATTCTTCTCTTGTTACAATAGTTTCTTCTACTGATCCAAATTTAATTTTCATGATTTTTATTTAATTTAAGATGTTGCTAACGGTAAATCTATTTTTTTCCATGAATTTTTTCTAGAATTTTTTTCTTCTATTCTAAAATAATAAACATGAATGATTCCAATTAATTTTTCAATTAATTTTTTAACTTTAATCAATTGTTCTTCTTTACATTCTAAATCTAAAACATATTGAACATTTCCAATAGTTTCATTTTCATTATTAGATACGTTGATATGATTAGTTTTCAAATTTCTTCTATTCAATATAATAAGGATCCTACTCAATAATCTTGTTTCTCTTTCTCCTAAAATTATTACTCTGAATTGATGCTTCATAGTATATAAATATTTTTTATTAATTATGTCAAACGAATTTCATCTACAGCAGCTCCTGCAGGAATCATAGGAAAAACATTGTCTTCTCTTTCTATTACAACTTCTAACAAAAAAGTTTTTTCATTATTCAATGCTTTTTTTACAGATTCTTTTAATTCTTCTCTTTTGCTCACTTTTTTTGCTTTGATGTTATAAGCATTAGCTAACTTTATGAAATCTGGATTAATTAATTCTGTACACGAATAACGTTTATCAAAAAAAAGCTGTTGCCATTGACGTACCATTCCCAAAAAATTATTATTCAGTAATATAATTTTTACAGAAATATTATTCTGTAAAATGGTCCCCATCTCTTGTATTGTCATTTGAATTCCCCCATCTCCTACAATACAAATAACTTGTCTTTTTTTTGCTCCTAATTTAGCTCCTATTGAAGCTGGTAAAGCAAAACCCATTGTCCCCAATCCTCCAGAAGTTATTTGACTTTTTTTGCAGGTAAAATTGAAATATCTTGAAGCAATCATTTGATGTTGTCCTACATCAGTTACAAGAATAGCATTTTTTTGTTTATATTGATTAATCCATTTAATTACTTCACCCATAGTCATTCCTTTTTTTTTTGGGTTAAGATCAGCTTGTATAACTACAGTTTTTTCTTTTTCTTTCAGATAAAAAAACTTTTCTATCCATTCTTCATGAGTTGATTCATGAACATAGTTCATTAATTTTATTAAAGAAGATTTGCAATCTCCCAAAATCGGAATATGACATAATATATTTTTATTAATTTCTGAAGAATCAATTTCTAAATGAATGATTTTAGCTTGTTTTGCATATTTTTTCACGTCTCCTGTAACACGATCATCAAAACGCATACCTATTGCAATAAGAATATCACATTGATTGGTTAAAATATTTGGAGCATAATTTCCATGCATTCCTAACATTCCTACATATAGATAGTGATTACTGGACAAAGCCCCTAATCCTAATAAAGTACTAGCTACTGGAATTCCTGTTTTTTCAACAAATTTTTTAAATTCTTCTTCTGCTTCAGATAATACAACACCTTGACCTACAAGAATTAAAGGTCTTTTAGCTGTATTGATTAAATTAGAAGCTTCTATTATTCTTTTTTCCTCTATACAAGGATATGGATGAAAATTTTTTACGTATTTACAACGTTGATAATTAAATTCAGCTTCTTGAAATTGAGCATCTTTAGTGATATCTATCAATACAGGTCCTGGTCTTCCTTTTTTAGCTATAAAAAATCCTTTTTGAATTGAATCACAAATATCTTTAGCTTTTAATACTTGAGTATTCCATTTAGTAACAGGAATAGAAATATCTATAATATTTGTTTCTTGAAACGCATCGGTTCCCAATAAATGAGAAGATACTTGTCCAGTAATACAAACAATAGGAGTACTATCTATCAAGGCATCTGCTAATCCAGTTATTAAATTAGTAGCTCCTGGACCTGAAGTTGTAAAACATACACCTATTTTTCCAGTTGCTCTAGCATACCCTTGTGCAGCATGAATAGATCCTTGTTCGTGACGCATTAAAATATGCGAAACTAAATTTAAATAGTCGTGTAAAGAATCATAGATAGGCATAATAGCTCCACCTGGATAACCAAATATGTATTCTACATCTTCATCTAAGAGTGCTTTTATTACTATTTCTGAACCGGAGAATAACTTTTTTTCCATATAATTAAAATTGATCTGTAATGCACCCTTCAGAAGCTGGAGAAACTATTTTTGTATATTTGTATAAATATCCTTTTTTTACTTTCAATGAAGGTTGGATCCATGATTCTTTTCTTCTTTGGATTTCCTCGTTTTCCACTTCAAGAGTAATGGTATTATTTTCCGCATCTATTTTAATAAAATCTCCATTTTGAACCAAAGCGATCAAACCTCCAGATTGTGCTTCTGGAGTAATATGTCCTACTACAAAACCGTGTGATCCTCCTGAAAATCTACCATCTGTAATAAGAGCTACTTTTTTTCCTAGCCCTGATCCCATAATATAAGACGTTGGTTTTAACATTTCTGGCATTCCAGGACCTCCTTTAGGACCTACATATCTGATGACAATTACAACTCCAGGAAAAATTTGATTATTTAAAATTGCTTTATTGGCTTCTTTTTCTGAATTAAAAACATTAGCTTTACCACGAAAAATAGTTCCTTCCTTTCCAGTGATTTTAGCTATAGATCCTTCTGGAGAAAGATTACCATATAAAATTCTGATATGTCCGTTTTTTTTGATAGGTTTATCTAAAGGACGAATGATTTTTTGATCAAAAGTTATATTAGGAACATTTTTCATATTTTCAGACAATGTTTTTCCAGTAACGGTTAGACAACCTCCTGATAATATTCCTTCATTTAATAAGTATTTTATAATAATAGGCATTCCTCCTATATTATGAATATCCTCCATTAAGAAAATTCCACTTGGTTTTAAATTTCCAATGAGAGGAACTTGATCACTAATTCTTTGAAAATCTTTTAAAGAAAAATCAATATTTGCAGATTTAGCAATAGCTAAAAAGTGTAACACCAAATTGGTAGAACCTCCTAAACACATAGCTAATTTAACTCCATTTTCTATAGAAGATTTTGTGATTATATCTTTCGGTTTTATTCTTTTTTCCAAAAGTTTTTTAATATATGTAGAAACTACTTCGCATTCTATTTGTTTTTTATCACTTGTTGAAGGAGATGAAGAAGAATAAGGAAGCATCATCCCCATTCCTTCTAGAGCAGAAGCCATAGTATTTGCAGTATACATCCCTCCACAAGCTCCTGGTCCTGGACAAGAATTTTTGACGATGTTTTTGTACTCTGTTTCGGTAATTTTGCAAGTATTTTTTTTTCCTAGAGCTTCAAAAGAAGAAACTATGTCTAATTTTTGACCATTATAATAACCTGAAGAAATACTCCCTCCATACACTATGATAGATGGACGATTCAATCTAAGTAAGGCAATCATAACTCCTGGCATATTTTTATCGCATCCTGGAATAGCAATTATTCCATCATAATGATGTGAATCAACTACTGTTTCTATGCTATCCGCTATTAATTCTCTAGAAGGCAAAGAGTATCTCATTCCTGAAGTTCCCATAGTGATTCCATCACTGACTCCAATAGTAGTAAATTGAAATCCTACTAAATTTTTAGTTATAACCGATGATTTTATTTTTTTTGCCAATTTATCCAAATGCATGTTGCAAGGATTTCCCTCGTACCAATTGCTGACTATTCCTATTTGAGCTTTACAAAAATCAGATTCTTTCATTCCTGTAGCATATAACATAGCATGTGCCGCTGGTAAATTAGGTTCTTCAGTTATTTTTTTGCTAAAATTGTTAATTATTTTTTCCATGAGATGTTTTATAAATCAAAAAGCCCTACCGGTTAGTAGGGATAAAAAAATAACACTCAATTTGAATATATTTTTTCTAAAAACTATCCAAAAGATGAATTATATAATATGCAAAAATATGAAAAAAATAGATTATATAAAAGCATTTTTTAGTGTTTTATTTTTGTAAAATCATCATTTTTCAATTGATTTATGAATATCTTGTAAAGTTTATAATCAAAAATTCTCTCTGAAACGTATTATTATTAATAATAAAAAAAAAATGGTTTTTTTTGAAAAAAATCAAATTTTACATTTGTAAAATATATTCAATATTTAACAAAATAAATATGAAATGTAAAATACTTTAAGAAATAATTCCTGATCCTACTAATTCTTTTCCAATATACCAAGCCGCAAACTGTCCTTCTGTTATAGCACATTGCATTGTTTCAAATTCGATGAACATTCCTTTTTTTATTTTATATAATTTTGATTTTTGTAATGGTTGTCTATAACGAATTCTACAAAAAACATCCATTTTTTCTCCTTCACTCAGACTAAGATCTTGTCTGATCCAATGAATATTTTTTTCCTGAATAAACAAAGATTTTCTATACAAACCGGGATGTTTTTTCCCCATTCCAGTATAAACAATATTTTCTTTCACATCGGTTTCAATAACAAAAAGAGCTTCTTTATAACCTCCTAAAGCTATTCCTTTACGTTGTCCTTTAGTAAAATAAGTAGCTCCTTCATGATATCCAATTATTTTTCCATCTGATTTTTTATACTTTTTTTTTCTTGATAAAAAAAGTAACTCTTCTTCCTTAGAAAGAAAAATTTTTTTTTCTTGATATACTAAAGCATCAGAATTGATGTAAACCACATCTCCTTTTTTTGGAAAAATTTTTTTTTGGAGAAATTTTTGCAAATTAATTTTTCCTACAAAACAAAGACCTTGTGATTCTTTTTTATGAGCATTGCGTAATCCATTTCTTTCTGCTATTTTTCGAACTTGATTTTTCGTTAATAAACCTAATGGAAATAGTGATTTTTCCAATTGATATTGTGTCAATTGACATAAAAAATACGATTGATCTTTATTAAGATCTTTTCCTATTAAAAGACGATAAATTATTTTTTTGTTTTTGATAATTTTTTCTTTATTCACATAATGACCTGTAGCAATAAAATCTGCTCCTAAATCAATGGCTTTTTTTAAGAAAATATTGAACTTAATTTCTTTGTTACACAATACATCTGGATTAGGAGTTTTTCCTGATTTATAGTTATTAAACATGTAATTAATAACATGTTTTTTGTATTCTTTTTTCATTTCAATTACTTGAAAAGGAATATTTAATTGTTTAGCCACTAGCATAGCATCAATCTTGTCTTCTTTCCAAGTAGTACATTTATTGAAAACGGAATCTTCTTCTTCCCAATTATGCATAAATAAACCAATAACTTCATAACCTTTCTTTTTAAGAATTAATGCAGCAACACTTGAATCAACTCCTCCTGAAAGTCCAACTACTATTTTTACCTTTTGCATTATGTATGATATTATTGTTGTTATAAGGTAAATTACATTCTGTAAAAAGTGTGGATATTAATATAAAAAAATAGAAAACTCTTCCCTATGTTGTTTAGCATTGCGAAAAAACTTTAAGACTAATTTAGAAATAATTATATAAACGTTTTAAGAAAACATTTCTCTTACACGATCAAAAAACGATTTTTCTGAATTACCGGGATGAGGAAGAAAATTTTCATTTTTTCTCATTTTTTCGAAAAATTTTCTTTGTTCCTCATCAATTTTCTTTGGAGTCCAAACATTAACATGAATCAAAAAACTTCCATATCCATGTCCTTCAATATTAGGTAATCCTTTATTTTTTAGTCTAAGAGTTTTTCCTGATTGTGTCCCTGGATCTATTTTAATTCTTGCTTTTCCATTAATAGTCGGAACTTCTTTTGAAGCACCCAATATTGCATCTGGAAAAGATATATATAAATCATAATGGAGATTACTTCCTTCTCTTTTCAATTGAGGATGAGGAATTTCTTCAATTAACACAATTAAATCTCCAGGAATTCCTCCAAATGGAGCTTCATTTCCTTTTTCAGAAACTTTAAGTTGAATTCCTTCAGTAAGTCCTTCGGGAATTTTAATATTTACCAATTCTTCTTCTTTAATCAATCCATGTTTATTAGCTCCATAAGGTATATTTTCAACATTTTTTCCAGTACCTAAACATGTATGACATTGAGAAGTAGTTTGCATTCTTCCTAAAATAGTATTGGTAACACGTATAATTTGACCAGTTCCGTTGCAAGAGGAACAATTTTTAAATTTGATTCCTTTAGCTACTTTAAGCCTTTTTACTTTAACTTTTTTTTCTACTCCATTAGCTATTTCTTCTAATGAAAGCTTTACTCTTATTCTTAAATCACTTCCTTTAATAGTTTTATGTCGATTCGATCTTCCAAATCCGAAACTAGAAAAACCTTCTCCAAATGCATCAGCGAAAATATCTCCAAAATTTGTAAAAATATCTTCCATATTCATTCCTGAACCAGTACCGCTCCCTTTTACCCCAGAATGTCCGAATTTATCATAACGTTGCCTTTTTTCTGGATTGCTTAAAATTTCATAAGCTTCAGCTGCTTCTTTAAATTTTTCTTCTGCTTTTTTTTTATCATCCAAATTCTTATCTGGATGATATTTTATTGCTAATTTTCTATAAGCTTTTTTAATTTCTTTTGAAGAGGCATTTCTAGAAACTCCTAATACTTCGTAATAATCTTTTTTCACCATGAAGATAAAAATTTATTTTCCGGTTATGACTTTAGCATGTCGTATGACTTTTTCCTTAAGAATATATCCAGCTTCTATAATTTCTATGATTTTTCCTTTTAAATTTTCTGTAACAGCTGGAATTTGTGAAATAGCCTCGTGTAAATCTGTATTAAAATCATCTCCTTTTTTTATTTTTATTTTATTTAATCCTTTTTCTTTTAAAATTTTAATAAGTTTTTCTTGTATTAAAGAAACTCCTTTAACGATAAGTTCATCTTTAGATTTTTTCAACTCTTTAAGTCCTCGTTCAAAATCATCTAAAATCGGAATTAAATCTATCAAAATTTGTTCATGAACAGCTCTAAAAATATCAAATCTTTCTTTTTGAATACGTTTTTTATAATTTTCGAATTCTGCAAAAAGACGTAAAAACTTGTTTTTTTCTTTTTCTAATTCTTCTTGAATAAGCTCTATTTCTTTCTTTAATGGATCCTTTTTTTCTACTTGACAAGAAGAAGATCCTACATTACAAGCTTCTTTAGATGGATCTAACTGTTTTTCAGTATTTTTTTGATTAATATCCATAATATAAAAATATTTTCAACACAATTCTATGGACTAAAAGCAAAAGATTTGCCACAATTTTAATTATGTCATTATGACATTTTTTAATTAAATCAATTTGATTTGATAGGTTTTAATTTTAAACATTTTCTGATATCATTCAATCTTTCATTAGCTATCCTTTTTGCTTTTTCAGCTCCCAAAGAAAGAATATGATCTAATAAAGATTTGTTTTTTATGAAAGAAAAAAATTTTTTTCTTTCTGTTGAAAATTTATGAATTATAAGCTCATATAACGCTATTTTAGCCTCAGAATATCCATATCCTCCTTTTAGATATTTCTTTTTCATTTTATCTATTTTGTCTAAAGGAGCTATTAATTTGTATAAGGACATTACATAATCTGTTTCAGGATCTTTCTTTTCTTCCAAGGATTTACTATCCGTCCGAATGCTCATAATTTGCTTTTTCAAAATTTCATCTGAAGAAAAAATGTTGATCCAATTTTTTTTAGATTTACTCATTTTTTTTCCATCTGTTCCAGGTACAGACATAGTTTTTTTTTGCAAGAAAGCATTAGGCAATACAAATAATTTTTTACCTATTCTTTGATTAAAAGAAGTGGCTATACGTCTAGTTATTTCTATATGTTGCAATTGATCTTTTCCTACGGGAACAATTTGAGCGTTATAAAGCAAAATATCAGCAGCCATTAAAATAGGATAAGCAAACAAACCCATACTAATTTTTCTTTTATCTATTTTAGATATTTCATTTTTAAATGAATGCGCTAATGTAAGTCTTTGATAAGGAAAAAAGCAACTGAAATACCAAGCTAACTCAGTCACTTCGGAAACATCAGATTGTCTATAAAAAAAACAATTTTCCGTATTCAATCCAAAAGCTAACCATGCTGCAGCAATTTGATAAGTATTGTTTATTATTGTTTTTATATTATTTATTTGAATCATAGAATGTAAATCTGCTATAAATATAAATGAAGAATGTTTTTCATTTCTATTAACAATGCCTACAGATGGAATTATAACACCTAAAATATTTCCTAAATGAGGAGTCCCTGTACTTCTAATTCCTGTTAATATTTTTTCCATAATTGTTTTTTGTAAACAAATGTATAATTAAATAAACTAAACTAATTATTTATTTTCAATTGAAAACTTGATTATCTTTTTTCATTTAAAGATTCTAATCCACTGATAATTTCAAGTATTTCTTTAGTAATTGTAGTTTGTCTTTCTTTATTGTAGTTTAATACTAGATCATTTTTGATGTCAGATGCGTTTTCTGTGGCTTGGTGCATGGAAATCATACGTGCTGTATGTTCTGATGCAGAAGATTTCAAAAAAATCTTTAATAATTTTGCATGTAGAAATTTTGGAATTAAATAATTAAATATTTCTTTTTTGGAAGGTTCTAAAATAGAATAAATTCCAGTTTTTTTTTTTTGAAAATCCATAGAAAATGGAAGAAATTTTTCCACAACTATTTCTTGAAATAAGGATTTTTTTAGAAGATTGTTATATATCAAATAAATAGAAGAAAATTTTTTTTGAATGAAGTTTGAAATTAATTTTTTTGTTAAAAGTTTGATTTTTTCATTCGTTTTAGTTAAATCATCTCCCCAATCTATCCAATTGTTATTTTTGTCATATATTTCATATTTTTTTTCTAAAAAATCGAATCCTTTTTTACCAATTGAAAAAAACATACACTCATTATGTGAGTAACCTTTTTTTTGAAAAAAAAAATTAATTTTTTCAAAAATTAAGGAGTTAAAAGAACCGCATAATCCACGATTAGAAGTAAACACAATAAATAATTTATTTTTTCCTTCTTCTAAGAAATATTTATTTTTTTCAAAATTTTCCTTTTTTTCTGTTAAAAAAAAATCTGAAAAAAGTAATTCTATATGATCAAAATAAGTTTTGATATTTTTCAGTAATTTTTTTGTTTTTCGTAATTTGATGATAGAGATCATTTTCATAGCTTCTGTAGTTTTAATAACTGATTCTATAGATAATATTCTTCTTTTGATCTCTTTTGGATTGGACATAAAAAAAAATTTAGGATACGTATTTATTACTTAATTCCAAAGCAATTTTTTCCAAAATTCCAGATATTTGATCATCAAACATTCCATTTCTTAATGAATTTAATAAATCTTCATGTTTTTCTTTCAAATAAAAAAGATATTCTTTTTCAAAATCTGAAATTTTATGAATAGGAATATTTTTTAATATATTTTTGGTTCCAACATAAATAATAGCTATTTGATCTGCTATATCATATGGAGAATGAGGTGTTTGTTTTAATATTTCTATGTTAATTTTTCCTTTTTTTATAATTTCCATAGTTGATGGATCTAATTCAGAACCAAATTTTGAAAAAGATTCCAATTCTCTAAACTGAGCTTGATCTAATTTCAAAGTTCCAGATATTTTTCTCATAGATTTAATTTGAGCGGATCCTCCTACACGAGAGACTGATATACTTTCATTAATTGCTGGACGAACTCCAGAATGAAATAAATCTTTTTCTAAAAAAATTTGCCCGTCTGTTATAGAAATAACATTGGTCGGAATATAAGAAGATATATCTCCAGATTGAGTTTCAATAATAGGTAAAGCAGTTAAAGATCCTCCACCTTTGACCTCTTTTTTAATAGACTCTGGAATATCATTCATTTTTTCAGCCATTTTTTGATCTGTGATTATTTTAGCTGCACGTTCTAAAAGACGAGAATGTAAATAAAAAACATCTCCTGGATATGCTTCTCTACCAGGAGGACGTCGTAATAACAAAGAAATTTCTCTATAAGAGACAGCTTGCTTTGAAAGATCATCATATATTACCAAAGAAGAACGACCAATATCACGAAAATATTCTCCTATAGCAGTTCCTGAAAAAGGAGCAAAAACTTGGATGGAAGCTGGATCAGAAGATTTAGCTGCAACTATTACTGTGTATGGCATAGCTCCCTTTTCTTGTAGAATTTTGGCAACTCTCGCTATTGTAGATCCTTTTTGACTAACAGCTACGTAAATACAATAAACTGTCTGATTTTTATCATAAAATTTTTTTTGATTGATAATAGCATCAATAGCTATAGTTGTTTTTCCCGTTTGTCGATCTCCAATAATCAATTCTCTTTGTCCTCTTCCTATGGGTATCATGGAATCTATAAACTTGATCCCAGTTTGAAGGGGTTCTTTGACAGGCTCTCTGTAAATGACACCTGGAGCTTTTCTTTCTAAAGGCATATCAAATAATTTTCCTTCTATAGGTCCTTTTCCATCAATAGGATTTCCTAATATATCGACAACACGACCTAACATTCCTTCTCCTACTTTTATAGAAAAAATTTTTCTTGTTCTTTTAACTATATCTCCTTCTTTGATATTTTTTGATGGACTAAGTAGAACAATACTCACATGATCTTCTTCAAGATTCAAAACTATACCTTTGACTCCGGTATGAAATTCTACTAATTCTCCATAAAAAGCTGAATTTAGACCAAACGATCTAGCTACCCCATCTCCTACTTGAATGATAATACCATATTCAGATAATTTTGATTCGAATTGTAAATTCGATAATTGTTCTTTAAGAATTGATGATATTTCAGAATATTTTAAATCTGACATGAAAATAAAATCTTTATTTAAGAATTTTTAAATATTTTTTTAATGCAAAATAATTGCTCTTTAACACTAAAATTCCATTCTTTGTATCCTATACGGAACAAAAAACCTCCAATGATAGATGGATCTATTTTGTTAATTATGTGAAATTTTTTTTTCTGATATTTAGGACACATTTTAATTATTCTATGTGTAATTATTTTTTTCATATCTATATTTAAAGAAAACGCGGAAATAACAATACATTTTATCAGTCCTTTTTTTTCTTCTTCATATATTTCTTGATATTCTAAAAAAATTTCTTTTAAAAGAGATTCTCTTTTTCGTATGATTAAAAGTTTTACAAATTGAAAGATTGATACATCAAAAGGATAAAGAATTTTTTCGAAAATTCTTATTTTGTTTTTTGAACTTAACAATGGTGTATAAATAATTTTACTTAAATCTACATTTTGATACAATAAAGAAAATACTTTTTTAACTTTATGATAAAAAAAATCATTATTGATAGAATATTCAAAAAAAACTCTAGCGTAATGTTTAATTACTTTTTTATTTGAAAACATTTAATGTAATTTATTTACCAATTCTTTGATTAATTTATCTTGTTGATTCGTTTGATTCAACTCTTTTTTTAATATTTTTTCAGCTATTTTGATAGAAATACCTCCTATTTGATTTTTTAATTTATAAATAGCTGCCTTTCTTTCTATTTGAATACTTTTTTTTGTTTCTTCTATAATTTTTTTCTTTTCTATCAAACTTTCCTCTTTTGCTTTTAATTTGATTTTTTCTCTAATTTGAATAGCTTCTTTCAAAATCATATCTCTTTTCACACGAGTTTCTTTTAATATTTTGTTTTTCTGATTTTCTACATTTTTCAATTCATTTTTCACTTTATCCGCTTTTTCAATAGACATTCTAATTTTTTCTTCTCTTTGATCAATAAAATTAATGATTGGCTTCCAAGCAAATTTTGAAAGAAATAATATAAGTGTTACAAATATTATAGAATGCCAAACAATCAATCCAAAAGAAGGTGTAACCAGATCCATTGGTAAAAAATTATTTAAATACAGCTAACAATGTAGTGACTATCCCAAAAAGAGCTGCTCCTTCAATCAGTGCAGCTGCAATAATCATTGCATTTTGTATTTTTCCTGAAGCTTCAGGTTGTCTAGCAATAGCATCCATTGCAGAACTTCCTATTCTTCCAATTCCCAATCCAGCTCCTACTACTGCAATACCAGCTCCTAAAGCTGCTAAACCCGAGTAAGTTAAATCTATATCCATATGATTAATATTTTTATTAATATCCATGCGTTTCACTTTCATAATTTTTGACAGCCATTCCTATAAGTAAAGAAGATAAAGTAGTAAAAATAAAAGCTTGCAAAAAGGCCACCATAATTTCCAACATAGAAATGAAAAAACCGAAAATTATGGAAAAACCAGCTATAAAAAAATTTTTAAAAACAAAAATAAGACAAATAAAACTTAAAATAATTATGTGTCCAGCAGTTATATTAGCAAATAAACGAATACACAAAGTTAATGGTCTAACAAAAATTCCAATAAACTCTATAGGAGCTAATAAAAATCTAATTCCTGTTGGAACCCCTTTCATCCAAAAAGTATGTTTCCAATAACTTTTACTTGCATTTATATTGGTAATGATAAATGTAGTTATAGCCAAAACAAATGTGATATTTATGTTTCCAGTAACGTTTGGAAATCCTGGAATAAGACCCATCAAATTATTAGATAATATAAAGAAAAAGGATGTTAACAAAAAAGGTAGATAAGTTTTGTATTTTTTTTCTCCAATATTAGGAATCACTATTTCATCACGTATAAACAAAATCAAAAATTCTAAAAAAATCCCCAAATTCCATTTGGTTTGATAATTTTTGTAACTCTGTTTCATTCGAATAAAAAGGTAACATAATAAAAAAAAAGAAATCAAAAGAGCAACCACATTTTTTGTAATAGAAAAATCCCAAGGTTTCTCATTGATTGGAATTCCTTTTGGATCTAAATGAAATCTTCCAATTGAATTAGTACTATATATTTTCCCCTGAAACATTTTATAATATCCATGCTTTCCTTGAACCACTTTTCCACATAATAATTTAGATGAAGAAAAAATTTCTAATCCATTATTCCACAAGATAACAGGCAAGGATAAAACAATTCCATTATTATGAGAACCTGCAATGCGCCATTCATGAGAATCACTAACATGCTCAAAAATCGTATTAGCTATATCCATTTTATTGTCCTCCTGACTTTTGCTTTTTCGAATTTCAACATCAGAAGATAAAAGAAAAAGAAAAGGCAAAAACAAGAATAACAAATTTTTTGAAATCATTTATTAAGAATCAAAAAACAGAAAACAAATTTATATTTTTTCCAAAAAAAAGTATTGTTTTTTTTCAAAATAATTTTTTCGAAAAATTATATTTTCATTTTTTGAGTACATTTGCATACAATATTTTTATGAAATTTTACAATGAAGGAAGAAACAAAGCTCATTCAGAACATATTATCAGATCCTCTTACTGGTTCTATTTCTACACCAATATATCAAACATCAACTTATGTACAGGAATCTCCTGGAGTTCATAAAGGATTTGATTACACAAGAACAAATAATCCTACAAGAAAAATTCTGGAACGTTTAATCACTGATTTGGAATATGGTTATGGTAGTTTAGCGTTTTCTTCAGGATTAGCATCTGTCGATGCTGTTTTAAAATTATTAGAATGTGGAGATGAAATAATAGCTGTAAATGATATTTATGGGGGAACTTTTCGTTTATTGAATTTGTATAAAAAATTAGGACTTATTACTAAGTTTGTAGATACGACTAATGCAGAAAAAGCTATATCAGTTGTTTCTAATAATACAAAATTGTTTTGGTTGGAAAGTCCTACAAATCCTACTTTAAAGATATCTGATATAGAATACATTAGTAAAGAATCAAAAAAGAAAAATCCAAAACTACTGGTTGTAGTAGACAATACTTTTGCTTCTCCTGCTATTCAAAATCCTATCAAATTAGGTGCAGATATAATCATTCACAGTGCTACAAAATATTTAGCAGGACATTCAGATGTGTTAGCTGGATTAATTACAGTAAAAGATCCGGATTTATATGAAAAATTGAAATACATTCAGAATGCAACCGGAGGAGTTTTATCTCCTATTGATTGTTGGTTAACAATAAGAGGTAGTCAAACTTTGTATTTACGTGTTCAAAAACAATCTAAAAATGCATTTAAAGTTGCTTCTTTTTTAGAAAAGAAAAAAGATTACTGTATTGATAAGGTTTATTATCCTGGATTACAATGTCATAAAAATCATTTGATAGCAGTTAAACAACAACGGTATTTTGGAGGGGTTGTTTCTTTTAGCCTTAAGAAAGATACAATAGAATCAGCAAAAAAAATTGTAACATCGACTAAGCTGTTTAAGCTAGCAGAAAGCTTAGGAGGAACAAAAAGTTTAATTTGCCATCCAGCCACTATGACTCATAAATCTACTCCTTTGGATGTTAGAAGGAATTCTGGAATACAGGATTCTCTTATTCGTTTATCTCTAGGAATAGAAAACGTAGAAGATCTCATAGAAGATATAGACCAAGCCTTAAAATAATTTTTCATCATGAAATGGAATTCCTATATTGGATAGTTCTTCTCGAATTCTATCAGACAGGATCCAGTTTTTTTGTTTTCTTGCTTCGGTACGAAATTTGATTAATCTCTCGATAAGTATTTTCAATTTTTCTTCAGAAGGATTTTTTTCTGTTTCTTGTTCTTCTTGAAAACCAAGAATATCGAAAACAAAATAAATCATGTATTTTTTCAATAAATTTACATGAGATTTTTCTATATCATTCATAGAAAAAGAATTAATAACATGAGTAGCTTTAAATAAATGAGAAATTAATAGAGGAATATTAAAATCGTCATTAATAGCTTTATAACAACATTGAATCCAATGGAATACATTAAAAATATGATGATTTTTTGTTGATGTTTTTGGATGTAATTTTTTTAATATTTTTACAGATTTCATGATTCTAGAATATCCTTTTTTTGCATTAATGAGTCCTTGATTTGAAAAATCCATAACGCTTCTGTAGTGGGATTGCAAAATGAAAAATCTGATAATGCTAGGTGAAAAAGGTTTTTGACAAAATTTATTGTGAATTATATCTTTTAATTCCAAAATATTTCCTGTGGATTTACTCATTTTTTTCCCATTTAAAGTTAACATATTGGTATGCATCCAATAATGTGCAAGACAATTTTTGTTATAAACACCTGTAGCTTGTGCTAATTCACATTCATGATGAGGAAATTTGAGATCTATCCCTCCTCCATGAATATCAAAAGTTTCTCCCAAATATTTTGTGCTCATAGCAGTACATTCTATATGCCAACCAGGAAATCCTTTTCCCCATGGAGAATTCCAACTCATAATATGACTAGGATGAGCTTTTTTCCAAAGAGAAAAATCTTGTAAACTATCTTTTTCTTCTGAAAAATTTAATTTTTGATTAAAAAGTTTGTCGATTTTGTTTTTGCTAAGAATTCCGTAAGAATATAACTTTTTATATTCTTTTAAATTAAAATAAACAGAACCATTTATTTCATATGCTAAATTTTTTTTAATTAATTTTTGAATCATATCTATTTGTTCTATGATATGGCCCGTTGCTGTAGGTTCTATGTTTGGAGGCTGAACATTTAAAAGACTTAATAAATTATGAAAAGAAAGAGTATATTTTTGAACTATTTCCATAGGTTCAAGTCCTTCTATGCGAGATTTTTTAGAAATTTTATCTTCTAAATCGTTTTCTTCATTTTCTAAATGTCCAACATCAGTAATATTTCTAACATAACGAACTTTATAACCTAAATGTTTTAAGTAACGAAAAACAATATCAAATGATATAAACGTACGACAATTACCCAAATGCAAGTGATTGTAAACTGTAGGACCACAAACATAAATTCCTACATATTTTTCATGAATAGGCTTAAATAATTCTTTTTTTCCTGTTAAGGAATTATATATTTTTAAATTATTTTGCATATAATTTATTTCTTCCATATCTTTTTCTTTAAGAAATTCCAATGTGGTGCAGAAATTCTCTTCGAATTACTGAATTTTTTTTGAAGGATCCTACTAGTTCAGTTGTCACAGTGCTACTATCTATATCTCTAATTCCACGAGAGTTTACGCATAAGTGTTTTGCTTCTATCACACATGCTACATCTTGTGTCTCTAACATTTTTTGTAAAGATTCAACAATTTGCATGGTCAAACGTTCTTGAACTTGTGGTCTTTTTGCATAAAAATTCACGATTCTATTAATTTTAGAAAGCCCTACCACCTTTCCATTAGAAATATAACCAACATGAGCTTTTCCTACAATAGGAAGAAAATGATGTTCACAAGTGGAATAAACTGTTATATTTTTTTCGATCAACATTTGATTATACTTATATTTATTTTCAAAAATAGAAGGACTAGGAGTGTTTTTTGGATTAAGACCGCTAAATATTTCTTGAATAAACATTTTTGCTACACGTTTTG
This sequence comes from Blattabacterium cuenoti, assembly GCF_014251575.1. Taxonomy (NCBI): domain Bacteria; kingdom Pseudomonadati; phylum Bacteroidota; class Flavobacteriia; order Flavobacteriales; family Blattabacteriaceae; genus Blattabacterium; species Blattabacterium cuenoti. The sequence continues at coordinate 84,463 of NZ_CP059191.1, read as the reverse complement.
GTGTTCGGCGTAAACTGTCGTCACTCATATCTAAACCTAATATTTTCATAATCTGAAAAAAATGTTTTTCTATTTTTTCAATTTTTTCTTCATCACTCATCAAAAAAGCCTGTTTTTGTGAAGAACTTTCATGATTGATTGAATAATTCAAAATATGGTTTTTATTAGTGTTTTTTTTTTTAAAATTTTTTTCTCTTTTTCTTCCATCATAAAATGAACTTAATCCATAGGGGGACAAAGTTACGAAAAGGATTCTGTATGGTTATTCTATCATATTTTTCTTGATATGATTTATTTTAAATAGGAAGGAATTTTGCAAACAGGAACGAGTATCATTTTATGCTTATTTTTCTGATTTAAGATTTGATATTTTTTGAAAATTTCGTATTCTTTTTTTTTTAAAAAATTATAATTTTTTTTTTTTTCATTTCCATAGCCCATTCTAACTCTTCATAAGTAGCTCCTAATTGGTCTTCATCCGATCGTTGATCTTCCCAAAGTCCATCTGTTGGTTTTGCTTTTTGAATTTCATTTGCAATATTTAATTCTCTGGCAATCATACAAATTTCACTTTTTTTCAAATCTGCTATGGGATGTAAATCAACTCCTCCATCCCCATATTTTGTAAAAAAACCTACACCAAAATCTTCTACCTTATTTCCAGTTCCAACAACAAGATAATTTTTCATATTAGCGTAATAGTATAAAGTCAACATTCTAATACGAGATTGAACATTAGCTAATGCCAGAGAATATTTTTTATTTTTATCATTGATAACATGACAAAAAGAAGTGAATAAAATCGATAAATCTTTTTTTAGATAACAAACGTTTGGAAATTTTTCAGTCAAAAATTTTGCATGTTTTTCTGACAAAAAATTTTTTTTCTTTTCTAAAATAGGCATTTCTAGTATTATTGTAGGAAATTTTGTCATGGATGCTAAAAAAGAAGTAACAGAAGAATCTATTCCTCCAGATATTCCAATTATAAAACCATTTGATTTAGATTTATGAATATATTCTTTTAACCAGGATACAATATATTTGATTATCTTTTTTGTTTTCATAATTTTTAGAAAATAAAATTTTAAAATTTATATGTCTTTAATTCTAAATTTAGAAACTTCTACTAAAAATTGTTCGGTAAGTATTGCTAAAAATGGAATATGTCTAATTTCTGTAGAAGAGTGTTCTAAACAACCTTTTCATTCAGATAAATTACATACATTCATACAATATGCTACAGAAATTTCTAAAATACGTCTTAAAGATTTAAAATCTGTTTGTGTCAGTAAAGGACCAGGATCGTATACTTCTTTAAGAATCGGGTTATCAGCTGCCAAAGGATTATGTTTTTCGCTAGGAATTCCTTTATTATCTTTGGATACTTTAACTATTCTGAGTCAAAAAATAAATATAAAAAGTGGATTTTTGATTCCAATGATACATGCTAAATCTGACTTATTTTATACTTCATTATTCAATAAATCAAAAAAAAGATTGAGTTCTATTTTTAAAAAAAAAATTTATGATAATTTTTTTACATGCTTAATGAAAAATGAAAAAGTCTATTTCATAGGAGATATTGATTTTATAGATCAAAAAATATTTTCTAATAATAGATTTTTTATTAAAGTTTATCCATCTGCAATGGACATGTCTTTCATTTCTTACGTTAAATTTTGTGATAGAGAATTCGATGATATTGAAAAATTTATCCCTTTTTATTTATAAAGTTGTTAAATTTTATATAGTATAACAATGATTTAAAATCCATAATTTTTTTGAAAAAGATTATTAGAATTGGTACACGAAACAGTCCTATAGCTGTTTTTCAAGCAAAAAAAGTCCAAAAATTACTTAATAAAGAAGGTTATCTTTCTCACTTATTTCAAATAAAATCTGAAGGTGATTTAATTCAAAATGTTCCTATTCATACATTAAAAAATGTAGGAATTTTTACAAAAAAAAAACTAATATTATGCTTTCAGGGGAAATAGATATGGCTGTTCACTCTTTAAAGGATGTTCCTATCAACTTTCCAAAAGGGATTGTATTATCTGCTTATTTAAAAAGAGGAAGTTTTTTTGATTCACTAGTGTATAAAGGGGAAAATGATTTTTTATACGATCCAAAAGTTCATGCAGTGATAGCTACTGGAAGTATTAGAATAGGTGCCTTTTGGAAGAATCGTTATCCACACCATGTATTGATTAATTTAAGAGGAAATATAAATACTAGATTGAATAAACTACAAAAGAATCCTTGGAAAGGTACTATTTTTGCTAAAATAGGGGTAGAACGTTTAGGAATATTAAATAATTTTAAATGTTTTAATTGTGAAGTTTTAGATTGGATGATCCCTTCTCCAGAACAAGGAGTCATCGTCGTTTCTACTCTTGAAAATAATGAAAATATTAATTGTCTAATTAAAAAATTAGATGATCAAAAAACTAGATTATCTGCAAATATAGAACGTCAATTCCTAAAAACTTTAGGAGGGGGATGCATAAGTCCTATAGGAGCTCACGCCATCATCAAAAACAAAATTATTTATTTTACTGGAATATTGCTCAGTTTAGATGGAATGCATAAAATCAAAAAAACTAAGATAGGTACTAATTATGATCTGATTGGATTTCAATGTTCTGAAGAAATTTTAAAAGAAGGAGGAAGAGAAATATTAGAAAAAATAAAAAAAAATATTTCATAAAAAATCATGACTCAAATTAGATTCCGAAATTTTTTAGAAATTGCAACTCCAATTATATTTATTTATATAATTTTTTCTTTAGGGTGGAAAACTTTCCTATTTTTCAACGCAGAAATCATTATAGGAATAGTATTAAGTATAAGCATTTTACACATTTTTATTCTTTTTGATCACAACTCAAAAAGAGATTATAAATCCATGATTTCTCTATCTTTTTTTGTATTAATAGTTTTTCTTATTTTTTCTTTTGGAAAAATATTCCTATATAATAAAGGAAAAATTACAGATGATATAAAAATATCTTTATTGATTAGTTTGATTTTATATATACTTATTCGTGTTACTTATTTTATGCGAATAGTATACGTAAAAATACATAATCCCGCTTTTATATTTATTATAAGTTTTGTCTTTTTATCTTTATTAGGATCTTTTTTATTAATGCTTCCATCATCTACAGTCAAAAAAATATCATTTATAGATGCTTTATTTACTTCTACCAGCGCGGTATGCGTAACAGGATTAGTTGTCTTAGACACAGCTAAAGATTTTACTTATTTAGGAAAAGTGATCATACTTATTTTAGTTGAACTGGGTGGTTTAGGAATTTTAACTATAACTTCTTTTTTTAGTTATTTTTTTAGAGATGGGTTTTCTTTTAAAGAAGCTATTTTTGTTAGTAATTTTTTAAATATAAAAACCACAAGTAACGTTCTTAGTTTAGCAGTTAAAGTAGTAATGTTCACTCTAACAGTAGAATCTATAGGTACTTTATTCATTTATTTATCCATTAAGGATAAAAATACATCTGATAATCCTCTATTTTTCTCTATTTTTCATTCTATATCTGCTTTTTGTAATAGTGGGTTCTCTACTCTGAGTCAAGGACTATATTCACAATCTGTAAGATTTAATTATTTATTCCAATTAATCATCGCTTTTTTATTGATATTGGGCGGAATAGGTTTCAATATTTTATTTAATTTTTTTACATATATATGGTTAACTATAAAAAAATATTTTTATAGAATTTTTAAAGATGAATATTTTCATTATCCTGCACATGTAGTGACTTTAAATACACAAATTGTTGTAATAACAACTTTTTTTTTACTTTCTTTTGGAACTATTTTTTATTATATCAGTGAATATCATTCTTCTCTTTCAGAACATTATTCTTTTTATGGAAAATGGATTGCTTCGTTTTTTTCTTCTGCAACATCTAGAACAGCGGGGTTTCATGTTATAAACATGAATAGTTTAGCTCCAGTAACTATTTTATTCACTATTTTATTAATGTGGATAGGGGCTTCTCCAGCTTCTACTGGTGGTGGAATTAAGACAAGCACTTTTGCATTGGCTTTAATGAATATTATTTCTTTATCTAGAGGAAAAAATAGACTAGAGATACAAAGAAAAGAAATATCTTCAGAATCTATTCGTTTAGCTTTTTCAATTATTATGTTATCATTAATTGTAATATACATGAGTATTTTAATTATCATTTTTTTGGATCCTAAAAAAGATCTTTTATCTATTTCTTTTGAAGTTTTTTCTGCTTTTTCTACGGCAGGTTTATCTTTAGGAATTACTTCTAGTTTATCAAATGGAAGTAAATTGGTTTTAATATGTTTAATGTTATTAGGAAGAATAGGTGTATTCAATGTAATGATTGGATTCTTAAAAAGAAATAAAATTAGTTCTCATTATTATTACAGGTATCCCAAGGGGGATATTCTTATTAATTGATTAATGAAAAAAACATGAAGATTATAATTGTTGGATTAGGAAATTTTGGAAGATCTTTAGCTCTCAATTTAACAGATAATGGACATGAAGTATTTGGCATAGATCATAAAATGGAAAAAGTAGATTTATTAAAGGATCATATAGCAAATGTAGTATGTATGGATGCTAATAATGAAGCCGCTTATAAAGTATTACCTATTCAACAAGCAGATTTAGGTATTGTAGCTATCGGAGAAAACGAAGGGTCATCAATAGTAACTACCGCTATACTTAAAAAAAAGTATAAAAATCTTAGAATAGTTAGTAGATCTTTATCAAAAATACATGACACCATATTAGAAGCTATGGGAATTAGTGATGTTGTGCATCCAGAACAGGATGCAGCTTTTAGGTTGACTAAACAAATATCTTTTAATTATGCTTTAGATTATTTTAGAGTGGATAATAAACACTCTATAGCAGAAGTTTTTTCTCCATCTTCTTTTAATGGACAATCTGTTAAAAGTTTAAAACTAACGCAAAAATATTCTGTTTCTTTAATTACCGTAATACGAGATATAAAAAATCCTATGTCTTCCAAAATAAATTCCACAAGAAAAGTTATTGGATTAGTTACAGGGGATACTGTTTTACAAAAAGGGGATATATTAACTCTCTTTGGTTCTAACAAATCTATAATGAATTTTGTGAAAGATAAAAAATAGTTAAGCAATGATTAATATTCTTATGACTAAATCTGTGGACTTTTCTATTTTTTCAGAAAAATATTTTTTTATTCAATCTTATGATTTTTTGTCAATAAAGTATTCAAAAGAAGATCTATGTAGTAGGAGAAAAAACATTTTTTTTTATCAAAAAACACTTTCCTTATTGTTTTTTTTTGAAAAAAAATTATGTGCAAGATATAATAGAAGAAATTATAAAAACAAGATCTAATCAATATTACGATTGGTTTTGTGGAAACACAAATACTTTAAGTAGAGACATCAATTTTTTCAAAGAAAAAAACATAAATCGATATGAAGTTTATCAAACATTTTTAACTCCTCGTAAAATCAAAAATTTATCTGATTATCATGGAATTATTTTTTTTAGTCCTTCTGGTGTACAATCTTTTTTTTCAAAAAATAAAATACAAAATAATACAAAAACAGAAATTTTTGCTATAGGAAAAACCACTGCTAAATTTATTTCAAATTTTTTGCATAAAAAAATATGGATTCCTAAAAAAACTTCTTTAAAAGAAGTTTTTTCTCTTGTAAAAAATTTTTATAATGTTCACATGTAGGGGTATTTGTAATTTTTGCTTTCATGAAAAAAAGGATTTCCTGTAGCAGAATTGAGTTTTTTTAAATTTGAAAACAAAATATAACTGAAAAAACCACCTATTAATAATAAAGAACCTATTTCGGATACTCCAAATTTAATTCCTTTTTTATTGATATCTGGAGCTATTAAATTGTATATATCCATGTAATGTCCAATTAGTAAAATTAAGGAAATAGTGAACACTATTTTAGGATTAGTTTTATTTTTACTACTTATTAATCCAAAAAAAGGAATTATAAAATTGGGGATAAGCATCCAAAAATGAATTGAATTATACATTTCTTCTCTTTTTAAAAAATAGTAAATTTCTTCTGGAATATTTCCGTACCAATAAAGTAAAAATTGTGAAAACCAAAGATAAGTCCACAATAAACTACTAGAAAATAAATATTTGCTCAAATCGTGTAAATGACTTTTTTTGAATAAGGGGAAATATCCTTTTTTATTCATATAAATAGCTATTATAGAAATAGTTCCTATACTTGTTACTATATAACTACTAAGAACATACCATCCAAATAAAGTGCTAATCCAGTGTGGATTTAAAGACATAATCCAATCCCATGCCATAAATATGGAAATAATAGAAAAAAATATAATAAAAATAACAGATATAAGATTTAATTTTTTATAATCATTTAAAGAATGTGTTAAATCTAACGTATAAGATATTTTTTTAATCTTTGAATAAAAAAAAATGCATCCTAATACATAGATAACGCTTCTTATTAAAAAAAAAGGAATGTTTAAAAATAATTTTTTACTTGCAATAATTTGATCATATTTAGCAGAATATGGGTCGTATAAATCAGAATCCATCCAATGAAACATATGAATGAAATCCATTGCATTTAATAATAAAATGATAAAAATCATCAAACATCCATATGGAATAAAAGAAGCTATTTTCTCCATAATAGGATGAAGAATAACAGACCATCCTGATTTTGAGACATTTTGTATTCCTAAAAAAAATAAAGATCCTAAAGATATAGAAGTGAAATAAAAAATAGAAATATATAAACCTGGCCAAGGCTTATTCTTTTTTTCTTCATATTTTATTTCTTTTATGTTTTTTACCTTGTTGAAATTCGAAAAATTTTTCTTTTTTTCTAAAAAAATTTTATCCAAAAAAATGAAAATCAAACCTATAATCATTATAAGAATAATAATTTTTTTATTTTTTTTAGAAAATTGATACATGTTTATTTGTTTTTTAGATACATGACATATTCCGATATTTTCCATCTGTCTATTTTATTTAATTGAGAAGCATAAGAATTCATATTGTTTTTACCATATGTAATAACATAATAAACACTTCCAATAGTCATATCCCTATCTTTATAATTAGGAATACCTAAAATTTTTTCATTTTTTACTAATTGACCTTGTCCATCTCCATCATTTCCGTGACATATAGAACAATTAATTTGATATAATTTTTCTCCGTTTTTCAGAATATCTTCTTTTGTTCCTATATTTTTATAAAAGGGATATGTAATTATTTTTTTAGAATAATCAAATCCTTTGTTTTCTATTTCATCAGAAATAGAATCATAAAAATCAGTTCTTTGAACAGTTCCCTTTACTGGGATAAGTGAAGAAGTTTTTCCATTTAAAAATAGAGAAATTTGAATTTTCTTAATTTTTTTATTATAATTGAAATAAGGATCTGAATAGGGTTCATATGCATCTGAATAATACATATTTGGCATATACACTGTATTTGGCTTTTTTTTATCTAACCAACAAGATTCTAATAACAACATAACATTTAAAATGATAACAATTCCATAAAAACATTTTTTCATAAATCAAATAAATTACTTTGAGTTAGTTAATTTTTATTTTATAATGACTTCCATCGCTCCATTTTCTTTTAATAAGTTCACTAATTTTTTAGTATTTTCTTTCGTATGAATCTCCATTAAAAACATGTTATCAGTGGTTCTTGAATCTGGATTTTTAGGAAAAGATCCTGGAAATAATCTACATTGAATCAGATAAGTAATACACATAAAATGTGCAGAAAAGAAAATAGATAATTCGAATATTACAGGAATGAAAGAAGGAAGGTTTCTTATCCAAGAAAAAGATGGTTTACCGCCAATATTTTGAGGCCAATCAAAAATCATAGCATACCAAGTTAATATGCTTGCTAAACAAAAACCAGACAATCCATATATGAAAGATAAAAAAGATAAATTAGTTTTTTTTAATTTCAAAATTTTGTCCAAATTGTGAATTGGAAAAGGGGAATAAACTTCATGTATACTAAATCCATGATTTTGAATAACTTTAATACTATTTATTAATGTGTAATCATTATCATATAATGCATGTACATATTTATTCATTTTCTTGTTTTTTATTGTCAGGTTTCAATATTGTTTTTAATTCTGATTGTGAGATGACCGGAAACGAACGTATGTATAATAAATAAAGAAAAAAAAATAATCCAATAGTTCCTATAAATATTCCAACATCTACAAATGATGGAATAAACCCGGTCCAAGAAGAAGGAAGATAGTCATGACTTAGATTTAAAACAATAATGTCAAATCTTTCAAACCACATTCCAATATTTATAATTATAGCTATAACATAAGACCAAAAAAAACTTCTACGTACAGATTTGATCCATAAAAATTGAGGAATTATAACATTACAAATAATCAATGCCCAAAAAGCCCACCAAAATGGACCTTTAGCTGCTTCTTGAGAAAAATAAATAAACTTCTCAAAGGAATCTCCTGAATACCACGAAAGAATAAATTCTGAAATATAAGCCAATAAAACGATTCCTCCTGTTAGCAAAATAATCATATTCATATATTCGATATGATTTTTCGTGATATAACTTTCTAAAGAAAGAACTTTTCTTGCTACACCAAGCAAAGTTTGTACCATAGCAAAACCAGAAAATATAGCTCCTGCTACAAAATAGGGAGGGAATATCGTACTATGCCAACCTTTGATGACAGAAGTTGAAAAATCAAATGAAACTATAGTATGAACAGAAAAAACTAATGGAGTACATAAACCAGCTAAAATCAAGGAAATTTCTTCGAATCTTTGCCAATCTTTTGATGTTCCTCCCCATCCAAAACTAAGAATGCTATAAATCTTTTTTTGAAAAGGATCTGATACCCTATCTCGTATCATAGCAAAATCAGGTATTAATCCCATAAACCAAAAAACAGTAGAAACAGAAAAATAAGTACTAATCGCAAAAACATCCCACAATAAAGGAGAATTAAAATTGGGCCACAAAGTTCCAAATTGATTAGGAATAGGCAATACCCAATGAGCATTCCATGGCCTACCCATATGAATAATAGGAAATAAACCAGCTTGAATAACTGCGAAAATAGTCATTGCTTCTGCTGAACGGTTGATAGATAAACGCCATTTTTGACGAAATAATAATAAAACAGCAGAAATTAAAGTTCCCGCATGACCAATTCCAACCCACCATACAAAATTAGTAATATCCCAAGCCCAGTTTATTGTTCTATTTAATCCCCATACTCCAATACCCGTTTCGATTGTGTAAAAAATACATACTAATCCCCATAAAAAAGCTAAAATAGAAATAAATAAGGCAATCCACCATAGATTTCCAGCTTTATTTTCTATAGGTCTTAATATGTCATCAGTAATATTTTTGAATGTTTTTTTCCCTAAAATTAACGGTTTTCTAACAGGAGATTCATAATGATTTGACATAATTTTTCTATTTCATTTTTACTGTTTTTTATCATTTCTTATTTTCACTTGATAAGAAACATTAGGTCTGATTCCTATAAAATCGAGAAGTTTATAAAATCTTGAATCTTTTATTTTTTTGGAAATAAGACTATTTTGATCATTAACATCTCCAAAAGTAATGGCTTTTGTAGGACAAGAAATACTGCAAGCTGTTTCAAATTCTTCGTCTTTTATTTTTCTTTTTTCCTTTTTTGCTATTCCTATAACATATTGTGTTCTTTGTATACATAAAGAACACTTTTCCATAACACCTCTAGTTCTAACGACTACATCCGGATTTAAAACCATTTTTCCTAAAGTATTATTCATATTAAAATCAAATTTTTGATTATTAGCATAATCGAACCAATTAAAACGCCTAACTTTATAAGGACAGTTATTTGCACAATAACGAGTTCCTACACAACGATTATAAGCCATCATATTTTGTCCTTGTTTTCCGTGAACAGTTGCTCCCACAGGACATACCGTTTCACAAGGAGCATAATCACAATGTTGACACATTATAGGTTGAAAAGAAACTTTTGGATTATTATAAATATTTAATGATTTATGATCATGATTTTCTTTATTATTGAAATAGTATCTGTCCACACGTAACCAATGCATATCTCTAGATTTTCTTATTTCTTCTTTTCCAACAACAGGAACATTATTTTCTGAATGACATGCAATAATGCAAGCTCCGCATCCAATACAAGCATTTAAATCTACAGATAAATTAAAATGATGCCCATTTTTTTTATTTCCTTCTTTTTGATCCCAAAGAGAAATTTCTTGTGGAGAAAATCTTCCTTTATGAGTATAAATTTCTTCTTCTTTATTCCAAATTTCTTTAGGATTTCTTAAAAAGGTATCTAAATTTGTTTCTCTCACTAAATTTCTACCTACTGTTGTATTTTGCAATTGAATACAAGAAAACTTATGTATCCTTTCGGATTTTTTTATTTGTATATTTTTTTGTAGAATAGAAAAATTTTCATAAACTCTGTAAGCATTTTTTCCATTACATAATTTGGATAACTTTCCATTTTTTTGTCCATAACCGAAAGCTAAGCCTATAGATCCTATAGCTTGTCCAGGTTGAATCAAAACAGGAACATCTCGAATTAATATTTTATTATTTCTAATTAAGTCTACACAATTTCCATTTAAAGATCCATCTCCTACATTCCAATTCTTTAATTTCATTCTGTTTGCATCAAAATATGACATGGTTAAATAGTTATCCCAAGTAGTACGTGTGATGGGATCCGGAAATTCTTGTAGCCAAGGATTATTATATTGATGTCCATCTCCCATGCTTGTTTTTGTATATAATCTTAGTTCAAAATGTTCTTTTATTCCTTCTTCATAATTAATTAATTTTTGACCATATTTTTGTATTTTCTTTTCATTCACTACAAGTTTTTTAATAAATTTTTGATTCTTCGTTTGCACAACTCCATGAAACAATGCTTCATTAAAAGATGAAAGATTAGATTCAGGAATAATATTTTCTTTCCAGGTTTTTTTCAAGAAATCATAATAATTTTTATATTTCATTTTACCCCAAATAATTAAGGAATCTTGCAATTGTCTTGTATCAAAAATATGTTGAATGGTGGGCTGAATCAGCGTGAAAATATTAGTAATAGGATTCATATCGCCCCAACATTCTAGCCAATGAGGAGTAGGTGCTAATACATCTATGATTTCATTAGTATCATCTTTATTCATAGAAAATGATACAGTTAAGGGTATTTCTCTTATGAATTTTTTTATTTTTTTGTAAATAGATAATGGAAAACTGTAAATAGGATTAGTATTGTGAATAAATAAACATCCAATGTTTCCCTTTTCCAAATTTTTTAAAAATTTATCTAATTCTTGATCATTGCTTTCTTTTGATAAAATATATTGATTATTTTGCAATGCATTACTTTTAATTTTTTTATTAATTAAAAAAGAAAGTTCATAAGATTCCTGGTCTCCATCTGCAAGAATTACACTTTTGGATCCTGCTTTTTCAATTAAAAGTGCTATTTCCTTTGCATGTTGATTTTTAGGTTCTTTTTCAAAAAAAATTTTTTGATAAATTTCAAATAACATATTCTTAATGTCAGAAGGTTTTTTCGCTATTCTAATGTCTGCATTTGCTCCAGAAATAGTCATATTGCTTTCTATTTGAATATGTTGCATCATTGATTTTTTAGGATTCCTATTTGATACATAAGATGGCCCCATATTTTCTGGACTCCAATCTCCTAATAAATCAGCATCAAACGAAACTATTAATTCAGATTTTTCCAAATCAAAAAAGGGAAAAGCACGAACTCCAAATATTTTTTCTGATGCATCTAATACTTTGGAATAGGAAATAGCATCATAAATAATCCACTTAGTATTAGGATATATTTTTTTAAAATCTTGAATTAACTTTTTGGTGGAAAAACTTGGATAAGAAGAAGAAAGGAATACTATATTTTTTTTTGTTTTAGATATATTTTCCAAATGTTGAATAATATAATTATCTATTTTGATCCAAGAACTTTTTTTTCCTTTTAAAAAAGGATATTTTAATCTTTCTTCATCATAAAGAGATAATAAAGAAGATTGTATTCTAGCCGAAGTTGTGTTGAAGTATTTTGAAGTTGAATTAGGTTCTATTTTTATAGGACGTCCTTCTCTTGTTTTCACCAAAACACTTCCTATATCAAAAGAATCAATCATAGTGGAAGCGTAATAATTGGGAATTCCAGGAGTTATAGAATCTGGTTTAACAACATAAGGGATAGATTGAATGACTGGTCCTTTGCAAGCAGCTAAAGTGACTGAAGCTGTGCTAAAACCTATCCATTTTAGAAAATCACGTCTAGATGTTTTTTCTTTAAAAAGATCTTTAATTGGGTTATAATTTGAAACTACTTTTTTATTTTTTAATTTCATAATAATTTTATTAATCGCTTTCATTTATTTTTCAATAATGACATTTAGCACATTCTGTTCCACCAACCATATCTACAGTTATTTTATTTTCTTTTTTTATATCATTCGAAAAATACTTCTTATAATATTGATTGTTTATATCGATTTCTATATTTCTATGACAGGAAATACACCATTCCATGGTAAAATCATTAGACATTTCTACTTGATCCATTTTTTGGACATCTCCATGACAAGCATTACAAACCAAATTGACTTTCTTAAGTTTTTTGATCATTTTTTCTCCATTTATAACATGTTGAGAATGATCAAAATAAACAAAATCTGGCATATTATGGATACGGATCCATTGAATAGGATGAGTTTTTTTAGAATATTTCCTGGTTTCCGGATTCCATCCTACAGAGTGATATATTTTTTGTATTTCCTGATTGTATTCGTCTCTATTTTTTCCTTTTTCTAAATAATCTCCTTTATATTCATCAATAGTGATATGACAATTCATGCAAATATTTGCTGAAGGAATACCGGATACTTTTCCATATTTTGCAGAAGAATGACAATACTGACAATCAATTCCATTAATTTCAGAGTGAATTTTATGAGAAAAATAAATCGGTTGTACAGGTTTGTACCCTTTATTTACATCTATTTTCATTAGAGAATTCCAAATCCCATATATTCCTAGCAAAAATAAAAAACCTACAAAACAGAATAGGAATCTCCATCTTATCTTTTTTTTTCCTAAAATTTTATTGTATAAAATCTTTATAAGAAAATCTTTTTTGTCGAAAATGGGATCTTTTGTTTCACTTAATAACTTAGTTAGAAGTTGAATTCTGTATAAAGTCCAAAGTAAAATTAAAGATAGAATGCTAAAACAAAAAACAATCAATTTAGTTAAAAATTGTTTTTCTTCTATTTCACTTTCACGGTTTATTTCATGACTTTCTATTTTTTCTTTTTTTTTTATCGAATTTGGATTTTGAATAAAAAATAAAATATCATCTATTTGTTTATTAGAGAGTTGAGGGAATAAATTCATTTCCAAGTTTCCATATTCTTTGTAAATAGCTATAGCATCTTTATCTCCACTTTCTCTCAAAGATTTATTATTTATAATCCATTTATGTAACCATTCACGGCTTCTTTTTTCGGTTACGTTAGATAGAGCAGGACCTATCATTTGTTTTTCTAAATCCATAGAATGACATGCTGTGCAATTTTTTTTAAAAAGTTTTGCTCCTTCTTCAGCATCTCCTTGTATCTCTTCAGCTATTAAGAAAGAAAAAAAAGAAAAAGATAAAATGAAAATAGAGAATAAAATTTTTTTCATATAAATAAACAAATTCATACATTGTTTTATTCAACAAAAATAGAATAAAAGAAAAAAATTCCATTTTTTGGAAAAAAAAATTTGTAAATTTCTTTTGTTAATCTTTAACTTTGTTTTATGTTTATGTACAGGATTTGTTTTTTATTAATAATGTTAGCTACGATGTTTAATCATTTAAACTCCAAAGATTACAAGAATTTGTATAAAATAAAATTTTTAGAAGAAAAATTATCAAATGGACTGCATGTTATCTTGCATCAAGACAATACAAACCCTTTAGTTTCTATTTCTGTTTTATATCATGTAGGAAGCAAAAATGAAACTCCCGGAAAATCTGGTTTTGCTCATTTTTTTGAACATCTTATGTTCGAAGGGTCTAAAAATATTAAAAAAGGAGAATTTTTTAAGTATATAGCATCTAATGGGGGGAAAAATAACGCATATACAAACCATGACGAGACTTGTTACTATGAAGTTTTGCCATCTGATCGCCTTCCATTGGCTTTATGGTTAGAATCGGAAAGAATGCTTCATGCTAAAGTGGATGAAGAAAGCATTAATGTACAAAGAGAAGTGGTAAAAGAAGAAAAAAAGATGCGTATAGAAAATCAGCCATATGTGACAGCCTTTTCGGAAGTGATTCCTTCTTTATTGTTCAAAAAACACCCATATAGATATCCTATTATTGGATTCGAAAAAGATTTAGATACAGCTACAGAAAATGATTATAAGGAATTTTATAAAACATATTATGTTCCAAATAATGCTGTTTTAGTTGTATCGGGTGATTTTGATATGAATGAAGCAAGGAAACTAATCAAAAAATATTTTTCTTCCATTCCAAGAGGAAAAATAGATTTTAGAATGAAAAGAATAGAAGAAGAGCCTCTTAAGGAAGAAATATTTTCTACATATGTGGATAAAAATACTAAAGTTCCTGGAGTCTTTTTATCATATAGAGTTCCAAAAATGACAAATAAAGATTCTTATGTCTTAAAGATAATAGATCATGTATTGTCTTCTGGAGAAAGCTCACGTATCATGAAAAATATTGTTAATTCTAAACAAATGGCTTCTTATGCAGGTTCTTTTTTCGATACAATGGAAGACTATGGAATTTTTATTATATATGGACTTATCAATCCTGGAATTACTTTAGACCAATTAACTAAAATCATAGATGAAGAGATTGATCTACTGAAGGAAAAAGGAATCACAGAATATGAATTAGAAAAACAAAGAAACTTTTTTGAAAAAAAATTTCTATTCGATAATTATTCCATGAGCGGTATTTCTGAAAATTTATCTCACTATTATTTATATTATCAAAATGCGAATTTAATTAACACCGATATCGATAAATATCGTGAAATAACTGTAGAAGATATCAAAAGAGTAGCTAACAAGTATTTAAATAAAAACAATAGAGTTCGTTTATACAATGTTCCAGACAACAAATAGACTTTTCAAAAAAATTATTCTTATTATAACAATTTTTTTTCATACAACAATTATGTTTGCTCATACTGTTAATCGTAATATTCCCCCTAAATCTTTAAAAAGAAAAACGACTATTAATGTTGAAAAACCTGAATTTTTTCAAATGAAAAATGGATTGAAAGTTATGGTTGTAGAGAATCATAAACTTCCTTTAGTTAGAGTTGGTTTAGAATTTGACTCTCAACCTTTTTTAGAAAAAGATAAAGCTGGAATAAAAAAAATTTTTGGTCAAATGCTTCGTTCTGGAACAAAGAATCATTCCAAGGAAGAATTAGATGAAATGATTGATTATATAGGATCTAATTTGTATACTTCTTTTTTTGAAATATCTATTTCTACTTTAAAGAAACATTTGAATAAATCCGTTTTCATTATGAGTGATATTTTACTGAATAGTAGATTTGATAACTCTAAAGAATTAGAAAAAATAATAAAACAAAGAATTATAGATCTTCATCTTTCAGAAAAAGATCCTAATGCTATTTTACAACGTGTTAGAAATGTTTTATATTTTGGAAAAGATCATCCTTATGGAGAATATGAAACTTATGATACTATTAAAAATATAACTCTTGATGATTTAAAAAAATTATACGAAAAATATTATATTCCAAATATATCTTATCTTTCTTTTGTAGGGGATATTTCCAAAAAAGAAGCAGAAAAATTCTGTGATCTTTATTTTTCTAAATGGGAGAGTAAGTCATATTTTGATGAACCTTCTAAAGAAGAATATCTGATTCCTTCTGAAACAGAAATCAATATAGTAGATCTTCCATCTCTTACACAATCTACTATTTGTTTCGGAGGACCTATTTGTTTTAAGAAAAGTGATCCTTCATATTTTTCTTCTATATTAGCAAACGGAATTTTAGGTGGAGGACCTCAAAGTCGTTTGTTTTTAAATCTTAGAGAAAAAAAAGCTTATACATATGGGGCTTATTCTGTTTTGAAATCGGATAAAAATATCGGTTATTTTTCAGTTTATACTCAAGTTAGAAATGAAGTTACAGAAAAAGCGATCAAAGATATCTTAAAAGAAATTATCAAAATAAAAAAGGATAAAGTTTCTTATGAAGAATTGAATATTAAGAAAAAAGAAATAAGTGGCCAATTTATTCTTGATTTAGAAGATCCAAACAGAATTAGTGATCTTTTTATCTGCGAATTGAAAAATAATCTTCCAAGTGGATTTTATAGAAATTACTTAAAAAAAATAAAATCAGTTACTGCAGATGAAATACATCAATCATGTAAAAAACTTTTTTCTATCAAGAATGGTAGAATTATAATTGTTGGAAAAGCTAATGATATTTTACCCAGTATAAAGAAATTAGGTTATCCTATTCGTTATTTTGATCAATTTGGATCTTTATTAAAAAAAAATGATAAATGAGTAAAGATCATTCCTTAGAAGATCGTATTATTTCAGTGCTGAAAAGTATATATGATCCTGAAATACCGGTAGATATTTATGAGTTAGGTCTTATTTATGATATTCAAGTTTTTCGTGAAAAAGAGGTTAAAATAGTAATGACTTTAACTACTCCAAATTGTCCAGTAGCAGAGAGTTTACCTATAGAAGTCAAAAAAAAAATTGAGTCTTTAAAAGAAATAAATAATGTAGATGTTGTTTTAACATTTGATCCTCCTTGGAGTAGAGAGTTTATGAGTGAAGAAGCTCGTTTAGAATTAGGTTTATTATAAATTTTTTAAGTATGAGTATTTTTAGTTTACTATTTTATGGAATATTAACTCTTTTAATTTTATCTCTTTTTTCCAGTTTCATTTTTATAGTTAATCAAGAAACAGCATCTATTATTGAAAGAATGGGAAAATTTCATAGCATCCGTTATGCTGGATTGAATTTTAAAATTCCTATTTTAGATCATATAGTAGGAAAACTCACTTTGAAAATTCAACAACTAGATATTTTAGTGGATACAAAAACTAAAGATAATGTTTTTGTAAAAGTAAAAATATCAGTTCAATTTAAAGTGATTAAAGAAAAAGTATACGAAGCCTTTTATAAATTAGATAATTCTCATGCTCAAATTACTTCTTATATATTTGATGTTGTTAGAGCAGAGGTACCAAAAATGCGTTTGGATGATGTTTTTGAGAGAAAAGATAACATTGCTCTTGCAGTAAAAGGAGAATTAGAAGGTTCTATGTTAGATTATGGATATTCTATCATTAAAGCGTTAGTTACAGATCTTGACCCAGATGAACAAGTGAAACAAGCTATGAATCGGATCAATACAGCTGAAAGAGAAAAAGTAGCGGCTGAATATAAAGCAGAAGCTGAAAGAATTAAAATTGTTGCTAAAGCTAAAGCAGAAGCTGAAAGTAAAAAATTACAAGGAAAAGGGACAGCAGATCAACGTAGAGAAATAGCTCGAGGAATATTGGAATCTGTTGAGGTATTAAATAATGTAGGAATCAATTCACAAGAAGCTTCTGCTTTGATTGTGGTAACACAACATTATGATACTCTTCAGGCCATGGGAGAAGGAAGTAACACCAATTTAATTTTATTGCCGAATTCACCAGGAGCAGCTAGTGAAATGTTGAATAATATGATTACTTCATTTAATATTTCTAATCAAATTGGAGAAACACTTAAAAAGAAAAACAATAGCAAAAAAAATAAATTATAAAATTTCATGGAAATTATAGGAAAAGTTAAAAAATTGTTTGAATCTCAGAAATTTGACAGTGGATTTAGAAAAAGAGAAATTGTTATCACTACTGAAGAACCATATCCTCAAAATATATTAATTGAATTTATTCAAGATAAAGTAGACTTATTAGAAAATATAAGACCAAAAGATAAAATAAAAGTTTTTATCAATATTCGTGGAAGAGAATGGACGAATCCTGAAGGAGTGATTAAATATTTTAATTCTATCCAAGGATGGAAAATAGAAGATTATTCTCCAGGTTCTTCAAAAAAAACTTCTGCTATATCTCCATCTTTATCTTCTGACGATTTTGATGATTTACCTTTCTAATCTTATAACAAATTTTTTCTTAATAATTCTTGATAAATTATGTCCTTCTTTACATCCCAATTTTTAGAAGGTGAATATTTTTTGGCATAAAAAATAATTTGAAGATGCAATTTTCTCCAGATTATTTTATTGAAAATACGTTTAGCATCTTTTTCCGTTTTTTTAACGTTTTTTCCATCACTTAATTTCCAACGATACATCATCCTATGAATATGAGTGTCTACAGGAAATACAGGAATGTTTGATACATGAGATAAAAAAACAGATGCTGTTTTATGTCCTACTCCAGGTAAAAATTTTAATTCTGAAATATTTTTAGGAATAATACTATTGTATTTATTTATCAAAATAGTAGATAAATCATAAATATTTTTAGATTTTTTATTATGGAGTCCTATATTTTTTATGAAATTTTTTATTTTTTCAACAGAAAGATGAATTATATCTTTAGGAGTTTGAATTTTTTTAAACAAATATTTTGTTATTTCATTTACTTTTTTTTCCTTACTTCTTGCAGTAAGAATAACAGCAATGAGTAAAGTATATTCATTGGTATAATATAAAGTGCTAATTGGATTTGGATACAAAAAATCTAATATATTTTCAATCAATTTTGTCTTTTTAGTCAAAAGATTCATATTTATTGAATAGAAATTTCCACATCGTTGTTTTTTTTATTCATCTTTAATAAAATTTGATTTCCTTTTTTTAATTTTTCACTAATTATACATTCTGATATAGGATTTTTAATAAATTTTTCTATTACTCTTTTTAAAGGACGAGCTCCATATTCATGATCAAATCCTTTATTTTTAATAAAGTCTTTTACTTCAGGAAATAAAATTAATTTATACCCTAGATTAGATACATGAAGTATTATTTTTTCTAATTCTATATGAGTAATTTCCGATATATCTTCTTGTGTTAGAGAATTAAAGATGATAATATCATCTATTCTATTTAAAAATTCTGGAGAAAAAGTTCTTTTTAAAGCTTTTTCTAACACATTTTTAATATAATTATTTGATTGTCTTGCTTGAGTATGAAATCCAATTCCTTTACCAAATTCTTTTAATTGTTGTGTTCCTGTATTTGACGTAAAAATAATTACGGTATTTCTAAAATTTATTTTTCTTCCAACACTATCTGTTACATATCCGTAATCTAAAATTTGCAACAAAATATTAAAGACTTCATGATGTGCTTTTTCTATTTCATCTAATAATATGATGGAATAAGGTCTACGACGTATAATTTCTGTTAATTGTCCTCCCTCTTCATAACCAACATAACCTGGAGGAGCTCCTATTAACCTAGAAACAGAGAATTTTTCCATATATTCACTCATATCTAGACGGATTAATGATTCTTCTGAATCAAATAGTTCTTTTGCAAAAATTTTCGCTAAATAAGTTTTTCCAACACCTGTTTGTCCTAAAAATATAAAAGAACCTATAGGAGAATTAGGATCTTTTAATCCAGTTCTGTTTCTTTGAACCGCTCTTACTATTTTTTCTACTGCTTCATTTTGTCCTACTATTTTTTCTTTTAATATATCTATCATTTTATTTAATTTCTTCATTTCAGCTTGAGCTATTCTGTTTACTGGGACTCCACTCATCATAGATACAACTTCTTCAACATTTTCTTCGGATACGATTTCTTTATTTTCTTTAGAAGATTCTTCCCACTCTTTTTGGGCTTTGATTAATTGTTTTTCTATACGTTTTTCCGTATCACGCAAACGTGCAGCTTCCTCGTATTTTTGACTTTTGACTACTTTTGATTTTTCTTCACGGATATTTTCCAATTCTTTTTCTAGAAGAACTATTTCTTGTGGAACTTTTATATTTTTAATATGAACGCGAGATCCTGCTTCATCTAAAGCATCAATCGCTTTATCTGGCAAATAACGATCAACAATGTATCGTACAGTAAGGGTGACGCAAGCTTTTATTGCTTCTTCTGTGTAAAGAACATTGTGATGACTTTCATATTTTACTTTTATTTTTTTCAAAATTTCTATAGTCTCTTCTTCAGAAGAAGGTTGTACTATAATTTTTTGAAATCTTCGTTCTAAAGCTCCATCTTTTTCTATATATTGTCTATACTCGTTTAACGTGGTAGCACCAATACATTGAATATCTCCTCTTGCTAAAGCAGGTTTAAATATGTTCGACGCATCTAATGATCCAGTAGTCCCTCCTGCACCAATCATAGTGTGAATTTCATCTATAAAAAGGATTAAATCTGCATTTTTTTCTGATTCATTTATAATTGCCTTCATTCTTTCTTCAAATTGTCCTCTATATTTAGTTCCAGCAACTAAGCTGGCTAAATCCAAAACAACTACTCTTTTATTGTATAATACTCTAGAAACTTTTTTTTGTACAATACGTAGTGCTAATCCTTCAGCTATCGCAGACTTACCAACTCCAGGTTCTCCTATGAGTAAAGGATTATTTTTTTTTCTTCTACTCAATATTTGAGATACACGTTCTACTTCTTTGTTTCTCCCTACTACAGGATCTAATTTTCCTTTCATTGCCATAGCATTCAAATCTCTTCCAAAATTATCCAAAACAGGAGTTTTGCTTCTGATTGAGGCTCCTCCATAATAACCGGAACCTGTTCCACTTCCTCCAGATCCGTAAGAAGAAGTAGAACTATCATTTTCAATATCTTCATCTGAATAAGCAGAAGAGAAAAAAATTTTTTTTCTACTGTTTGACGAGTAATAATGAATCATAAATTAAAATCATTAAAAGTGTTTAGTGTTCATAAAAAAGATAAAACATATTATCAATTTTCTTAGAAAATGAATATAAATTTTTTAGAAAAATTTTAACATCAAGTTTGTTGATTATAAAAGGTTTTTTTCTTCTTGTGAAGAAGATATTTTTAAATTCAATCTTTCTATTAATGTTTCTACTAATTTATTTTTTTGAGACAAAAAATTGTACTGTTCTATTGGATATTTTTTTGAATCTTTTTTTATTACTTTAAATTCCAAATGTGGATTATTTAATTTTTTTTTGACCAATTTTTCAAAATTGGTTTGAATTGATAAAAAATCTCTGTTTTCCAGTTTACAAGGAATCATAAAAAATATTTTATTTTTTATGACTTGAAATTGGATTTCATTTTTCAAAAAATCTAAATAAATAGGATTTATCTTTTCTGAAAATTTTTGTACGAACTTGATCCAATTTTTTTGTAAAAAATGAATTTTTTCATTTTCTTTATAAGAGGAAAATTCTTTACTCTCTTTTTCTATTAGAGAATTTTCATGATTTCTTTTATGAATAGAAAAAAAATGTACCAATTGAATTAAATTTATTTCTACTGTCAATCTTAAATTTTGATTGTTTAATCTGTATTCTTTTTCCAAACGATGGAAAACACTCCAAGCATGAATTAAAAAAAAGAAAGATATTTTTTTTGATTGTTCGATATAAGATTGTATGATTTTCTTTTTAAATTTCAAAATGGAAACTGTTTCATAATTCTTCGAAAGAAATAAATTTCTGAAATGTTTAGTTAATCCAATTACCAGATTATAAGAGTCAATTTTATTTTGATAAATTTGATTTAACAGTGTCAATGTTTTATAAACATTTTTATCTAAAAGATAATCTACTATTTCAAAATAGTACTTTACATCAATTATTCCCAATTTATTCATTATGAAACATTTGGTTATTTTTTTTTCATTACATGATATTAATCTATCAAATAAATGAATAGCCTTGCTCAGAGATCCTTTTACATGCTTAGAAATAATCAATAAAGATTCATTTTCTATTTCTATGTTTTCTTTTTCAGAAATCATTTTTAAATGAAAAAAAATATCTTTTACAGAAATGCTTTCAAATTCAAAAATTTGACAACGTGATAGAATAAATTCTGGAACTATTTTTTCTTCTGTACCGCAAAAAATAAATAATATATGCGGATTTTTTTCTTCTATAAATTTCAAAAGAAAATCAAAAAAATCTTTAGAAAACCTATGTATTTCCTTGATAATAAAAATATTGTACTTCCCCTTTTTAGGAAAAGAGCGAGATTGATGAATAATTTTATAAATATCCTCTAATGAGGAGTGAAAAAAACCGTTAATTTCAAACGTATTTAAAGAAAAATCTTCTAATTCGGAAAATGAATTCAATTCATTAGCTAAAATATGTGCACATGTATTTTTTCCTACTCCTTTTGGTCCAAAAAAAAATAAAATTTTAGATAAACGATTTTCTTGTATTGCCTTTTTTAGGGTGATAGAAATCTTATATTGTCCTACCAAACCATTCCATTTTAATGGTTTATATTTATCAGCTAATACAATTTTATCAGAAAAAACCTTATTCATAAGCATCTATCTGCAAAATTTCTTGAATTTTATCAGCAGCATCTTTCAATGTATCTGTCGAATAAATAGGCAAAAAACTATTTTGAAGCATTTTTTTTGCTATTTCCTCATTTGTTCCTTGTAACCGAACAACCACCGGAATTTTAATATCATGATCTATTTTAGAATATGAATTAATTATTCCTTTCGCTACTGTATCACAACGGACTATCCCTCCAAATATATTGATCAATATTGTTTTAACAGATTTGTCCATCAATATAAGAGAAAAAGCTTTTTCTACACGTTCTTTATCCGCAGAACCTCCTATATCTAAAAAGTTAGCTGGTTTTCCACCACAAAATTTAATCATATCCATAGTAGCCATAGCTAATCCCGCTCCGTTGACCATACATCCTACATTTCCTTCCAATTTTAAAAAATTTAAATTAGCTTTATAAGCTTCTTTTTCAAGAAGATCAAGATCTTCTTGATCATCCATTATGGAATATTTTTTATGACGAAACAAAGCATTATCATCTAATACAATTTTTATATCTACAGGAATAATTTTTTTATCAAATGTTTTGATTAAAGGATTGATTTCTAACAGCAATGCATCAAAATTTATATAAACTTCATAAAGAGAAATTAAAAAAGAAATAAAATTTTTTAAAGAATCGTTATTCATTCCCAGATTAAAAGCAATTTTTCTAATTTGAAATAATTGTAATCCCAATACTGGATCTATTTCTTCTGTATAGATTTTATCTGGTTTTTTTTTTGAAAGATCTTCTATATTGATTCCTCCTTCTTTGGAATAGATTATCATATTTTTTTCTATGTCACGATTAAGTAATATAGACAGATAATATTCTTTAGGAGGGGTTAACTCGTAAGAATAGATATCTTCAGACAATAAAATTTTTCTAACTAACTTTCCTTTTTTAGAAGTTTGTGGAGTAACTAGAAATTTTCCTAAAATATTTTTCGATTTTTCATAAACTTCATCTAAAGTTTTCGCTATTTGAATACCACCAGCTTTTCCACGTCCTCCTGCATGTATTTGGGCTTTAATCACCAAAGATTTTTTTTCAGTTCTTTTAAAAATAATTTTTGCTGCTTCTACAGCTTCTTCTGGAGAAGAAGCAAGTATTCCATATGGAACTTGAATTGAAAAAGAATTCAGTATTTCTCTACCTTGGTATTCATGTAAATTCATTGAAAATAATTTTATTTATAAGTAAATTTAAACTAAAATTCGCTTATTTTTGAAATGTTTCTTTAACTTGTTGATTTGGTTTATGATTAAAGAGTTTTAAATTTACGGAAAATGATTCATGCTGAAAATATTTACAAATCTTTTGGAAAAGATGAAGTAATCAAAGGAGTGAATCTTTTTGTGAAAGAAGGTAATATGGTGTGTATTTTGGGTGAATCTGGGGCAGGAAAAAGTACACTGTTACATATATTAGGAACTTTGGAAAAACCTACTCTAAAAAAAAAAATAAAAACTGTTCTAAGAATCAATGGAAAAGATGTCTTATCTCTTTCAGAAAAAGAGCTTTCTATTTTAAGAAATCAAACAATAGGTTTTGTATTTCAAACACCTCTACTTCTTCCTGAATTTACTGCATTAGAAAACATTTGTTTGCCGGGATTTATAAACAGAAAAAATAAAAACGATGTAAAAAGAAAAGCTAAAAATTTATTAAACCAATTAAATCTTTCTAAATATGAAGATTCAAAACCAGAAGAACTATCTGGAGGACAAAAACAAAGATTATCTGTAGCAAGAGCTTTAATTAATAATCCTAAAATCATTTTTGCAGATGAACCTTCTGGAAATTTAGATAAAAAAAATGCGGATGAATTACATAATTTTTTTTTCTTTAGAAAGAAACTAAAACAAACTTTTTTAATTGTCACTCACAATATGCAATTAGCAGACATGTCTGATGAAAAACTAAAAATAGAAAATGGAACAGTATATCAAATGAATAAAAAATAACATATTTTATGCTTTTAAAAAATCAACTTTCTATTAAACATATTATAAAAAAACCGAACAATGAAAATGAAATTGCTCTTTTTTTGATGATTCACGGATATGGAAGCAATGAAAGAGATCTTTTTTCTTTCAAAAAAGATCTTCCTGAAAATTTTTTCATAATTAGCATTCAAGGAATTTATTCCATTGGAATAGATAAATATTCTTGGTATGATATTGATTTTTCTAATGAAAAAAAATTTATTAATATTTTACAAGCTCAAAAAACTATTGAAAAAATATCTTTTTTTATAGATGAAGCTATTCAAGAGTATAAATTAAAAGAAAATAAAGTTTGGTTATGTGGTTTTAGTCAAGGAGCTATTTTGAGCTATGCTATAGCCTTAAAAAAACCTAATAAAATAAAAAAAGTAATCGCTTTGAGTGGATATTTAGAAAAAAGTCTTTTGACGGAAAAAATGAATCCAAATATTTATACTCATTTAGAATTTTTTATATCTCATGGAAAATATGATACAGTAATTCCTTTAAGTTGGACAAAAAGAGGATTAAAGTTTCTTAATAAGCAGAAAATCCTTTCTTTACATTACAAAGAATATGAATCTGGACATACTTTAAATAGTCTAAATTACCAAGATCTTATTAATTGGATCAAAAAAAAAAATATTTGAATAAAAAATTCAATCATGAGTAAGTATTCAAAAGTAATATTATTTTTATTAATTTTTTTAGTATCTATTTTTCTATTTTTTCAGAAAAATTATTTCTATGGAAGTATTCTATTTTTATTAAGTTTGATCCCTATTTTTTTTATTTTTAGAAATGAATTTTTATTATTGGCTTTTTTAAAAATACGTAAAAAAGATATGAATGGATTAAAAAAGTATTTAGAATATGTTAAAAACCCTGAATTACAACTTACTAAGAATCAAATGGCTTATTTTTATTTTTTAAATGGAATTTTGTATTCAGAAAAAAATATACTTCAATCAGAAAATTATATGCAGAAGGCTTTGGATTTTGGACTCAAATTTAAACAAAACATAGCCATTGCAAAATTGAATCTTGCAATAGCGTCTTTATCAAAAGGAGATAAGAAAAGAGCTGAACTTTTATTGTGGGAAGCGAAAAAAACAGATATTTCTGGATTGTTACATGATCAAATTCAAATTATAAAAATTCAAATGAAAAAAATGAATATTGTAAAAAGACAAAATCCTTATATTAGAAATTAAAAATCAAAAACGTATAACCCACAATCCCTTATTTATATATCCTCCTTTATCAGATACTTTATGATATTTATATTTTCTGATTAATCCTGAAAAAGATCTTTTGTCTATTGTCTTAAATAAATTTTTGTTTTCAAAAAGTTTTTCTAGGATGTCATAAGTTAAATCGAATCCCAATAATTGGTATTTATTTAAGTGATTTACAAATTTATTTTTTATAAAATGAAACATTTTTCTTTTATTTTCATCATTTTGATTCAAATGATATTTTTTTGTGAATATAAATTTATATTTTCTGAGTAAGGAAATATTTTTGTCATAAATATTATGATAACCTACTCCAAAAGGGATTATTTTTTCATTATTTTTAATAAAATCAATAAAATCTTTTCCTAATACAGGATTTCCTCCTAAAAAAATAGCAAAAAAAGGAATATTTTGACTAATATGAACAAAATTATTTTTCAAATAATAAATTTGAAAATGAATATTCCATTGTAATAGCTTCTTTTTTAGAAAATTTGTCATTTTTTTAGATGGATCCTCACCTATCAAATACAAAGTTTTTATTTTATTTTTTTGATAAATAAATTTTATTTTTTCTAAAATAGGTTCTACAAGATAAATATCTTTTGTTTCTGATTGAATAACATTTGGATAATAATTTAAAGAGTCAGAAGCTATCAGTGGAGAAATAATAGGCGTATTTTTGTTATTTTTAGCAACTTCTTCTAAAGAAGAACGAAAAAAAGGACCTATAATAGCATGAGTATTAGATAAATTATATGAATGGATGAAATTTTTTATCCTCTTTTTTTCATTTTTTGTATCAAAAACTTGAACATTTATTTTCTTTTTTTTTAATAAAAGAAAATCAATAGCACTTTGAGCTCCAAGATAAAAGGATAAAGCATTTTCACTCAACTTTTTACTTTCGTGATTTATTTTTTCGTCTTTTACGGAACTAAAAAACAAAGGCAACATAAAAATTATATTAATGGAAGCTGTGTTAATTGTAGAGTTATATGTTTTATCTTCTTTTTTTTTTGTTATAAAATGATTATAACCCGGATCAATATCTGATAAAAACAAAATAACAAAAGAAAAAAAAACAAGAATAATATTTTTCATAATATCATTTTATCTTCTTTTTTTTATAATTCTAATATTTTATGAATATTTTTTTCACTTCCTTCCATTAAAAATTTTATTGGATTTTCTATAGATTCCTTGACCGTTTTTAAAAATCCAACAGATTCCCTACCATCGATTATTCTATGATCGTAAGATAAAGCTAAATACATAATAGGACGTATTTTAATAGATCCATCAATCACTACAGGTCTTTCCATAATTTTGTGCATACCCAATATTGCACTTTGTGGTGGATTTATAATTGGAGTAGATAACATAGATCCAAAAACTCCGCCATTAGTAATGGTAAAAGTTCCTCCTGTCATTTCATCTATGGATATTGTTCCATTCTGGATTTTTGTTGATAATTTATTGATTTCCTGTTCTATTCCACGAAATGATAAATGTTCCGCATTCCGTATGACAGGAACCATTAATCCTTTAGGTCCAGATATAGCAATACTAATGTCACAATATTCAAAATTAATTTTTTCTTCTCCACTAATCATAGAGTTAACATCTGGATACATCTGCAATGCTCTAATACAAGAAATAGTAAAAAAAGACATGAATCCTAAATGAACTCCATGTTTCTCTTTAAAAATTTCTTTATATTTTCTTCTTATAAGAAAAACTTCTTGCATATCAACTTCATTGAATGTAGTTAGTGTGGCTGTTTCATTTTTTATGGAAACTAATCTTTCAGAAAGCTTTTTTCTTAGAGGAGAAAGAGGTGTTATTGTTTTTGATCTATACATCGTAATAGGTCTACCAACAGAATAAGTTTTCTTTTCAAGAAATACACAATCTGATTTTGTAATTCTCCCATTTTTTCCTGTTCCTTGAACAGATTCTATAGGAATATTCTTTTCTTTTAAAATTTTCTTTGAAGCTGGAGAAAGAATTTTTGCATTTACGGAATGAAACTCTTTCTTATTCTTCTTTTCTTTATTATGAAATTCTTTTATGCATTTTTTAGAAGTGTCGATATGGCACAATACATCTCCAACTCGTATTTTTTCTCCTTTTTTTACCATTAAGCTTATCACTCCATTCTCTTCTGCAGAAATTTCTAAAGTAGCCTTATCTGAATCTATTTCTGCTATCCTTTGTCCTTTAGAAACATAATCACCATCTTTAACGAACCATGTGGAAATCTCTACTTCCGTAATTGATTCTCCTGGAGAAGGGACTTTGACCTTTGTTATCATAATTTCAATTTTTTAAATATTACAAAATCAAAAAAAAGCTTTTTTTAATATTTTATCTTGAATTTTCAAGAAATCTGGATAAGATCCTGTAGATGGACTAGAACTTTCAGATGGAGCAATTAAATTAAATGAAATTAAATTTCCCAATTTTCTTAAAATAAAACTCCATAATCCCATATTTTCTGGTTCTTCCTGGACCCAAATAACTTCTCTTTTATTTTTGTATTTAGAAAGTAAATTTTTAATTTTTTCCGTTTTTAATGGATAGATTTGTTCTATACGAATCAATGCTGTTTTTTCATCTTTCAGTGCTTCTTTTTTATTAAGCAAATCATAATATATTTTTCCAGAACAAAAAATTAATCTAGTGATTTGATTAATATCTATTACAGAAGTATCATCCAAAATTTCTTGAAATTTTCCTTGAGAAAGATCTTCTATTGGAGACAAGCATTTTGCATTTCTAAGTAAACTTTTTGGAGTAAAAACTATAAGAGGTTTTCTATATTTTAACTTCATTTGTCTTCTTAAAAGATGATAGAAATTAGCTGGGGTCGTGCAATTAACCACAAACAAATTGTTATTAGCACAAAGTTGCAAATAACGTTCAACGCGTGCGGAGGAATGTTCCGGTCCTTGCCCTTCATATCCATGGGGAAGTAACAACACAATACCATTGCTAATTTTCCATTTATTTTCTCCGGAAGAAATATATTGATCTATTATAATTTGCCCACCATTTCCAAAATCCCCAAATTGAGCTTCCCACAAAGTTAAAACATAAGGAGAAAACATAGCATATCCATAATCAAAACCTAAAACTCCATATTCTGAAAGAGGAGAATTATATACCTGCATTTTTCCTTGTTTTATTCCTATCTGATTTAAAAGAATAATTTCTTCTTCTTCTTCTGTTTTTACAATAGCATGACGCTGAGAAAATGTTCCTCTTGCCACATCTTCACCTGATAAACGAATATGAACTCCTTCATCCAAAAGTGTTCCATAAGCCAGTAATTCTGCCATGCTCCAATCCACTAATTTTTTTCCAATCATTTCTAACCTTTGTTGAAAAATGGATTCCGTTTTTTTAAAAAATTTTTTATTCTTGGGAAGAGAAAAAATTTTATTGGATATATCTATAATTTTTTTCGTTGGAATTTGTGTATCTACTCTTTTAAAAATATCTTCATCACTAGATACTATAGGATAATTTTTCCACTCTTCTTCTAAAAAAGAATTTAATACATTCCATTTGATATTTATTGCTTCATGATATCCTACATTCAGAATCTGTTCATATTCTTTTTCCATACTGATTATATCATTTTTATTAATGATTCCTTTTTTTTCTAATTTTTTTTTATACAGATTATAAGAATTTGGATGTTTTGAAATAGCTTTGTATAAAGAAGGTTGAGTGAATCTAGGTTCATCTCCCTCATTGTGACCATATTTTCTATATCCAAGTAAATCTATAAAAACATCTTCATGATATTGCATTCTAAAATCTACAGCAAAATAAATTGCTTGTATAACAGATTCTACATCATCGGCGTTAACATGCAATACTGGAGAAAGAACAACTTTTGCTACATCAGTGCAATAAATACTAGAACGTCCTTCAGTATAATTTGTGGTAAAACCTATTTGATTATTAAGTACAATATGAATTGTTCCTCCAGTTTTGTATCCTTTTAATTTAGATAATTGGATGACTTCATATACAATCCCCTGACCTGATAATGCTGCATCTCCATGAATTAAAATAGGAATAATTTTTTCTGAATTACTATTTTGATTATAAGTAATATCTATTTTTGCACGTGCAAATCCTTCTACAATGGCATCTACAGATTCTAAATGTGAAGGATTAGGAACCAAATTCATTTTAATGTATCGTCCTTGACGAGTCTTTCTAACTTTAGAAAATCCTAGATGATATTTTACATCACCAGAAAATGTCTTTTCTTTGTACTCTTTTCCTTGAAATTCACTAAATATTTGAGAATAATTTTTTTGAAAGAAATTAGAAAGAATATTTAAACGTCCCCTATGTGACATTCCAATTATGAAATATTCTGTTAAATATTTTCTGGATGTATATTCTATCATCTCTTCTAATGCAGGTAATACGGATTCATTTCCTTCTATAGAAAACCTTTTTTGTCCTACAAATTTTGTGTGAATAAAATTTTCAAATGCAACTGCTTCATTTAATTTTTTCAAAAAAAACTTTTTTTCTCCTGCAGAAAATTGCAGTTTTCTTTTTTGAAACCATTTTTCAATCCATTGAATTTTTTTTAGATCATAAATATACATGTATTCTATTCCTATAGATCCACAATAAATATTTTTTAGATAATTGATTATATTTCTCAATGAAGTCTTTCCAAGACCTATTAATTTTCCAGATTCAAAAAATACGTCAAGTTCTTTATCAGATAATCCGAAATTTTTTAAATCCAAAGAAGGAAAATATTTTCTTCTTTCTCGTATAGGATTTGTGCGAGTAAAAAAATGACCTCTTTTTCTATAAGCATGAATCAAATTAGATACTAAAAATTCCTTTTGGATGATCCCGTTATCATTTTTATTCTCAATATTGAAAGATTTTCTATGATTTTCTTGATTGATTGATTGACGAACGGTTTTATAA
The DNA here is from genome assembly GCF_014251575.1 of Blattabacterium cuenoti. Classification (NCBI taxonomy): domain Bacteria; kingdom Pseudomonadati; phylum Bacteroidota; class Flavobacteriia; order Flavobacteriales; family Blattabacteriaceae; genus Blattabacterium; species Blattabacterium cuenoti. Next base: position 53,528 of record NZ_CP059191.1, on the reverse strand, counting down.
TTTTTTTTTCCAAAATCAAATCCATGAAAAAAAGCGCTCCAACTTGGCTCTATTGAATTAGGATCTTTTTTATACTTGTTATATAGAAATTCTAAATCTTTAAAATGAATGGTATTTAGAAAAGAAAATCTATCACTCATATACTATTTTTACTTCAAATTTAAACATTTTAAATATCTATCAAAGTTTATTTTAAATGATTTTTTATAGCTATTGTATCTTTTAAAATCAAGTTAAATCCACTTTTTTCAGTTCCTATAGCTGTAGCGAAAAAAGACTTTCCCCAACATTTTCCATGTATATAAGATGCCATTTTACATATTATTTTATGAGCATGAATATTTTTTCTTTGAATGACAGAATCGGAAATAGATATAAAAATAACTGGTTTTTTACCTTTTAGGAATCCTACAATCATAAATAAATTAGAGATTTCATGTCTTAAATCCAAAACAATTTTCTTAATAAGATTCATATTCAATTCTTTTTCTTGATCAAGATCACATATATAGTTAATTGAAGATAGTTGAATAGCTTTTAAAGAATATTCTTTTTTGAGTGCTTTAATTTGCTGCAAACGTATTTCTGATATTTCTTTCTTTAATTCTTTATTTACATTTTGTAAAATGATGAAATTTTTTAAAGGAGATTCCGGATATTTCATCATCTTTTTTAAAGATTGATATTGATCATGAATTGATTTTAAGTATTGTATTGCTTTTTTTGAAGTTATTGCCTTAATTCTTCGTATTCCATATGATACAGAAGATTCTGATATTATTTTAAAAATTTGAATTAATCCAGTATTTTTGACATGTGTCCCAATACATAATTCAGACGACTTTCCAAAAGTTATCACTCTCACTTCTTGTTTGTATTTATTTTCGAATGTTTCACTCTTATAAAAAGAAGTGTTTTTTTTAGCTTCTTGCAAGGAAGAAAATTTTTCTTCTTTTAGAATAAGATCAGAGAAAATTAATTCTTGGACTAGATTTTCTATCTTATGCAATTCTTCAACAGTTATTTTTTGATAATGAGAAAAATCAAATCGTAAATAATCATCTCCTACATAAGAACCTTTTTGTTGAATATGATTTCCTAAGATTTTTTTTAAAGAAAAATGTAATAAATGAGTAGAAGTATGATTTTTTTCAATTTCTGATCTTCTATTTTTATCAACTATAGCCTTAAAAGAAGAATGAACATCTGAAGGAAATTTTTGAGCAGAATGTATGATAATGGAATTTTCTTTTTTAGTATTGAAAATAATAATTTCATCAGTTTTGCTTTTTATTAATCCAGTATCTCCCAACTGTCCACCTCCTTCAGGATAAAAAGGAGTTTTTGAAAAGACTAACTCATAATAATAAGTTTTCTCTAATTTGTTTTCTATTTCTCTGTATTTTAAAATTGATACATCACATTCTGTTATATCATATCCTACAAAATTTACATTTTCATGAATAAATTGATGATGATGTACTTTTATCCAATCTTTTTTTTCTATTGTATTATTTTCTTTTTTTGATCTATTTTTTTGTTCTAACAATTTTTTATGAAATAAATTTTCATCAATTGATAAATTATTTTTTTCAACTAACATTTTAGATAACTGTATAGGGAACCCATAAGTATCATATAATTGAAAAATGATTTTTCCATCAATAATATTTTCATTTTTTTCTTTAGTTTTTTCTATGATATATTGAATTTTATGACTTCCTTTTTCAATAACTCTTAAAAAAGAAAATTCTTCTTCAAAAATCACATTTTTGATGTATTTTCTTTTTTTTTCCAATTCTGGAAAAGAAATTTTCATTTCTCTCACTAAAGAATCTACAAATTGATAAATAAAAGGCTCCTTTTTATATAAAAAACGGATCACATAAATTACGGCTCTTCTTAAAATTCGTCTTATAACATAACCAGCTCCATTATTTGATGGCAATTGACCATCTGAAATAGAAAAAACAATGGCCCTCAAATGATCTGCTATTATATGTATGGACACTTTTTGATTAAAATCTTCTTTATAAATTTTTCCCAAAGATTCTTTTATATTCTGAATAATTGGAAAAAAAATATCTGTTTCATAGTTAGAAAATTTTCCTTGCAATACCATACATAATCTCTCCAATCCCATTCCCGTGTCAACATGTTTTATCGGTAGTTTTTCTAATGTTCCATCTGATTTACGTAAGAATTCTATAAAAACAAGATTCCAAATTTCTATCACCTTTGGATGTTTTTTGTTAATAAGATATTTTCCAGGTAGTATTTTTTTTTCTTTTTCATTACGTAAATCTATATGAATTTCTGAACAAGGTCCACAAGGCCCTGTCAATCCCATTTCCCAAAAATTTTCTTTTTTTCCAAAAAAAAGAATATTATCTTTGTTTATTAAAGTTTTCCAAAACTTTAAAGTTTCATGATCCATGGATAATCCTTCTTTTTCGTCTCCAATAAAAACAGATATGTAAATATTTTCTTTTGGTATATTATAGACTTCAATTAATAACTCCCAAGCCCATTCTATTGTTTCTTTTCTGGAATAATCTCCAAAAGACCAATTTCCTAACATCTCAAACATAGTGTGATGATAATTATCATATCCAACATTTTCCAAATCATTGTGTTTTCCAGTTACTCGAAGACATTTTTGAATATTGACTATTCTTGAATAATCAGGCTTGACATGTCCTAAAAAATAATCTTTAAAAGGGTTCATCCCTGCATTGATAAAAAAAAGGGTCGGGTCATTTTTTGAATGAATAGGAAAAGAAGAAATAATTTTATGTTTCTTTTTTTGAAAAAAATCAAGAAAAGTATCTCTTATCAATTTGTATTTCATAATACATCATTATTGTTTTTTTTATAATATTTTGGGGACTGTTCTATAGCATCCATGATTTTTTCCATAATATTCTCAGTGGTTTCTTTTTTTAAATCTAATTGAATAGGTTCTTTAAATTTCATTTTCTGTAATACCCCCTTTTTCTTAATTCGAATTCCTTTTTTATCATAAGCTTTTTGAAATCCATCAATTACAATAGGAACAACAATAGGATTATATTTTCTGATCACATGAACAATTCCTCTTCGTCCAGGTGCAAATGCTTGGGTAGTTCCTTGTGGAAAAGTAATTAACCATCCATCATTAAGAGCTATTCCCATACGAGTTATCTCAGATATATTCACAGAACGATTTACTCTTTTATCTCCTTCTTTCCATGTTCTTTTCACAGTAATTCCTCCAGAATAAGCAAATAACTTTGTTAAAATACCTTGAGACATGGTTTCTTGAGCCGCTACATAGTACAGATTCACTTTGGGATTCAAAAGATAAATGGGATTCTTTATGCTATTTATAAATCCATTTTTTACACTACAAAAAACATGAAACATAGCAAAAACATCTGCAAAATAAGTTTGATGATTTGAAACAAATAAAACTCTTTTGTCAGGCAGATCTTTAAGATATTCCGTTCCTTTTAATTGTAATTGATTAAATCCATTATAACGATTATAAGAAATGCAACCAAAAGTGAAAATTAAAAAACGTTTTATAAAATGTAAATTTCCAAATGCATCTCTAAATAGAGTGCTTTCTTTTTTTTTTGTTTTCTTAAAAAAAGATGAATGAAAATTCACTGTTTATTTTTATCTATTTTTGTAATGTTATGAAATTTTGCAGAATAATAAGCAAAACCTGTGACAAGAAACAAAATTAATAAACTATAATATATCCAAAAAGGAACAGAAACAGGATCTCCTTTAGCATAAGAATGTAATCCAGACAAATAATAATTGACTCCGAAATAAGTCATAATAATAGAACTTATTGACAATATGCTGTAAAAATTAAAAGCAAATATACTTTTCATGAATGGAATCAATCGGATATGTAATACAAAAGCATAAACCATAATACTAATCAGAGCCCAAGTTTCTTTTGGATCCCAACTCCAATAACGTCCCCAACTATTATTTGCCCAAACAGAACCTAAAAAAGTTCCTATTGTTAATAAAAAAAGTCCTATGGTAAGACACATTTCATTAATAATAGTTAATTTTTCAATATGAATTTGAATTATTTTACTATAATAATGGAAATATGCTTTTAATATATATAAGATTAATACAAAAAATCCTAAAAATGATCCTGTGAAAAAAAAACCATAACTGGTTGTTATTGTTGCCACATGTATAATCAACCAATGAGATTTTAAAACTGGTACTAAATTTGTTATTTCTGGATCCATTGTATTTCCATGTGCTATCATTAATAAAATAGATGCTATTAAGGTTGTCATTCCTGAAACAAATTGATTTTTATAAAATATAAAACCTATTCCAACTAAACAAAAACTAATAAAAATAGCAGATTCATATCCATTAGTCCATGGAGCATGTTCAGAAATATACCATCTAAAAATTAAACCTAGAAAATTTGCAACAAATAAAACAGATAAAATGAAAAAAAACACTTTAGAAAAAAAATACATATATTTTTTTTGAAAAAAAATTATCAAAAAAGAATTAATAATAATAACTATTCCCAAAAAAACATATAAAAAAGATAAAACATAAAATATATTGAGTTTATTATAAATAATTTCTATGGATATTTTTTTTTTCGAAGGTAAAATAGATTTAGAATGTTTTATTTGATAGAGTCGTATTTTTTTGATTTCATTATCTGCAATTCGCCAATTTTTTTCATTTTGAGCATCAAATAAAGATTTTAGGTAATTATTAAACATAGAAAAACCTGAAAGGTTTAATCTGTTTGAATCTGATATAATCCAACTAGACCAAGTATGATTCCTATCATTTGGTATAGGAAAAATGCGAATATATTTTCCTTGAAAAATCTCATGAATAATTCCTACACGTTCACTAAGACTGAGTACTGCTTTATCATACTCGTCTCTTTGCATAGGATTTTTAGAAAAAGCTTTTTCATAGTCTTCTTGAAGTACAAATTTTAATCTTGATGTTTTTGGATCTAAAATATAAAGATCTATCAGAGAAACATAGTATTCTTGATTTGCTTTTACTTTATTTAAAAATTGATATCCTCCTTTTTTATCTACTTTAATAAAAGGTATTTTTGTCCAAAATATATTATCTTGATGCATAGAGATAAACCATTGATTGGCATCTAGATTTTCTATAGAATTTCTTTTATGTATTTTTCTAAGAAGTTCAATAGCTATAGTATTGACAGGTTTTATTCTTCCTTTATGATCTTGTACTAATAAACGTCCAAAATTTTCACTATGTTTTTTAGGAATATGAATAGCGTCAGAAACATTTTCTAAAGGAATTTTTTTTAATTCATGTATTTGATTGTGTGTTTTAGTAAAAGAAACATAATTATTTCCTAACAATAGAAATAATATGAAAAATAGCATTGAATGATTTTTATTATATAAATTTTTCAATTTATTTTTCAAATAATTAAATCTAGTTCCTTTCCAAAATAAAGTAAAAAACATCCCTATACTCATCAAAAAATAACCTACATAGGAAAAATAGGTTCCTAAATAATCATTATTAACAGAAAAATGAGTCCCTTTTCCATCAGGATCATATCCAGATTGAAAAAATCTATATCCCTTATAGTTGAGAACATTGTTCATGTAAATAAAATGATTTATTTTCTTTTTTTTGTCTATAAGTGTGATATGACTCATAAAAGATGAAGGAAATTCAGACCCTGGATAATTTTCTATTTTAAAATTATTTAATCGCAATAAAAAAGGAAGATTCCAAAATATAGATCCATATCCGATGGATATTTTACAATCCTTAAATAATAAAGGATCACTCATTTTTATTGTATTTTTTCCTCCTAAAAAGGTTACTAATTTGGATTGATCTCGAAAAGATATTTCTGCCGTAATAGCACTTAATAAATTATTATTTTCTTCTTTTTCACATGATTTGATATATTCTAATTTTCCTTTCATAATTTTTTCAGGAATAACCCACTGCATCATTCCATGATCTGTTTTCATTCGATACAAATGTTTTATTTTTAAAACATCAAAAGTATTTTTGAGTAAAAAATAAGTTTTTTTACTAATCATATTTATATATTCTCCTGAAAAAGAAGATATTAAAAATAATTTGTTATTTTTTTCAACAATTTGTATACCTGAAGGTATTTTTTTATTTAAAGAAAATATTACACCGTTTATTTTCGTTATATTTCCATTTTTAATAAAATTTTCCGTTCTTCCTTTTTGATTGTTTGAAACAATCTTTATAATTTTTTCTTCTGGTTTTTTTTTCGAAAAAATAACTTTAGCACATGGAATATAATCTATAATTCTTATTTTTAAAGGATTATCTTTAAATAAAAATTTTCTTTTATATCTTTTATGATAATAAGAAAGAATATAAGGATCATGATAAAATCTAGTATAGTTTCCTTGATTAATTTTTAATTTTATGTAATTTTTTCTAGAAATGATTTTTCTATTAATTTCACCTTCCCTTATAGACATTATTCCTTCAAAACTATAATATCTAGAAAAAATTCCTCCTATGAAGATAAATACAAATGATAAATGAAAAATAAAAAGAGGAAATTTATCATAATTCCATAATTTATATTTCCATATATTTCCTATCAGATTGATTGTAATTAATAACATTGTTATTTCAAACCAAGTAGATTCATAAATAAATATTTTGGCGACATCAGTAGAAAATTTCTTTTCCAGAAAAGTAGCTATAGCCATAGATATAGCCAACAATAAAAATAAAAAAGAAGTTATTTTTGTGGAAAAAAAAATTTTTTTTAACGTTTGCATATTATTTTAATTGTATTTAATAAATATAAAAACGAGTTATTCTAAATAAATCAATAGTAAATAAATTGTATTTAAATGAAAAATATTTTATGTTTCATATATGATTAATCCATCATAAGCTAGGTAGACATCTTCTGGTAATCGTGTTTCTATTTCTTCATGAAACCCAATCATATGACTAATGTGTGTGAGATAAGTTTTTTTAGGACGAATTTTTTGAATTGCATTCAAAGATTTGTATAGCGTAAAGTGATAAGGATATTTTGGTGCTTTTCTTAAAAAATTTAAAACTAAAATGTCTAATTCTTTTAATTGTTGAATTGTTTGAAGAGGAATACTGCTTGCATCTGTAATGTATGCAAAATTTTCTATACGAAAACCTAAAATAGGAAGATCTCCATGCCATATGGATAAAGGAAAAACTTTAAAATCTTCTACAATAAAGAAATCTTTATAACTATCTAACTCATGTATGGATATTCTTGATGTATTCGATTTATGATTTTCTGAAAAGATATAAAAAAATCTTTTTTTTAAATTCTCTAAAACTCTACGTAATCCATAAACAGGTATGGGTTTATTCATATTAAAAGAAAACGGTCTTATATCATCTAATCCTCCTATATGATCATGATGTTCATGTGTAAGAAAAATAGCATCCAATCTTTCATGATTGCTTCGCAACATTTGATAACGAAAATCTGGACCACAATCTATTAAAAAAAATTTTTTGTCTTTCTCAATTAAAACAGAACTTCTAAGTCTCTTATCTTTTGGATTTTTAGACAAACACACTGGATGTTTAGATCCAATAATAGGAATACCCTGAGAGTTTCCAGTTCCTAAAAAAGTAATTTTCATATCACTTTCTATTTTTGAATATATTGATTTATTATATTTTTTTGTATTTCATTTATAATGTTTTTCTTTTCTTTTAAAAATTCTTTGACAGAATCTCTTCCTTGACCTAATTTCATGTCTCCATAACTAAACCAAGATGCATTTTTTTTAATAATTCCTAAATCAACTCCTAAATCCAGTATTTCACCTATTTTTGAAATACCTTCACCGTACATTATATCAAATTCAGCAATTTTAAAAGGAGGAGAAAGTTTATTTTTCACTACTTTTACTTTTGTTCTATTTCCTAATATTTTTTCTCCATTCTTAATTTGATTTCCTTTTCGGATGTCTAATCGAATTGATGAATAAAATTTCAAGGCATTTCCGCCTGTTGTAACTTCCGGATTTCCATAAACTCCGATTTTTTCTCTTAATTGATTAATAAATATGAGTATGCTTTTTGATTTTCCTATACTAGAAGTTAGCTTTCTCAAAGCTTGAGACATTAATCTAGCTTGTAATCCTATTTTAGAATCACCCATTTCTCCTTCTATTTCACTTTTAGGAGTTAAAGCTGCCACAGAATCAACCACGATCATATCAATAACACCAGATCTAATTAAATTATCTACTATTTCAAGCGCTTGTTCCCCATTATCTGGTTGAGAGATTATTAATTCTTTGATGTTAACTCCTATTTTTTGAGCATAAAGACAATCAAAAGCATGTTCAGCATCAATAAAACTAGCAAAACCTCCTAATTTTTGAGATTGATTTATTGCATGTAATGCTAAAGTAGTTTTTCCTGAAGATTCTGGTCCAAATATTTCAATAATACGACCTTTTGGAAATCCTTTTATTCCCAAAGCTATATCTAAACTTAAAGATCCAGAAGAAACAATTTCTAAATTTCCTATATGAGAATCTCCCATTCGCATAACAGTTCCTTTCCCATATATTTTATCCATTTTTTCTAGAACAAGTTCTAAAGATTTTCTTTTTTGTTCAATTTTTTCGTTCATAATTTTGAAAATGTTAAGGAAACTTTAGTTATTATAATAATATATGCTTCCCTATTTTTTTTTTAAAAAGGAAACTTTGTTTTTTGGCAATCTCAAAAAAAACTTATTTCCAGGAGGAATAAGATCCACAAGATATTGTGGATTTAGAAGAATTAAATCTTGATAAGACATATTTAAACTATAGGCAAAAAATTTCAAAGAAATTGTTTCTTTGACAGGGATTAGGACTGTTTCTTTATATTTATATTTGTAGGGATAGGAGCGATATGTGTAAATATTGTGTTCCTTATAGTAATTCATTACATAATTAATGGCAATAAATTTTGGAACATAATTTTGAGTTTCTTTTGGAAAAAATTCCCATAAACCCCAGAAATCTTTTCTGTTTTGATGATTTTGCAATATTTTATCTACAGTACCTGGACCAGCATTATAAGCAGCTAAGACTAATTCCCAATTTCCTATTTTTTTATATAGAAATTTTAAATAACGGCAAGCTGCTTCCGTTGATTTGACAGGATCATTTCTTTCATCATAAATATTATTAATGTTGAGATCATATATTTTTCCAGTTTCAGGCATGAATTGCCAAATTCCTTGAGCTCCTGCTTTGGAGGTAATAACAGGATTTAAATTTGATTCTATAATAGCTAAATATTTTAATTCTTTTGGAAGACGATAGTTTTCAAGTTTTTCTTCAAACATAGGAAAATAAAAATCTGACAATGAAATAATTTTTTCTATATATTTTCCCATACGAAGATAACTTTCTACAGAAGCATGCACTATGCTGTTGTATTTAAGCATCTTAGTTTTAGATCTTTTATTTAAAAAATTCAATCTTAATTGAAGTTTTTCAGAATCTATATTAGTAATAACAATATTTTTTTTATGAGATAATTTCTTACTAGATAAAGATTTTTTTTTCCCTACAAGCATTTTTTTCCATAATTTTTCTGTATAAATGTTATTTAAATCTAATTTTTTATCAAAAATATCTTTATGAAAATTAATTACATTTTTTTGTTCCAAAAAGTGCTTTGATGCAGATTGAACAATCAAACTTTTTAATATGAGCATAAAAAACATAATATTTTTTATCGTTATCGTTGCCATTATCTCAAATTGTAGAAAAAAAGTACGAATGAACAAACGTAAAATGAAATAAATTTTTTTATTCTTTTTCAGATTCTGAATCTTTTCCTTCAGAAGCTTTTTTGAATTCTTTCAATCCTGTCCCTAATCCTTTCATTAATTCCGGTATTTTTTTACCACCGAAAAGTAAAAGTGCAAGAATGACAATCACCACAATTTCTGTGGTTCCAAAAGTTCCAAGTAGTATTAAAAAAATAGAAATGAAATCCATTCAACGGGATTTTTTATCAAATATAAAAAAAATTATGAATTTTGATTTTATTAATTGAAAACAGAATAATCGCCTAAACTTACTTTTTTTGCTTTTTCGATATAATAGATGTGATTTCCTATCATAGAATTATGCAAATTTGCATATTGTATTTTTGTATTGTCCTGAATCAAAGATCTTCTTATATTACTATTTTTTACTTTTGTATTTTTTCCTATTGAAACATAAGGGCCTATGATGCTATTCTCAATGCTTGTATTTTCTCCGATTGAACAAGGTTTTATAATTAAACTATCTCTTATGATTGCTTTTTCATGAATCAATTGAGAATGATTGTGTTCTATAGATAATATTTTTGAATTAGAAGAAATGGTTCTTTTTTTATTTCCAAAATCCATCCATTCTTGAACTTGTTTGCTGATAAATTTTTCTCCTTTTTTTCTCATATTTTCTAAAACAGATGTTAATTGATATTCTTGTTCATTTTTTCTTTTTTTATCTAAAGATTGGAGTTCTTTCCTTAAAAAAAGACTATCTCTAAAATAATAAAGACCGATGATTGCTAGATCAGAAACATAATTATTTGGCTTTTCTATAAAATGAGTAATAATTTCCGAAGAATCACATTTTACCACTCCAAATGAATGAGGATTTTTAACTTTTTTTGTCCATATAATGTTATCTACTTTGTTAGTAATTTCCTTTTCCAAAGAAGTATTATAAAATAAAGTATCGGAAAAAATAATGATTATCGGTCCTCCATTCAATGAATTTTTAGCTTTTAACAAGGCATCTGCCGTTCCAAGTGGAGTGATTTGATAATAGATAATAGGATTAACTCCTATCTCATTAGCTAATTGGATTAATTTTTTTTCAATATTTTCTCCGTCATTTCCTATAATGAAAACAATTTCTTGTACAGAAAAAATTTTTATAACTCCGGATAAACTTTCCAACAATCTTCTCAAAATTGTTTTTCCTGCTATATGGATTAATGGTTTTGGAGTGCTTAAAGTGTGCGGATGCAAACGCAATCCTTTTCCAGCCATAGGAATTATAATTTTCATATCACATCATTTGTTATATATGTATTATTTTTTCATATCCCAGTACTTCCAAAACTATTGCATCCTCTCATACTTGTATTTAAAATAGAACATTTTTCCCATTTTATTTGGGTTCCTTGAAATATGTTTACTACAGCTAGTTTTTCATTGGATCTAATTTTCATAGTTTCAAACAAAACGTTTGTTATAATCATTTTAATTTCTTGACATAAAACCGTATTTTTTTTATTTTTTGTAATATGAATGACGCAAATAGCTTCAATGAATTTTTTCTTCAAAAAAAAATGATACTTAATTTTTTTAGGAAATTGAATAAAAATGCCTGTTGATATCAATTTTCTTTCCATAAAATTAATGGAAATAGATTTTTCTATATTGGCAATTAAAGTTAATTGGTATCCATTTTTTATCACACGATAATCTACTTTTAATATTTAATTAAATTAATCAATCTTTTTTTTTCAATAAATAAAATAATTGTCAAATATAGGAATTGAAAAAAGAAGCTAAACATCATTTCTTTCTTTTTATTGATCACAATAACTAAAAAAATTGCAAATAAAAAATGAATTATGATATTTCTTATTTTTCTACAAAATTTAAAAAATTTTTTTTTCCCCCAAATGTATAAAATGATTAACATGCATCCATACGATGCTAAAGTTCCCCAAGCAGGGATCATAAAACTACTATTAGGAATTAAAATAAAAATAATATTAAATAAAAAAGTGATTAATACTCCTATTAAGGAGATATAAGTTCCTATAATAGGTTTATCTATTACTTTATAAAATATGGATAGATTCGTATAAACTCCTAAAAATAAATTTCCCATCATTATTATAGGAATAATGGACATTGCGAAGTGATATTTTTGATCAATAAAAAATTCTACAAACATGGGGATATTTCCACATATTAATACATAAAAAATTAATCCGAAAAGAATAAACATATAGTTAATTTCTTCATAATAATATTTTGCATCAGAATCCACTGATTTTTTAAAAAAAAAAGGTTCGATTCCCAATCGAAAAATTCTGATATACAAACTCATAAAAGATGCTATTTTATAACAAGCAGAATAAGATCCGTTAATTTCATCGGAAACCCATCTTTTGATCAATATTTTATCAAGATTTTCATTAATAGAAAAAGCAATAGTTCCTAACATAATAGGAATTCCATAATTTAACATTTTTTTGGCAAGAATTTTGTTAAATCTTTTTAGAATTACTTTTTTGAAAAGAATAGGAAGCACTAAAAATAAATTACTTAAGGATGATATCATGTTTGCAAAAAATATATAACCTGTTCTATCTGTGAACGAATTTATCCATTCAAAAATAAAAAAGAAACAAGTTCCTTTGATATAAAGATTGTTAGAACAAAAAAACATATATATTATTAAAAATGATTGGATGAGTATATTTATTATATTTATAACAGTGTGTTTTAACGGTTTTTCATTCGCACGAAGCCAAGCCATAGGAAGAATACAAATTGTGTCAAAAAATATGATTAAGAAGAACATAAGAAAATATTCTGGATGATTCTGATACCCAGCGATAGAAATTAAATATTTAATTGAGTTAACAGAAATAATTAAAAAAAAAGAGGTAATCAATAATTGTATTATAACACCCGTTGAAAAAATAGTTTCTTTGTTGTAATTTTTTTTATATAAAAATCTAAAATAAGTATTTTCTAATCCAAAAGAAAGAAATCCTATAACCATAAAAGATAAAGCATACATATCTGTATAAAGAGAAAATTCTTCTCTTTTTAAAGAAACAGTAAAAAATTTTAAAAAAGCATAATTAATAATTTTTGGTAAAATTGATCCTATAGAATAGATAATTGTTTGTATTGCTAATTTTTTGTACAAATTCAATGCTTTTTTTAAAATTAAAAGTTCCTAATTTCTGTATTTTTTATGTATGTATAAATTTTTTTGCAAAGTTTTGCATAGAAATAGAGATTAATTATGAGTAACTTTGATCAAATTTTTCAACATAAGAAAATGGATTATCGAAAAAATTCAAAAGAATTTATGCTGTATGCAACTAAGCATAAAAAAATCAATAGTTTAATGATAGATGAATATATTATTCAATCAATGACACCTTATATTGTTGAAGAAAGAAAGCTAAATGTAGCTCAAATGGATGTTTTTTCTCGTTTAATGATGGATCGAGTTATTTTTTTAGGAACTCCTATAGAAGACCAAGTAGCTAATATAGTACAAGCTCAATTATTGTTTTTACAGTCTGTAGATTCTGTGAAAGACATACAAATTTATATTAATTCTCCAGGAGGAGATGTTTATGCAGGATTAGGGATATATGACACCATGCAAATTGTAGAACCAGATGTAGCTACCATTTGTACTGGAATGGCTGCATCTATGGCAGCTGTTTTACTTTGTGCAGGAGTAAAAAATAAAAGATCTGCATTAAAACATTCAAGAATCATGATCCATCAACCTATAGGGGGGACACAAGGACAAGCTTCAGATATTGAAATTACAGTTCGCGAAATTTTGAAGTTGAAAAAAGAACTTTACGAAATTATATCGAAACATTCGGAAGTCCCTATTGAAAAAATAGAAAAAGACTCAGATAGAGATTATTGGATGACTTCTCAAGAAGCCAAAAAATACGGAATGATAGATGAAGTCCTAGAAGGAAAGAGATGATCACGACAGGACTCGAACCTGTAACCTACTGCTTAGAAGGCAGTTGCTCTATCCATTTGAGCCACGTGATCTAATTGCAGATCGGGGTAGCAGGATTTGAACCTACGATCTCCTGGTCCCAAACCAGGCGCGATAACCAAACTACGCTATACCCCGTTGTTGCGGAGAATGTGGGATTCGAACCCACGCGATATTTTATATACCGACAGTTTAGCAAACTGTTCCGTTAACCACTCCGGCAACTCTCCGAAAGAATACAAATCTAAAGGAGATCTATTAAATAAACAAATAATTAGGTATTAGGATATTCTATTCTAGTATGATAAATATTTATTAGTTTCTTTTTAAGAACTTTTTTTACTTTTTCTATTTCTTTTAAAGTAATGTCCGCATTAGAAAACTGGTTTTCTTTTTTTTGTTTATTAATAACATTTTCTACCAAGTCTTCCAAATCTTTAGAAGATGGATTTTTAATACTTTTCGAAGCTGCTTCTACAGAGTCGGCTATCATAACAATAGCCGTTTCTTTGGAAAAAGGCTTAGGTCCAGAATATTGGAATTGTTTTTTATCCACTTTTGTATTTGGAAATTTTTCTTTTTGTTTTTCGTAAAAATAATGAATAATACTATTTCCATGGTGTGTGCGTATAAAATCAGTCACAGAATCAGGTAAATAATATTTCTTTGCTAGCTTAATTCCAATTGGAACATGTTCTAAAATAATTTTTGCACTTTCTTTTGGACTTAATTTTTCATGTGGATTAATTATATTATATTGATTTTCACTAAAAAACTTTGATTTTTTTATTTTTCCTATATCATGATAAATAGCTCCTATTCTTACCAATAATGAATGAGCTCCAATAGAAACTGCTGCTTCTTCTGCAATATTTGCTACTGTTAAAACATGTTGTAAAGTCCCTGGAGCTTTTTGAGACAATAATCTTAATATAGGAGTGTTTGTATCCGATAATTCTAATAATGAAATATCAGAAGTAAGATTTAATAATTTTTCGAAAAGAAATATTAATGGATGAACAAATAAAGTTAAAACTCCATTAAAAAAGAATAATGAAAAAGTATGAAAAGAAATTTTTTCTAAAGACCCTTCACGAATTAAAGTAAGTGAACTAAAAGTAATTATATAAGTAATAGTTATTTTTCCCACAGCAATAAAAAGGTTAGCCATTTTATAAATGTTTTTTTTTGTTAACATGACTAAAAACCCTGTAGTGACTTGAAGAAAAGCAAATTCGAAACTATTTGGTGTAATTAAGGACAATAATAAAATAGTTGTTAAGTGAATAATGATGCTTAAGTGAAAATTGAAAAAAGCGCGAATGCTTATAGGAAGTATACAAAAAGGAATTATATATAATATTTTGGAATGATATTTTAAAATTATAATAGTAATCAATGATATGAGCAATATATTAATAATTAAAAAATTCATCTCTCTATTATTATGAAATATTTTATTTTGAAAATAAAAAAGATATAATATAAATAGAGTGAAGATCATACTAATTATTAAAAAAGATCCTATAATAAGACAATAATCTTTTTTTTTGTTCCATACTTTATTTTCATATTCTTTTTTGAAAAAAGATAAAACTTGAAATTTTTTTTCATCTATCATTTCATTATTTCTGATAATTTTATCTCCTTTTGTAAAAGAATATTTTATTTTACTGATAGATTTAATTCTTTCATGAAAAAAAAATTCAGTATAATTTTGGTTATAAAAAAAGTTTGGAACAATAATTTTTTTTAAAATTCTTTTTAGAATTTTTGCACGATAACTATTATTTTTCAAAAAATTTTTCTCAATAACATCATTTACCTTTTTGTGAGTATAAATTTTTTTGGATAAAATGGGAATCCATTTTTTGTTTTTTTGAAAACAAAAAATCTTATTTTGTTCCGGAATAGAATCTATATATCCATATTTATACACAGTGTTCACTGTTTTATAAACAATTCTGGAATAATATTTGCTTCTTTTTAGAAATGGAATTTTTTTTAGCTTTTTTTTTATGTTTTTAACTATTTTTTTGTTTTGAATAAAAAATATTCTCTGATTTTCTTTCAATTTTTTTATTTCTAAATCTAGATCTTGACTATTTTTTTGAACAACAAAGTCAAACGGAGAAAATAAATCTCTGTAAGTCCAATTTTTACCCTTTGAAAATTCATATTGAAAAATCTCTTTTTTTGGGAAAAAAAATGTCAATGATAAGACTGCAATAATTGGAACTAAAATCTTATCTGCAATATTTTTATATGTATAAAACTTTAAGAAGCTAGCCATTGCCTAAAAAATTGAAACTATGCAATTTTTTCGGAAGGATGAAATTATGATTTCAAGAAGAAGTATCAAACAATTATAATAATTATCAATTAGATAATATCATCATGTTTTTTTTTTATAAGATGATTGATGTTTTTGTAAAATATTGGATAATAATCTATTTTCATCATTAATGCTTTCTTCTAAACAAATAGTAGATTCCGTTCTAAGAACCCCTTTAATCTCTCCAATTTTAGAAATAACATCTCTAGCATCTGAAGGATCTCTAGCAATAATTCTGCAAAAAAGATTGTATTTTCCTGATGTGATATATAATTGGACTACATTAGGAATTTTTTTTAATTCTTCTTTTACTAATTTAGACTCGCGTGAATCTGATAAAATTCCTACAAAAGCTATTAAATGAAAACCCAAAGATTCATATCCAATAATCAAAGTACTTCCCTTTATAATACCTGCATCTTCTAATTTTTTTACTCTAACATGAACAGTTCCAACGGACAGTGGTTTGATTTCTTCACTAATCTGTTTACTGATCTCTGTATATGGAGTTCTAGCATTTATATTTAATTTTCTGACAATGGTATTGTCTATTTCATCTGTATTATATCTTAGAATCATTGTTTTATTTTTTTTGAATAAAGGTATTAAAAATACCAAGATACAAAACTTTCTTTTTAAGAAATAGGTTATTGTTTTTCAATAAGATGATATCAATAATGATTTGATTTTATTTATTTGTAAATAAACTACCTACTATAGAAGGAGACAATGATTCTTATCATTTGATAGATTTTTGTTATTATGAGATGAAGAAAGAAAATAATTGAACGTTTCTTTTTTATTAATATTTAAAGATTGATTGATATATGAATCTAATAATATTTTCTTTAGTTTTTTTAAAAAAATTTCGAAAAAAGAAAAGTATAAAAAATTTTTTATGGTCTCATTTTTTAGAAAAAATTTTCCTAATATTAGAATGGATAAAAATTGTATTGTTTTTTCCTCAAAAGAGTTCAGTTTATTAAATAATTTTTGTTGAGTTTCTTCATTACTTTTAGGAAATAAAATTTCCATATTAATATTAGGCTTTTGTATTTTTCCATAAATGTTAATTCTTAATTCTGTAAATATCCTTCCTTTATGAAGGATTGCATATTCTGTAAAATTTATATACTCAGTAATTTTGGATACATACTTTGTATCATAAGCAATTAAATTGATATTGGATTGATCAAAATTATTTTTCCAAGTAATAAAACCTCCTGGTTTTATTTTAAATTCTTTTTCCAATTTTATAATTGGTATTTTTTCTCGGGTAGAAAAATGATATAATCCATCTATTACAAAATATTTTCCACTGGTTTCAACATTTTTTTTATATGTTTTTTTTAAAAAAAGAGAACCTTCTCCTTTTAACTCAATAAAATTTTCTAAATTTTTGTCTAAAAATATTGATACTTTTGTGTTTCTTTTTACATTTGTTTTAATATCTATTGATAATAAATCATTATCTTCCTTGTGATCTTTGTTTGCATTTCTTTGATTTCTAAATTTTTGACCTTTTGGATTAATGTATAAATGAGAATAATTTAAAATTTTTCCATTATTCATAGAAACGTGAACTTTATTTTCTTTTTTCGTTATTTGAATTTTTCCATGAGTGAATATTTTACCAAATAAAAAACGATTTCGTTCTCCATTTGTATCTAAAACAAGTAAATTATTTGTGTTTATGGATAATTCAAAATTCCATTTGATAAAATTATTGTGTAAGAAACATCCATTTATATACCCTTGAGTATTATATTTAGTATCCTTAAAAGAAGAAGAAGATAATGATATGCAGGATTCAGAAACAATATTGACATAAGCTCTACTTGTGATTTCATAATCTGTATTAATAGAATTTATTTTGATTCCAAATTTTTTAAGTTCTAATTTTCCAAAATAATGAGGATTGTCTATATTCCCAAATATTTTTATTTTTCCTGTCAAAAAACCTCTTGCTTCACTATTCATTTTTTTCCAAAAAAAGGAAAAATTATCCATTCTTAAGTTTTTAACATTGATATTGAAATCGAGTATTGATTGATTTTTTGATTCGTTGTTAATATTTCCATCTATTTTCAATATGTCATGATAATTTTTTTTAAGAACTCCATTAATCTTATAATTTTTATTCTTATGAAAAGAATGAACATAAAAGTTTCCTAAAATTTTTTTTTCAATTGAAAAATTTGTAATTTTTACATGTATATTAGGTTCAATTTGATTATATTTCCTTTTATAGGAAAAAAAACCGTTTACAAAACCATCTAGATTTTTTTTAAATATAATTTTTTTTAACTGCACATCTTTGAAATAAAATTGAAATGTTTTTTTCTTTTTTTCAATAAAATCCGCATTTACAATAATTTCTTGTTTTTCTGAAGATAAAATAATATTATTGATGGTATATCTTCTTTTAAGAAGGTCTATTTTTATTATTCCCAAGTTATTATCAATTTTCCAATCATATCCATTGATATTTAATTTAGAAAGTAAAGGAAAAAAAATGAAAAAATTTTTTTTATTTTGACAAATAAAATTCAAGATTTGTTCTTTGTATTTCTGTTTTTTTAATTTTAAAAAAAATTTAGAATTAATCATCCAAAAATTTTCTATACTCAAAATAGATACATTTATTTTCTTTGAAAAAAAATTTTTGTAAGTAATTTTTTCTGTATCAATTTGTATCAATTTTCTTAAAGAAGAAGAATTAATTATTATAAATAGTTTATCAAAAGAAATTCCATTCCATTGAACCTCTTCTGTAAAAAAAATTGTTTTAAATACGTTATTCTCTTTTTTTCCTGAAATTAGAATATCAGAAAAAGTATTTCTATCTTTTTTCTGTTTGATGAAATTGAAAAAGGATTTTTTTATCAGAAAACTAAAATTCACGTATTCTATTTCTTTTTTACAGGAATTTTTTAAATCAAAAATTTCTTTTTGGATAATAGTTAATAAATGTTCCCATTTAAAATGTCCATAAATTTGACCAATGATCATATCATATACATTGATACTAATTTTTTTAAATTTTTGATTGTTGATTAACATTACTTTAATCCCTTTGTGAACTTGATTTTGATCGTCATCTATTCTCAGATAGATTTTCTGAAAGTGTGAATGAATTTTTCCTTTTAAATTAATAAAAATCCAAAAATCAGATAATGAACATTGACTTACAAAAAGTGGAATTTCTGATGGAATTAAAAAAAAACTTTTTTTATTGTATTTGAATAAAACTTTGAATAAAAAAAGAATATATTTTTTTTCAATTGAAATTTTACTTACATATTTAACATCATGATTATGATTCAAAAAATCAATAAAAGTTGATACTTTAACTACAAAAAAATGATTTTGAATAGTTCCTTCTACTTTTAAATTTCTTTTTTCCCCTCCAATTTTCTCTCTAAAAATTAAATTACCTTTGTATATCCATTGTTTAAAATTCAAATTAACTTTTTTTAGAAAATTGAACTTTGAATGGAATTTGTATGGGATTATCTTACTTATTTGATGAGGATAAAATTGAATAAAAGCTTTAAAAAATTTAAATTCTTTCCATTCTTGATTTAAATGAATATAAATACTTTTTGCAAACAGCCTATTTTCTTGTAAATCCTTTATAAAAATATTAGATAGAAAAAGTTTTTTATTCATACCATTCAATTTTACGTTGATATTTCCCTGAATAAATAATCTAAAATTAGAAGACCATTTTTTGGAAAAAAAAATTCCTAAATCAGGTCCTAATTTTGATCCTTTAAAAATTTCACATTGTATGCTTTTTTTGGAAAAAAATTTTTTATTTTTTTTATCGTCATTGAAAATAAAAAAGGATCCTCTTAGAAAACTACTGTATGTTTTTATAAAAAAATCACGAATTTCTAATTTTGCAGGATAATCATATGTTAAATTGCAAAACAAGTTTTTGATGCTAAATTTTTTTTTATTTATAAATTCTTGAGATTGAAAAGAAAAAATAGAAGCTTTTATTTGTCGATTTTTGATTTGAATATTTTTTATATAACTAGAAAAAAAATGATTGAATTTTTTTTTGGAATCTATATAGATCAAATGAGATTTGTTGATCCTTAGCTTAGAACAAGTAATTATTTTGATATTCATTTTATTGAATTCTTGATTCATCAAAATATTTTTGATAAAAAAAAGGATATTATTTTCTTTTTCTTTGAAATATTTTCTTATAAAAAAAGAAGAATTTTCAATGATTAAACTTTTTATATTTAAATGTCTAGAATTGATGAAAATAAAACAAAATAAATTATTAATGGATATTTTACATTGAGATAAATGAATAAAAGAAAAATGATGATGATCTCTAATTTTGACATCATAAAAAATAAGTTCTTTTTCAAAAAAATTAAATGAAATATGTTTTATAGAAATTTTATTACCTAATTTTTCTCTTACTTTTTTCAAAAAAAACGTTGATACTTTTTCTTGTACTTTTTCTTGATCATAAATATTTATAATCAAGAATCCAAATAAAAAAAACAAAAAAATAATTATTTTTTTTATGGTGAAAAATTTATGCAAAAAAACATTGTTCATTATCAAAGATATTGTTATTTTATTATGAAAAAAAAACCTATTATTATCGGTATAGAATCATCATGTGATGAAACGGCTGTTTCTATTATTAAAAATAGAGATGTCTTATCTAATATTATCATTCATCAAGATATCCATAAAAAATATGGAGGAGTAGTTCCAGAATTAGCTTCAAGACTACATGAAAAAAATATTATAAAAGCTGTCAATCAAGCTATTGATTCAGCAAAGATTAAAAAAGATCAAATTGATGCCGTATCTTTTACTTTAGGTCCAGGATTGATAGGATCTTTATTAGTAGGGGCTTCTTTTGCAAAATCTTTTTCAATGGGGTTAGATATTCCTTTATTAACTGTAAATCATGTCCAAGCCCATATACTTGCTCATTTCATAAAAAATGCTAATATGAACAATTCTTATCCTAAATTTCCATTTTTAGGTTTAGTCATAAGTGGAGGACATACTCAAATCGTGAAAGTAAATGATTTTTTCAAAATGGAAATATTAGGATCTACTTTAGATGATTCTATAGGGAATACCTTGGATAAGGTAGCTAGAATATTGGGTTTTCATTATCCTGGAGGACCTATGATAGAACTTTTTTCTAAAAATGGAAATTGCAATAAATTTGTTTTTTCAAAACCATCAGTAAATGGGTTAAATTTTAGTTTTAGTGGATTACAAAGTAATGTTTTACAATTTGTTAAAAAACAATTAGAAAAAAATCAATTTTTCATAAAACAAAACTTATCTGATATTTGTGCTTCTCTCCAGAGAATGATAGCAGAAATTCTTTTAGAAAAAGTACAAAAAGCAACTATAAAAACTGGAATTTATAGAGTAGTTTTAGCAGGTGGAGTTTCCGCAAATTTTGAAATTAGACGAATGTTTATATCTTTTGCAAAAAAAAACAAAAAATGGGAAATCTTTATTCCAAAAAAGAAATATACCACGGACAACGGAGCAATGATAGCTATCACAGGATTATTGAAATATGAAAAAAATTTATTTGATTCTATTCATGTTTCTCCATATTCTAAATTTAAAAAATTTTAAAAAAATTAAGTACATGTACATATCAAATTTCTATCTCCGTATCCATCATCAACACGACTGATTGATGGCCAGAATTTTCTTTTCCTAACCCAAAATAATGGATATGCAGCTTTTTCTCTACTATAAGAATATTTCCAATCATTATTAGTTAGCAATTCTATACTGTGCGGAGCGTTTTTGAATACATTTTCTTTTTTAGAAAATTTCCCATCTTCAATTTCTTGAATCTCTTTACGTATATTAATAAGTGTTTCAATAAAACGATCTAATTCTTCTTTAGATTCACTTTCCGTAGGTTCTATCATCATACATCCTTCTACAGGAAAAGATATAGTAGGAGCATGATATCCATAATCCATCATTCTTTTTGCTATGTCTACAACCTCTATTTCTAGAGATTTGAACACCCTACAATCTATAATTAATTCATGTGCTACTGCATTGTTTTTTCCTACATATAATATGTTATAAAATCTTTTTAATTTTTCTTTTATATAATTTGCATTCAGTATAGATATTTCTGTACACTTTTTAAGTCCATCTGGACCTAATAAACGAATATAAGCATAGGAAATTGTAAGAATCAAAGAGGATCCATATGGAGAAGAGGATATCGTCAATTTATCTTTTTCTCCCTTTTCAAAAAAAGGATGATTAGGAAGAAAAGGTTTCAAATGTGAAGCAACACAAATAGGTCCCATTCCAGGGCCACCTCCCCCATGAGGAATAGCAAAAGTTTTATGAAGATTTAGATGACAAACATCCACTCCCAAATGTGCTGGTTTGATTAAACCAATTTGAGCATTCATATTTGCTCCATCCATGTATACTTGACCTCCATTTTCATGAATGATATCTATGATCTCCTGAATATTTCTTTCATATACTCCGTAAGTAGAAGGATAAGTAATCATTAATACAGATAAAAAATCTTTATATTCTTTCACTTTTTTGAATAAATCATTTCTATCAATGGATCCATCATTTTTTGTAGCAATTAAAATAACTTTCATTCCTGCCATTTTTGCTGAAGCAGGATTAGTTCCATGAGAAGAAGAAGGAATTAATGCTATATCCCTTTTGGACTCTTGTAATGAATGATGATAAGATTTTATAACCATCAGTCCAGCATATTCTCCCTGAGCTCCTGAATTAGGTTGTAAAGATATACCAGAAAATCCAGTTATTTCTTTTAAATATTTTTTTAAATTATGAATGACAAAGTGATATCCCATTGCTTGTTGATTAGGAACAAAAGGATGAACATTCCTCCACTCATGTTGGCTTAAAGAAAATAATTCCGTAGAAGCATTCAGTTTCATTGTGCATGAACCAAGCGGAATCATAGAATGATTTAAAGAAAGATCTTTTTTTTCTAGTCGTTTTATATAACGCATCAATTCATTTTCTGAATAAAATTTATGAAAAATTTCATGTTTCAAAAAATCGGAAGTTCTTTTTAAAGAACTAGGAATTTTATATTTTTCATGAATTTTTTTTATATCATCATATTTTTTTCTTTTTTTATAAACTTCATGAAATATAGATGAAATATGATCTATATCTTCTTTATATGTGGTTTCATCTAAAGTAATAGTTAGATGATTTTTATCTACATACCTGAAATTGGTTTTTTTTCGCTCTGAAACTTTTTTTAATTTGTCTATAAAATCAGTTTTGATTCTAATAGTATCAAAATAAAATGTGTTCACTTGATAAAGATTATTTATATTATTAACTAATAAAAATTCTAATTTTTTAGCATATTCATGAATGCTTTTAGCTATTTCTATTAATCCTTCTTTTCCATGATATAAAGCATACATAGAAGCCATAATAGCTGGCAAAACTTGTGATGTACAAATATTTGAAGTAGCTTTTTCTCTTTTGATATGTTGTTCTCTAGTTTGTAAAGCCATGCGAAATGCTTTTCTGTTTTGCCTGTCTACAGATATTCCAATTATTCTACCAGGAATAAAACGTTTATATCTTTCATGAGTAGAGAAAAAAGCAGCGTGAGGGCCCCCATATCCCATAGGAACACCAAAAGATTGGCTAGATCCTACAACCACATCCGCACCCCATTCTCCAGGAGGTTTTAACAAGGATAAAGATAAAATATCTGCGGAAACAATTACTGATATATTGTTTTTTTTTGCATATTCAATTGTTTCACTATAATCATATATTTCTCCTAAACAAGAAGGATAAGAAATGATCAATCCAAATATTTTTTTTCCTTTATATTTTTTTTTCAGCAAATTCTTATGAGTATCATTTATAATGTGTATTCCTAAACCAAAACATCTTGTTTTTAAAACTGCAAAAGTTTGTGGAAGGATTTCGTCTGAAACAAAAAAGGAATAGTTATTATTGATCTGTTTTCTTTTTATTTTTTCTTGAAAAATCATAAACATTGCATCAGCAGCAGCTGTAGATTCATCTAACATGGATGCATTACTTATTTTCATTCCAGTAAGATCTGAAATCATAGTTTGAAAATTGATCAAAGCTTCTAAACGTCCTTGAGATATTTCTGATTGATAAGGGGTGTAAGGAGTATACCAACTTGGATTTTCTAAAATATTTCGTTGAATAACGCTTGGAGTAATAGAATTACGGTATCCTAATCCTATATAGGAACGGTAAATTTTATTTTTTTTACTGATTTTATAAATGTGGTTTAAATATTGATATTCAGAAATAGAATTGGGTAGATTTAATTTTTTTTTTAAACGTATTTCTTTAGGTATGGTTTTTTTGATAAAATCCTTAATAGAGGAACATTGCAATTCTTTCAACATATCGTTAATTTCATTACAAGACGGTCCTATATGTCTATGATAGAATTTTTTTCTTCTGACGTAATCCTCTTTCATAAAAATAGAAATTGTGTTTACCTTTAAAGATTACAAATTTAGGCAAATATTTAAGCTTACCTAAAATTAACAACAGAAAAATAGAAAAAAGAACATGAAAGTTACTATTATTGGAGCAGGAAACGTAGGATCCTCTTGTGCTAGTTTATTAGCTCAAAAAGATATAGTTAGAAAAATTGTTTTATTAGATATTAGAGAAAAATTTCCTAAAGGAAAAAGCTTGGATATTTCTCAGATGCTTCCTCTTGTAAGATCAAATTCTCAAGTAATTGGAATAACTAATGATTATTCAAAATCAGAAAATTCTGAAATAGTTGTTATCACTTGTGGTATTCCTAGAAAACCTGGAATGAGTCGAGATAATCTTGTTCAGACTAATGCAGAAATTATTCGTTCTGTCACGAAAGAATCTATTTTTTTTTCTCCAAAAGCGAAATTTATCATCGTATCAAATCCATTAGATATCATGGCATACGTTAGTTATATGACTGCTAAAATTGATTCTTCTCGTGTTATTGGAATGGCTGGAATATTAGATTCTACAAGATATCGTTATTTTTTATCTAAAAAATTAAAATTATCACCTCACGATATACAATCCTTATTATTAGGAGGACATGGCGATACAATGGTTCCTTTATATAGATACACTTCTATATCTGGAATCCCCATACAAGAATTTATATCAGAAGAAGAAAATAACGTTATTGTTGAAAAGACAAAAAAAGGAGGAGAGGAAATAGTCAATTTATTAGGTACATCTGCTTGGATGGCTCCTGGTGCGTCTGTTGTTCAAATGGTAGAAGCTATTTTAAAAGATTCTAAACGTATTTTTTCATGTTCAGCTTTTTTGAAAGGAGAGTATAATTTGAAAAATATATGTTTGGGAGTTCCAGTCATTTTAGGAAAATCTGGAATAGAAAAAATTATAGAATTGCAATTAAATGAAAAAGAAAAATATCTTTTAAATCAGTCTGCTAATCATATAAAAAGAATGATAGATAGATTGAAAGATTTTTAGATTCTTTTTTTTATTAGAAATTAGAAAATATTTTTATTTTTCTATAAATATTAGTAATTCTCCTTTTTTGTAATTTATTTCTATTTTTTCTTCATCAGATTCGTTTCTTATGCCTATATTTTTACCTATTTTTAGAAACCCTTTTTTGATAGGATATTTAAGACCATGAGTCTGTAATCCTTCTACTTCAGGAAATGGAAACAGAGATACCTTCTTATTTTTTTGCTGATAAAAAAAAGTTTTTTTATCGGAAAAAAAATAAGAATGATATTTGTCATGAAATATAATAGACAATTTTTTTTTATACTTTAAAGCTGTAGATAAATTTCCTAAAAAATGATCTTGCTCTCTTCCACTTGCACCCCAAACATTTATGTTCAAAAATCCTTTCTGATAAATTATATTTAGAGCTTTCTCAAAATCAGTATATTTTTGATCATAATCAGTCAAAAAATTGTTCCCCAAAGGAATATTTTTTTTTAAAATAGAGTCAAAATCTCCGATGATGTAATCCACTGAAATTCCTGATTTATTTAAGTAAGAAAAAGCACCATCAACAGCAAATATTTTTTTATAAAAAGAAAATTTTTTCCATAAAAAAGGAGGAGGTTCTCCATTCAGAAAAAGTCCTACTTCTGGCTCTTTAAAACGATGATTCATTTTATTTTTTTTAAAACGATTTACGACTTCCTAAATAAACTTTTTTTACTAAAGAATCTTTCATGATTTCCATAGTTGATCCATGTTTTAAAATCTTTCCTTCAAACATTAAATAAATCCTATCTGTTATCAGAAAAATTTCTTGCACATTATGATCTGTAATTAATATTCCTATATTCTTTTTCTTCAGAGAAAGAATAATTTTTTGCAAATCTTCTATAGCTATTGGATCAATTCCAGAAAAAGGTTCATCTAAAAGAATAAACTGAGGATTTATAGCCAAACATCTAGCAATTTCTGTACGTCTTCTTTCCCCTCCGGAAAGAAGATCACCACGATGATTTCGTATATGTTGTAATCCTAGTTCTTCAATTAGTTTTTCTGTTATTTTTCTTCTTTCTTTATAAAATTTTTTTTGCATTTCTAATATGCACAAAATATTGTCTTCTACAGACAACTTTCTAAATATAGATGGTTCTTGCGATAAATATCCGATTCCTTTTTTAGAACGTTGATACATTGGTTTTTCTGTAATATTTTCTTCATAAAGAAAAATTTTTCCTTGATCCGGTTTAATAAGTCCTACTATCATATAAAAAGAAGTTGTTTTTCCAGCTCCATTAGGACCAATTAATCCAACTATTTCCCCTTTATTTAACTGAAAAGAAACATTTTTAACTATATATTTTTTTTTATATTTTTTACATAGATTTTTAGCCATCAAAGTCATAATATTATAATTTTTCTGTATTATTATTTATTGGAATAAAAAATTAATCTAATGAAAGAAAGTCTCAAAATTTTTTTCTTATTTTTCTTCATAATATATAGTAATCATTTTTCTTTTTCTTTTGAAAAATTAGGAGGAATTCATGCAATAGTAGGAAATGAGATTATTTTAGATTCAGAAATAAAAACTAAGAACCAAAAAAACTGTTTAGATGATCTTTTGATTGAAAAACTAATGCTTTATCATGCAAAAAAAGATGCAAGTATACAAATCATCGATCAAGAATTAGAATTGAAAACCCAAGCATTATTTTCAGAAATGAGTAAAAAATATGCAAATCAAGAAGAATTTTTAATACAGTTTAGGAAAAAAGATTTTATTCAAAAATTAACCGAAACAGTCAAAAATCATCAATACATAGAAAAATTTTATCAAAAAAAAACGGAACATGTCGATGTATCACCTCAAGAAGTGAAATTTTTTTTCACTAAAAACAAGAATCAAATTCCTTTAGTCCCCAAACGAATGTATATTTCTTATATAGTTTTTTATCCAAAATTAAGTCAAATTAATAGAAAAAAAATTATCGATTTTTTAAAAAAAACCAAAAAAGAAATACATTCTGATATTGATTTTTCTATCCAAGCTATTTTGTTCTCTGAAGATAATTATTCAGCATGGAATGGAGGTTTAATTCAAGGAATTAAAATAAATCGTCTTTCAAAAGAATTTAAACATGTAGTTCTCTCTTTATCAGAAGATGATATATCTGAACCTTTTGAAACAGACTCAGGATTTCACCTGATCAAATTAAAGAAAAAAAGAAAGGATGAAGTTGATATAAGACATATTTTAATTAAACCTAAATATACAAAACATGAATTGAGAAAAACAAAATCATTTGTAGATTCGATTAAAAAACGAATTTACAATCTAAATTTTGAAAATTTGATGAACGAAAAAAAAGACAATCAAATTGTGAATTACTCAATATGGAATAAAATTTGGGTTGAAGAAAATCAATTATCAAAAAACATGAAAAAAACATTAAATTTTTTAAAAAAAGGAAAAATTTCTAACCCTTATCAAGAAATTGTAAATGGAAAAGAAGCATTTTTTATAGTTAAATTGTTAGATAGCATTCCTTCTCATCCTATTTCTTTTGAAACAGATTATACAAGATTAAAAAATATTGTAAAAGACATTAAAAAAAAAGATATAATAAGAAACTGGGCAAAAAAAACATTAAAAAAAACTTATATCAAGTGTCCTTAATTTTTCTTATGAAAAGATTCTTTATATAATTCTGCATAATATCCATTCAGTTGAATTAGTTCTTGATGAGTTCCTTTTTCTACAATACATCCCTTATTGATGGCTAATATCTTATCAGAATTTTCCAATGTAGAAAGACGGTGAGTAATGATGATAGAAGTTTTATGTTTGGTTAGAAAATCTGTAGCATGATAAATCATTTTCTCTAATTCCTTATTTAAAGAAGCTGTAGCTTCATCTAATATAAGAATAGAATAAGGATGCATTTGAACTCTTAAAAAAGAAATTAATTGTTTTTCTCCAAGTGAGAGCAATCCTCCTCTTTCTTTTACGATATATTGATACCCATTAGGAAATGATGTAATAAAATTATGAATTCCTATCTTCTTTGCCATATTTTCTATTTTATCAATGCTAATTGAAGGATCTCCTAGTGTAATATTATTTATAATCGAATCATTAAATAAAAATGTATCTTGTGTGACTACCTTTATATGAGATCTTAAATTTTCTAATTCAATATCTTGAATAGAATGTCCATCAATCCAAATATTCCCTTTATTAATTTCATATAATCTGGAAATTAAATGAGTAATCGTAGATTTTCCGGAACCTGTAGATCCCACTATAGAAACCTTTTCTCCAGGTTGAATTTCAAAAGAAATTCCATTCAAAACCATTTCATTTTCAATATATGAAAAATGAACATTATTAAATACAATATGTCCTTTTAGCTTCTTTAAACGCAAGTTCCCCTTATTAATAATGATTTCATCAGAATTTAATATAGAAAATATTCTTTCTATACCAGCTATTCCTCTTTGTATAATATTAAATCGATCTGCTATTTGTCGCATAGGACGAAAAAGAAGATAGATAAAAAAAATGAAAGCAATAATTTGCCCTGGTTTTACATTTCCTTTTTCAATTGCATTAAATCCTCCATAAAATATAACAATACTTATTGTCACTGCAGAAACAAGTTCTACTATAGGAAAAAAAATGGAAAAGTAAAAAATAGTTTTAAAATGAGCATTCATCAATTCACGATTAATAGACTTAAATTTTAAGTATTCTTCTTTCTCTTTATGAAAAAGTTGAATAATAGACATTCCTATAATGTTTTCTTGCAAAAAACTATTCAAACGTGAAGTTTGTACTCGTTCTTCATGAAAAGTTTTTTTTAGTGTTTTTTGAAAAAATCGAGTAATGATATACATAAAAGGAATAGTAAAAAAAACAATAAAAGATAATTTTTTGTGTACTGTAAACATTATTATTATAATCATAACAATTCTTAAAACGTCTCCAGAAACAAGTAATATTCCATCATTAAATATGACAGTTATAGTTTCTATATCTGATACTGCATAAGATACTAGTTTTCCTATTGGAGTTTTATTAAAGAAAGAATTTTTAAAATGCAATAGTTTTTCAAATAAAAGAATTCTAATTTTTTCAATAACATTTTGAGCTAATACATTAGAAAAATATAATAAAATAAAATGAAATATGCTTTCTAAGAAAAGAAGTAAAAGAATCAAAATCAATATATTTTTCAGTCCAAAGAAATCTTTATAAAGGATATGAATATCTATAGCTTTTTGGATTAACTTAGGACGATAAGCAGAAATAAAAGATATTAATACAGAAGTAGTAATTGTTGCTATCAATATTAATTTATAATCTAAACTAATTTTGATAAGCTGTTTTAAGGAAGATTTTTTCCTTTTTAAATTTTCTTTCATAAAAAAATGTCTTCTGGATAAATAATTCTGGTAAGAAATAGTCCGCATGCAGGAACTATTGGTCTACAAAAGTTAGAATTTTTAGATTCTATGATTTTAACAAATTCACTAACGCTAATTTTGTTTCTTCCAACATCAATAAGTGTTCCAATAATGGATCTAACCATAGATCTTAAAAATCTATTAGCTTCAATAGTAAAACAGAAAATATCATTGTTCACAGACCAACAGACATGACTGATTTGACATCTATTATTTTCTGCTTCAGAAGTTTTTTTTTTGCAAAAAGAACTAAAATCTTTATATCGCATTAATTCCTTAGAAGCTATATTCATTCGATGAATATTTAATGGATAAAAACAATACCAAGAAAAATCTTGGAAAAATGGGTTTTTTTGACGTGTTAAATAATATTTATACGTTCGTTTTATAGCATTAAATCTTGCATGAATATTTTCTTTTACTGGAAAAACATTTAATACTTTAATAGATTTGGGTAGAAAAATATTTAATTTTTCTATTAATTTATTACTAATTATTCCTTCATAATCAAAATGAGCAAACATTTGCTTAGCATGTACTCCTTTATCCGTTCTTCCAGCACCTATAACATTGATAGACTTTTTTAATAATTTAGACAAACAATATTCTAAATTTCCCTCTACTGTACTTACTTTTTTTTGGATTTGCCATCCATAAAAATATTTACCATTATAAGCTAATTCAATGAAAAATCTCAATTACATTATTTTTTTTTAAGTTGATTTAAACTTTCAATAATAATAGAACATCCTTTTTCTATTTCTTTTTCTGTGATAGTCAATGGAGGCGATATACGTAAAGAATGACTGTTAAATAAAAAACGAAATAAAATTAATCCTTTATTGATACAATTTTGCAATAATTTTTCCACTGAATTTTTATCTCTTAATTCAAGAGATAAAAGAAGTCCTTTTCCATTAATACTTTCTATTTCATCATGAACTAAATATTTTCTAAACCACTCTTCTTTTATAGACACTTCTTCCATTATATTAGAATTTATTAATTGATCTAAAGTAGCTAAAGAAGCAGAAGCAGAAACAGCATTTCCTCCAAAAGTAGTTAAATGTCCTAATGGATAAGAGTCACAAAAAGTCTTCATAATTTTATTAGATGAAATAAAACCACTAATAGGCATCCCTCCTCCCATTCCTTTTCCCATTATTAAAATATCAGGAACTATTCCATAATGTTCAAAAGCGAAAAGCTTTCCTGTTCTTCCAAATCCAGTTTGGACTTCATCAAGAATCATTAAAGCCTTTTTTTTATTACACTCTTCTCTTACTTTTTTTAAAAAAGAATCATCAGGCAATATAATTCCATTGGAACACTGAATGGTTTCTAAAATGACACAAGCTGTTTTTTCTGATATAGAAGAAATCAGTTCTTCTATATGATTAAATGTTATAAATTTAACTAAAGGAAGCAATGGTCTAAAAGGTCTTTTATTTTTTTCATTTCCCATAATACTCATAGATCCATGAGTACTACCATGGTAAGCCCATTTGCAGGAAATAATTTCTTCTCTTCCAGTATAACATTTAGCTAATTTTAAAGCACCTTCTACTGCTTCTGTTCCAGAATTAACTAAATAAGTAGTAGTAAGTGGATTTGGAGTATTTCTTGCTATTTTTTTACAAAGAATTACACAAGGATTTTGTATAAATTCTCCATAGACCATAGTATGTAAATACTTGTCTACTTGTTTTTTTATAGCTTTTTTTATTACTTTATTTCCATGTCCTAAAATATTTACGGAAACACCTGCCACAAAATCCAAATATTTTTTTCCATTATTTCCATAAATATAGTTTCCATCAGCATAATCTACCATAATTTTCATGGGTAGAGGGTTGATTTGAGCTTGATATTGAAAAAAATCATTTTCTAATTCTTTCATAAGAATTTAGTTCTATTTTTTATTTTTTTGATTTCTTCTTGTTCTAAATGATTTTCTTTTCTGTATTTTTCTATTTCTTTGTATACAAAAAAGTTTTTATTATCTTCATTTGGTTTTTCTTTCCAAGAAAAATTGGAAAGAAAAAGAAATTCATTGGGAGTTTTTTCAGATATAGGAATTAATTCTGAGTAGGCCTGTTCTACACAAGAAATACCTCTTATTTTTTTTTCTATATCTAAATATAATGAGAGCATTCCACAAGAAGATTTATTCATTAACTTTTTTTCTTTATTTTTAAGAAAAATAATGCTATTAATATTTCCTTGAATATAAATTTTTTCTAAAATATTTTTTTCATGAAAAAAACCAATCATGATATCTCCTTCTATTTGATTAAATTCTTTTGAATTTATTTTTTCTATATAAGAAGCATTTTTTATAATTTTTATGGATTTAAAAAAATATTCATTTCTTTCTTGAAAAGAAATGCAGATGGATTTACCAGTTATTTGATGGTTTTTAAACCAAAAAATAGGATCTCCATCAAATTGAATGTAATCATTTGAAGATTCATAATTTAAAACATTAGATCTTCCTTGAAGAGATTCATTCAAAAAAAAACTTTTAACAGAAAAAGCTTGAATTAAATATGAAGAATTTGTTTTTAAATTTATCTTTAAAAGATCTGAATAAATAAGAAAAGAATTTTTTTTTGATATCTTTACTACTTTCGGATTTTTTTTTAAAATCAAAGAATTATTATTAAAATCAAACTTTCCATATCCACCCATCAAAAAATATTTTTTTTTTGAATCTTCTAGTAAAAAATTTCTAATAAATCCATATTTTTTTTTTTCATCAAAAAACAAATATTTTCCTTTTATAATTTTTTCGTTATAATGAATACTAATATATTTTTCTAATAAAAATATTTTTTCTTGAATAAGAAACAACGCTTTTTTAACATAGATAAAATTATCTGAATTATCATTTTGCATGATTACAGCAGGATAATTGAAGTTTATTTTATTTTGTTTAAAAAAATATTCCAACATGTCTGAATATACAGTATAATTATTACTGACCAATTTTATTCCATTTTTTAATTCTACTTTTTCTTCATCAGTTGAGAAAAAACCTTCTTTACTATGTATAACATAATCATTATAATAAATGATACTATTTATTTTATAAAAAATTTTCTTTCGATTTAAATCATATTCTAACATATTTGTGGTTAACTTCAACTTTTTAAAAAAAAAAACTACATTGTTAACAGCTTTAAGTAATTTTTTTCTTAAATCATAATTGATTGTATCAGCTATTAATTTTATCTTTCCTATAGATAAAATCACTCCATCTGATAGTTTGAAATGAGAAAAATTATTTTCTATATATATTTTTTTAGAAATTATTTTACTTTTATCTGATTCTAATTGTACATTTCCATAACCATACAATCTATTGTTTTTTTTATGATAAATAGCCTGATCACAAAAAAGATGATATTTTTTATATTTAAAATGAACATTTCCTATTAAAAAAATAGAATCATTATGATCATTTTTTTGTATTAAATCAGCATGAAAAAGCTGTACATTTTCAGAATGTGCTTGATTCAGGAATAAGATAAAAAAGAATAAGAAGTAATATTTCACAATTGATTTGACAATAAATATCTAATTTATACATGCAATCAAAGATATTTCTATACTAGCATTTTGAGGTAATCCAGAAACTTGAATAGTTTCTCTAGCTGGATAATTTCCTTCATGAAAAAAGTCAGAATATACATCATTTATTTTAGAAAAATGATTCATATTTATTACAAAAAGAGAAGTCTTAATAACATTTTGAAACCCTATTCCATTTTCTGAAAGAATAATTTTTAGATTTTCCATTATTTTCCTTGTTTCCATTTCTATAGAATCGGAAACTAATTTTCCAGTTTTTGGATCCACAGCTATTTGTCCAGAAACAAATAAAAAACTTCCCACAAGAACACATGTGCTATATGGTCCATAAGACGGAATTTTTTCTATTGAAATTTTTTTGGGTATCATATTTAATTTATTTTAGTTTTTCTCATCATACTGTATAATATTACTCAAATTTGGATCTTTAATCCCAATAAAAAAATTCCAAGAAGGATTTTTCATAGGAATCCAATTAAAACTCATCTTAAAACTTCTTAAATCTCTATAAAAAATAATATTAGCAAATATGATCTCTTTTTTCAAGAGATCATAATCTGTATGAATATCAATTTTCCAATATTTTGTAATATTTACAGATCCATTTATACTTAAATAAGCATTAAAAAGTTTTTTTTGATTGATACAGTTTTCGTAATTGGAATGAAAATCAATTTTAAAAGACAATGGAATTGAATATCTTGCATAATTTTTTTTATCAAAAAGAAAGTAATCATAACGATTTTTTCCTTTTTTTTTATATTCATTTTTTTCAGAGAAAAAATTAGTCTCATAATTCCAAAAAAAAGAAAAATCAAAATACATTATTTTGTTCATTTTCTTCTTTTTTTCTAAAAAATTTATTCCACCTTTATATTTTATTCCTAGATTTTCTGTGAAATCAGCATTACCTACAATATGTAAATTGTCCCATTTGATAGAATTTTGATCAACAATAAATGAAGAACTCAAGTTTTTGATCATTTTTATTTTTTTATAAAATGTGTTTTTTATTTGAACATCCAAATCATTATTTAATATTAAGTTTATTTTTTTTTCAAAATGATTTTTTTTATTATGAAAAAAAGGAGGGAAATACCTAACATAAAAAGATAACACAGGTTCTATTTGATGTTTCAATAAAAAAACATTTTTTTTGATTTCTAAAGTCTTATTGAATGGGATAGATATCATATCTGCTAAAAAATCTATTTTTTGCAAATTTGAAACGAAGGAATAAGGATATTTCCATATATAAAATTCCTCATAAAAAATTTTAGGTGAAACTTTCAAATAAGAATCTAAAAAAGAAAAATAAGTAGAAATATTCATTTTGTGATTGAATCCAGTATGAAAGGATACTGTTTTATGACAAAAATCCACAAAATTATGAATCAATATTTTATTTTCTATGCTTGTATGACGTAAAAAAAAGTTTTTTTGATTATTGAAGAACATATTTTTCATATGAAAAACTAATTCTGGAATTATGAATTTTATTCCCTTCTTATTGCTTTCTTTTACCATATAAGCATCCATAAACAATAAATAATTAGAAAATTTTTTTCTCACATTTAAATATGAAAGAGCTTCGTTGTCATTGTTCTCTGATAATATATTTTTATTATAATTAATGTTTGCATTAAAATTTGTATCATAATCTGATTTATAATCTTGATTATGTTTCCACTGAAATTGATAATCATGTTGTTTATTTGACATAGATTGATAATTGAAATCAAAAAAACCATCATAGAAATATTTCAATTTATATTCCATTCTTGTTTTTAATTTCCATTTATCTTTGTTATATATAGAACTTAATATTTTAAAATCCAATAAATTGGAAATTGGGAGAAATAATCCTATATCTTCTACATAAATCCTTTTATTTTGAATTCCAATTTTTGGATATATCATACCATAAGAATATTTATTAAACTCTTTTACAGGAATATATAAAAAAGGAAAAAATATGGGCATCGGAACTTGATACCAATAAAAAAAAACAGGACCAGAAAAAATATATTTATTAAAATGAGAATATTTTAAAAAATTTGTTTTCAAATAAAAATCAGGATTATTGTCTTTATTTTTTAGAAAAAAAGGATCTGATATATATGTAACTTTTTTCATTAAACTTATATTTTGATCTTTTTTTTCAATACTGCTAGCTATAATCATTTGATTTTTATTTTTTATATAAAAATCTTTTGCTTCTATTTTTTTGCTCTTCAAATTGAAGTGAAAATTACTGAAAGTGTATTGATGATTTCCTTGTTGGAAAAGAACAGATTTTTCTTTTTTAATTGCGTTCAAATCTCCATTTTTCCAATTAAATTCAATACAATCTGCTTGAATTTTTATATCATCGTATTCTATAGAAGCTTTTCCTTTTAGATAGGATTTTCCTTCTTTTATATTATGTTCTTGTATATTTGATTTGTATTTTATAACGTTTTCAAAGTCTTTAAAATAATTATTTTCTTGATAATCGTTATTTTCTTTTTCTTCGTTTGCATAAACAAAAATAGAAACGAATAACATGATAATGAAAATAGAAAACTGAGTCTTTTTATGCAACAAATTAAATTTGTTTAATTATGTAAAAATTATAATTTTTAGTCATAACATACATACATCCATTCATGCTTAAATAACTTAGTTTAGTAATTTTTTTACATTTAATTTATCTGTGCATACTCCTAATATCTCTAAAAGCGTCAAATTAAATATAGGATGACTCTTATTTGGGCTAATTTCACACATAGGTTCTAAAACAAATTTTCTCATATGCAATAGAGGATGTGGAATAGTCAGAATAGAACTATATATAATGATATGATCATAAAATAAAATATCTATATCTATTTCTCTATCTTCATATTCTCCTGTATGATTCTTTTTTCTTCCTATCAGGAATTCTATATTCAAAATATTTTCTAAAAGACTAATTGGAGAATGACTAGTTTTTACATATAAAGCTCTATTATAAAAAGAAGGAGAATTTTTCATATTCCATGCTTCGCTTTCAAAATATGAAGATTTTTTAATAACTTTTCCAATCTTTTTAGATATCAAAATCAAAGATTGATTCAAATATTCTTTCCGATTTTTTTTATTACTCCCTTGTAACAAAAAGACATGATGTTCCTCCAAAAGAAAAAATTTATATAAAATGTTTAATATACTGAAAAACTGTATTTTTTATTTAAATTAGGTGAATCTTTTCATGAAGAAATATTAATGGGATTAATAATAGATTTTATGAAGAACCTCTTTAATCAAGAGATTGCCATAGATTTAGGAACAGCAAATACGCTTATTATGCACAATAATAAAGTCATAGTGGATTTACCTTCAATAATAGCTATAGATGTAAGAACAAAAAAAGTATTAGCTGTAGGTGAAGAAGCAAAACAAATGCAAGGAAAAACACATGAAAACATTAAAATATATAAACCATTAAAAGACGGAGTTATTGCGGATTATCAAGTAGCTGAACTTATGATAAGAGAATTTATCAAGAAAGTACCAGGTATCAATAATAAATTTTTTACTCCATCATTAACAATGGTAATTTGTATTCCATCCGGAATTACAGAAGTAGAAAAGAGAGCAGTCAAAGATTCTGCTCAACATCTAAATGCCAAAGAAGTTTATCTTATTGAAGAACCTATGGCCGCTGCTATAGGTTCTGGAATTTCAGTTACCAAAGCAGAAGGAAATATGATTATTGATATAGGAGGAGGAACTACAGAATGTGGAGTCATAGCTCTAGGAGGAATTGTTTGTCAAAAATCTATAAAAACAGCTGGAGATGTTTTTACCAATGATATAGCTTATTTTCTTCGTTCCAAATACAATTTGTATATTGGAGAAAGGACTGCTGAAAAAATAAAAATAGATATAGGGGCAGCAATGGAATCAATTGAAACTCCTCCTGATGATATTCATATACAAGGTAGAGATCTACCTACAGGAAAACCAAAAGAAATGAATATTTCTTATAAAGAAACCATTCCTGCTCTTGATAAATCAATTTTACGAATAGAAGATGCTGTGATGGAAACTCTTTCAAAAACTCCACCAGAACTTGCTGCAGATATTTATAAAACAGGAATTTATATGGCTGGAGGAGGATCTCTTTTGAGAGGATTGGATAAAAGAATATCTAAAAAAACGGGACTTTCTGTCTCTTTAGTAGATGATCCTTTAAGAGCTGTAGTTAAAGGAACAGGTGTGGCATTGAAAAATATTGATAAATTTACATTTTTAATGAAATAGGATAGATAAATCTTATGCGTGAATTTTTTAGTTTTCTTTTTAAATGGCGTTTTTTTATTTTCTTTTTTATACTAGAATGTGCATCTATTTTTCTTTCTTTTTCAAATTCCAAACTTCATCAATATATTTATGCAGGTTCTTCCAATTTCATGATTGGAAAGATTTATGAAACCATTTACAACTTACGAAGTTATTTTTTATTAGAAATTGAAAATAAAAAATTGTTAAATGAAAACAAAAAATTACGCAATGCACACATATTTTCTAAAATAACAAAAATATCTAAAGATTTCAAAAAAGAAGATGTTAACTATTTACAACAATATACTTTTACTCCAGTAAAAATTATAAATAACAGTATTCATGAGCAGGAAAATTACATAACTATAAATAAAGGAAGTATAGATGGAATTAAACCTGATATGGGGATTATATTATCTGATGGTATTGCAGGAATTATTATAAAAACATCTCCACATTTTAGTATCGCTATTTCTCTTTTAAATCCAAAAATTAAAGTAAATGCTAGACTGAAAAAAAATAAATATTTTGGAACTCTAAGTTGGGATGGACTGGATCACGAATATGTAGTTTTGTATGATATTCCTAGACACTCCACAATACATAAAGGAGATATAGTGGAAACAGATGGAAAATCAGCTACCTTTCCTGAAGGAATAGAACTTGGAAAAGTTTCCTCTTATAAATTTGATGAAGAACATGCTAATTATATTATAAAAGTAAAATTGATGGCTAATTTTTCTACTATAGAAAACGCTTATGTTGTAAAAAATTTATTTAAAAAAGAGTGGAATGATGTTCAACTTTATAAAGTTGAAAATAAATAATGAGTTTCATTAGAAATTTTATTGTTTCCGTTTTCTTCATTTTTATTCTTTGTTTGATTCAAATATCAATATTAAATACATTATTTTTAGGATGCTATTTATATATACTTTTTATATTAGTCTATCCCTACAATAGAAATAAATTTTTATTCTTATTTTTATCTTTTTTAATTGGCTGGATTATAGATCATTGTATGAATTCTGGAGGGATTCATGCTTTTTCTGCTACTTTATCTGCTTTTTTAAGATTAAATTTTTTACAGTTTTTTGATGGAAAGAATTTTATAAATAGAAATGATTTTTCTATTTATGAATTACCTTTTACTAGAAAAATTCTTTATATATTTTCATTAGTTATTACACATCATTTTTCTTTGTTAATATTAGAAATATTAAAGGGGACAATTTTTAGTAAAATTCTTTTATTTAGAACGATATTCAGCAGTATTTTTACAACTATTTTATGTATTATATATTTTTTTTTCAGAAAAATTAAACATTGAAAAAATTATATAATTTTTACATTTTATTAAGTTCTATAGGTTTAATTTTCATAATTAGATTATTTTTTATACAAATATATACGGAAAAGTATATTCTGAATGCTTTTAATACTTCTATAAAGCAAGAAATAATTATTCCTGAAAGAGGATCTATTTTTGATAGAAATGAAAATTTATTGGTTTTCAATAAATCTATTTATGAATTAATAGTTATTCCAATTCTTATAGATGAACATTTTAATATTATAGAATTTTGTAATCTTGTAGGAATTGAAAAAAAAACTTTTTCTAAAAATTTAGAAAAAGCAAAAGATTATTCTAAATATTTACCATCTGTTTTTCTTCCTTTTATTTCAAAAGAAAAATTTGCGACTATACAAGAAAAACTTTATAAATATAAAGGATTTGATTGGACAAAGCGTTCTCTTAGAGATTACAAAGTAGAAAGTTCATCCAATATTTTGGGATATATAGGAGAAGTTACTCAAAAAGATATTAAGAAAGAATCTAATTATTATCAAATGGGAGATTTTATTGGTTGGGCTGGAGTGGAAAAATCTTATGAAAAAATACTAAGAGGAAAAAAGGGGATAAGATATTGGGTTAGAGATAGAAAAGGTTGTATTATAGGAAATTACAATAATAGAAAAAATGATATTAAAGCAGTTAGTGGAAATGATATTTCTTTAACTATAGATTGGAATTTACAAAATTACGCAGAAAAACTTATGTTTCAAAAAAAAGGAGGAATAGTCGCTATTAATCCTAAAAATGGAGAAATTTTATCATTGGTGTCTAGTCCCATTAATAATCCTAATTTATTTGTAGGAATTAATCGTTCTAAAGAATTTAAAAAATTAATGAGAGATACTATAGATAATCCTTTATTTGATAGAACAACACAAGCTCGTTATCCTCCAGCTTCTCCATTTAAATTACTTACAGAATTAGCTGGTCTTCAAATGGGAGTAGTGAATTCCAATACTACATTCATATGTTATAAAGGATTTAAATATGGTAAAAAAAGAATTCATTGCCATTCTGGAATTCATGGATTACCTATAGGAGTAGAAACAGCTGTTGCTGTTTCTTGCAATAATTATTTTGCACAAGTTTATAAACGTGTTATTGAAAAATATCCTAAAAATTTAACAAAAGGAGTTAATGAATGGAGTAATATTATTAAAAGTTTTGGTTTTGGAAATTATTTGTATAATGATTTAGCTACAGGAGAAAAAGGAGTCATTCCTTCAGGAGATTATTACAATAAAAAATATGGAACTACAAAATGGAATGCTATTACGATTATTTCCAATAGTATAGGACAAGGAGAAATCAATGTAACTCCTATTCAATTAGCTAATATGGTTTGTGCTATAGCGAATAAAGGCTTTTTCTATACTCCACATATTGTAAAACGCATAAATCATAGACCTATATCTAATCCAAATTATACTAGAGCTAAACATACTAAAGTAAAAAGTAAATATTTTGATTTAATTATTAATGGAATGGAAAAAGTTTTTATGATTGGAACAGGAAAGAGTTTTAAATCATCTGATATTAGAATGGCTGGAAAAACAGGAACTGCGCAGAATTTTCTTAAAATTAATAGACAGAAAATAGTT
Source organism: Blattabacterium cuenoti (assembly GCF_014251575.1). Taxonomy (NCBI): domain Bacteria; kingdom Pseudomonadati; phylum Bacteroidota; class Flavobacteriia; order Flavobacteriales; family Blattabacteriaceae; genus Blattabacterium; species Blattabacterium cuenoti. The sequence continues at coordinate 12,497 of NZ_CP059191.1, read as the reverse complement.
TCTTTACCTGATCATTCTATTTTCATATTATTTGCTCCTGTAGAGGATCCTAAAATTGCTATTTCTGTTATAATAGAAAATGGAGGATTTGGATCTCGTTGGGCTGGTCCTATTGCTAGTCTTATTGCTGAAAAATACATAAACAATAATGTGCATAGAAAAAATCTTGAAAAAAAAATCCTGACTTCAGGATTGCAGAAAGTATACGATACTATAGCAAAAATGAAAAAGTTCAATAATTTTTATACAAAAAGTTCTTTTGATAAAAAGAAATAAAATATTATTAAAAAATATAGACTGGGTAATTGTAACAATTTATATTTTCATGATTTTTTTTGGATGTATGAATTTGTATTCAGTTTCTCCTGAAAAAGCAGAAAAACAATTAATATGGATTTTGTTAAGTTTTGTTTTCATATTTTTTGTTTTTTTGTTTAAACCTATTCACTATAAATATTTTACACCATTTTTCTTTTTATTTACGTTATTTCTTTTGATTGGGGTCTTTTTTTTTGGAAAAAACGTGAATGGATCAAAATCTTGGTACGTTTTTGGACCTATTAGTTTTCAACCTTCTGAATTAGCTAAAATATCTACATCTTTAATGGTAGCTCATTTGATGAGTCAAGATAATATTAAAAATAAAAAAGTATTGTTCTATATATGTATTATATTGATATTACCTGCTTCTTTAATATTTTTCCAACCTGATCCAGGTTCTTCTATAGTTTTTTCTTCTTTTCTTCTAACTTTATATAGAGAAGGATTATCTATTTCTTTTATACTTTATTTTTTATTTTCTATTTTATTATTTTTGATTTCATTAAATATATTTCCTTGGATAGTAGTTTCATTTTTATTTATAATTTTTATTTTTCTCTTCATTATAAAAAAAAATATATCATTCATTAATTTCTTTTTTTATATATTTTTATTTGTAAGTTTTTCTGCTGTTTCCATTTTTTCTCCATTTTTTTCTCAAAAATTTTTGAAACAACATCATAGAGATAGAATTAATATTCTATTCCGAAATGAATTTGATAGAAAATATAGAGACAATGTAGGATATAATTTATTATATTCAAAAACAGCTATTGGTTCCGGTAAATTTTTTGGAAAAGGATATCAAAAAGGAACTGTTACAAAAGGAAAATTTGTGCCTGAACAACATACCGATTATATTTTTTGTACTGTAGGAGAAGAATGGGGGTTCATAGGAAGTGTTATTTTAATTACATTTTATTTACTTTTTATTAGTCGTATTTATTTTCTATCTGAAAGACAAAAAGATGTTTTTGGAAGAATTTTTGGATATTCAGTTGGAAATATTATTTTAATTCATTTTGTCATTAATTTAGGCATGGTAATGGGACTTTTTCCTACAATAGGAATTGTTTTACCTTTTTTCAGTTATGGAGGATCATCTCTTTGGTCTTTTACAATTTTATTGTTTATATTTGTAAGGATAGACGTCTCAGATCAGAGTAGCTTTATCTAGTAGTATATAGGGGCTGATTTTGGATTTGACAGCAAGATTAGTGATAAAAGAAAGCATACCGTGTTACGTAAGGTTTTACACGTAAATCAAGCGTTACAAATAACAATAAACGGCGAAAAACAATACGCTTTTGCTGCTTAATGTAAATTCATTATAGCTTAGTCTGCATAACAAATACAGAAGCAAAATATCTATCAGATATTGTTCCTTATCATTTCTGATAGGTACAAAAAGTAATAAGGATAGGAAGACAGATGATTCTTAAGTTTTCTGAGAAATAGTTTTGAATCTTAGTTTTTATTCTGGATCCAGAACTTGAATAAAGACGAAAAAAATACTTTTGGATAAGTATGTAGAAAACTTTTATGCTACTTGTTTGGACGCGGGTTCAAATCCCGCCAGCTCCATTTATTTTGTATCAAATTTCATATGATATAATAAGAGGAATTCAATTTTTTTTATACAGTGTCTGTTCAGGAATTTTATTGAGTTTAGGATGGCCTACTAATGGAAATCCTATGTATTTGTTCATCGCTTTCATTCCTTTGTTATATGTAGAAAACTACTTGAAAAATTTTTATATTTTTTTTCTTTCTTTTGTTACTTTTTTAATATGGAATGCTATTTCTACATGTTGGCTCTCTTATTCAAAAAGAATTAATGGAACTTTTGCTGTAGAAGCTTATTTAATTCCTGTATTATTGAATTCTTTTTTTATGTCAATTGTTTTTACTTTTTACTCATGGATTAAAAAACATGCAGGAAGTAAAAAAATAGGAAATGTTTTTTTAGTTTGCTTATGGATTTCATTTGAAAAAATGCATTTAGAATGGGAATTATCTTGGCCATGGTTAAACTTAGGGAATGGATTCTCTAATCATATAGAATGGATCCAATGGTATGAATATACTGGAACTTTAGGAGGATCTGTATGGATATGGACAGTCAATATTGGATTGACAGAATCAATTCTCAAGTATGAGAAAAATAAGAATATACTTTTTTTATATAAAAGAATCTTTTTCAATATAGGAAAAATATTTTTAATGATTTTTATATCACATCTCATATATACAAAATATGAAGAAAAAAAATATAGAAGATCTGTAAATACGTTAATTTTACAACCTAATATTGATCCATACTATCAAAAATATCATATTTCAAAAAATAAACTGATTTTAAAATTCAAGAAATTAATGGATCAAAAAATATCTAAAAAAACCATGATTATATTGGCTCCTGAAACTGCATTTCCTGGAAATAAAATTCCAATAAAAAAGATAAACAACAATCAAATTGTCTCTGTATTTAGAGATTATTTACAAAAAAAATCTCCAAACACAGTATTTATAACAGGAGTGGAATTATTTTCTTTATATCAAGAAAAAAAAAGTACAACTTCTGTTCCTATTTTTTTAGAAAATTCAAAAAAAAATATACAATGGTTAGATATTTTTAATTCAGTTATTCAGATAGGAATTAATGAGAATATAGAGTATCATCATAAATCTAAACTAGTACCAGCAGTAGAAACTCTTCCTTATAAAAAAATTTTTTATCCTATATTAGGAAATATCTTACTCAATTTTGGAGGAACTGTAATGGAACTTGGAAAAGAAAGTCATCCTTCAGTTTTTCAGCATCCTCATTTAGGAGTAAGAATAGCACCTATTATTTGTTATGAGTCTGTATTTGGAGAATATGTTTCTAATTTTTTTAAAAAAAATGCAGAATTGATGGTTATCATTACTAATGATGGTTGGTGGGGGACTTCGCAAGGACACAAACAACATATGTATTACGCACGTCTCAGAGCTATTGAAAATAGAAAATATATAGCTAGATCTGCTAATACAGGAATTTCTTGTTTCATTAACGAAAGAGGAGAAATAATATCACATATTCCTTATGGAAAAGAAGGAGTTTTGTATGATAGGATATTCCTTAATGATAAGAAAACTTTTTATATAAAGTATGGAGATTTTATTTATAAAATTGGTTTAGCAACAATGATAATAATTTTATTATATTTGTCATGCACTGCGATCTATAATAGATTTATGCTTAAATTGTAATTTCCTGATAAGCTGCTCCTATGTGATCAATAATATCACTAGAAATGATTGATTCTTCGCTTAATTTCTTTGAAGCAATATCTCCTGCTAATCCATGTAAATAAACTCCCATTATACATGATTTTTTTGGAGAATAACCTTGAGATAATAAACTCATTATCATTCCAGTCAGAACGTCTCCACTTCCAGCTGTTGACATTCCTGGATTTCCAGTACTGTTAAAATACAGATTCCCACAGGGAGTAGAAATAATGGAATGAGCTCCTTTTAATATAACAAATATTTTATATTTCATAGACATTCTTTTTAAAAGATCCAATTTTTGATAATCATTTTTCCATGGTCCAAACAATCTATAAAATTCTTTTGGATGTGGAGTGATAATAGTATTTTTTGGAAGAAGATTTAATAATTTTAATCGATTTGATAATATATTTAAGGCATCTGCATCAACTATCATAGATATCTTTTTGTGTTTTATTTTTAATAGAAAAGATTCAAAAGCATATTCAGTTTTAGGATGTTTCCCCATTCCTATTCCTATTCCTATTGCATTTATATCAGTTGGGATAACAATATTACTTATCCAATGTTTTTTCATATCTGTTTTTACAATAACTTCTGGAAAAGCATTCTGTATAATTTCATATCCACAAGAAGGGACATATACACTTAATTTTCCTATTCCAGTTCGTAAACTAGATTTTGCAGCAAGTATAACAGATCCCATCATTCCATAATTTCCACCTATAATAATTCCATGTCCATAATTTCCTTTATGGGAAAATTTTTTTCTTGTTTTTTTTATAGCATAAATGCATTGATCATCTATATAAAAGTTTTTTGTATGCATTTTTTGAAGAAAATCACTTTTCCATCCAATGTTCAATATTTCCCATTTTCCAACATAATTTGCATAATCTTGCAAGAAAAAAGGTAATTTTGGAACTTGAAAAGTTAAAGTATGAGTAGCCTTAATTATTCCTGTAAAATCATCATGATTTTTTTCCATAAAAAGACCAGAGGGAATGTCTATAGATAAAACAGATTGAAACTTTTTTTCATTGATATAATGAAAAAAAGACTTCCAATATTGGTTGATCAATCGATTAAATCCTATTCCAAAAATAGCATCAATCAAATAACTTTCCTTATCCAATAAAGGAAATTTTTCTCCTTCACAAAGAACTTGTAAAGGAATGCCATATCTTAATACTTTATCTTTATTGATTAAAAATTCATTTGAAAAGTGATTGGAAATATTCACAATGTATATGGAAACTTTAGCTCCGTAAAAATATAACATTTTAGCCAAAGAAAGTCCATCTCCTCCATTATTTCCGTTTCCTGATAATACGATAAATGGAACTTTTCTAACTTGAAAGTGTCTATTTTTAAGAATCCAATTAAAACAGCTTTTAGCTGCTCTATCCATTAATTCGATAGAAGAAATTGATTCGTAATCAATACAGTATTGATCAGCTCTTCTGATTTGATTTAAAGAAAGAATTTTCATTTTTTAAAATGAATTTATTATTTTTGGTCTTGTAAGTTTTCTATTTTTATTAGTATTGGATTGTAAAATCTGATTAGTATCTGCAAATATAAAACGATTAATCTAGATGGCCGATTATAATTTGACCCTTCCAGCCATGGGTGAAAGTATAGCTGAGGCTACTATCATTCGTTGGTTAAAAAAAGAAGGAGATTCTATAAAAAAAGAAGACCTTTTGGTAGAAATAGCTACAGATAAAGTAGATTCTGAAATTTCTTCTCCAGTCAATGGTATTTTGAAAAAGAAATTATTTTCTCCTAATGAAGTGGCTAAGGTAGGAAGTCCGATAGCAATTTTAGAAACGGAAGAAAAGTTAAAAAAATTTACTGTAGAAGATGAAACAATGGAAGAAAATAAAAAACGTTTTTATTCTCCTCTTGTACGTACTATTGCCCATAAAGAAGGGGTTAGTTTTTACGAATTAGAAACAATAGAAGGAACTGGAGAAAAGGGCCGTGTCACTAAAAAAGACATATTAAAATATATTCAAAAAAATAAAATGATTACGCCTAAATACAGTGACATTTTTTTATCAGATCATAAAAATAAAGAAAATGAAGAAGTTGTAGAAATGGATAGAATTCGTAAAATCACTGCAGAACATATGATCAACAGCAAAAATATATCTGCACACGTTACTTCTTTTGTTGAAGCAGATGTCACCAATATTGTGAAATGGAGAGAAAAAATGAAAGATGATTTTCAAAAAAATACAGGAGAAAAACTAACCTTAATGTCTGTTTTTGTGGAATGTGTAGTCAAAGCTATTAAGGATCTTCCCATGATCAATATTTCTGTTAATGGAACAAATATAATAAAAAAAAGAAATATTCATATAGGATTAGCTACAGCATTACCTAATGGTAATTTGATTGTTCCTGTCATAAAAAACGCAGATTCTTATAATTTAGGAGGATTAATTAAAATTATTAATGACTTAATTAAAAGAGCTAAATCTAATCAATTAAAACCTGAAGAAACTCAAGGGGGTACCTATACAATTAGCAACATTGGGAGTTTCGGAAATCTTTTTGGAACTCCAATTATACATCAACCCCAGGTTGCCATTATGGCTATAGGTTTAATACAAAAAAAATTATCTATTATAGAAACACCAGAAGGTGATTCTATAGGAATCAGACATAAAATTTATTTGTCACATTCTTATGATCATCGTGTAATAGATGGAGTTTTAGGCGGAGGATTTGCTAAAAAAGTTGCTTTATATTTGGAAAAATTTAATTGTTATACAAAAATATAAAAATATGAAAGTCAATTTTGATGTACTTATTGAAATTCCAAAAGGAAGTAGAAATAAGTATGAATTTGATAAAAAAAATAATCTCATTCGATTAGATCGAGTTTTATATTCTCCTATGAGTTATCCAACAGATTATGGATTTATTCCAAAAACACTTTCTATGGATGGAGATCCATTAGATGCATTAGTTTTTTTGACAGAACCTACAATTCCGGGTTGTTTAATAAAAGTAAAACCTATTGGAATTTTTTTTATGACAGATGAAAAAGGAGAAGATGAAAAAATTATTTGTGTGCCTATTGCTGATCCAAATTATAATACAATAAATAGTATTGATGAAATTTCTTTACATACTAAAAAAGAGATAGAACATTTTTTTTTAGTATATAAAGATCTAGAAAACAAAAAAGTGAAAATAGGAAATTGGAAAAATCAAGAGAAAGCTATTTTTGTATATGAACAATCTTGTTTACGATATAAAAATCATTTAACGAAAATGTAATTCTTTCAATTTTTCTTTTTTCAAAAAAGATGGAGCATTGATCATTATATCTTTTCCATAATTGTTTTTTGGAAAAGCAATAAAATTCTTTATGTCATCATTCCCTTCTAAAAGATTAATTAACCTATCTAACCCAAAAGCTATTCCTCCATGAGGTGGAGTTCCATATTCAAAAGCTTTGATAAAAAATCCGAATTTAGATTCTATTTCTTTTGCAGATAGTCCTAAATGTTTAAAAATCAAATTTTGTATATTTTGATTATGAATACGTATAGATCCACTTCCAATTTCTATTCCGTTTATAATTAAATCGTAAGATTTAGAACGAATACTTTCTGGATGTTTTTCCAACAAATGAATATCTTCTTCTTTTGGACTTGTAAATGGATGATGTACAGATTTATATCTCTTATATTTTTCATTCCATTCAAAAAGAGGTAAATCTGTAATCCATAAAGGTTTAAAAATTTTTGGATTTCTTAAATTAAAATGATTAGCTATTTCTAAACGAATTTTTCCGAGTATTTCTCTAGCTTTTCTTTTTCTTCCGTAAGAAATGAATAAAAAATCACCAGGTTTAACTTGAAAATGATTGATAAAAATTATTATAATTTCTTCATTCATAAAATCTGGATTAGAAGAAAGCAAAGTTTTATCGGATAAACATTGTATCCAAAAAATATTTTCATTTTCTATTTTTTTTAAAAGATAATTAATCTGTTCATAAGCATTATAACATTTTTTTATCTTGATTCCTATTACTAATTCTTGTTCTTTTAAGAAAGAAATATTTTTTTTAATCAAATTATTTAATTCTATAAATGGCATTCCAAAACGAATATCAGGACTATCCGTTCCATACATTTTCATTGCATCAGAATAAGAAATGCAAGGAAAAGTTTCTAATTGAATATTTTTTATCTTTTTAAATAAATGTTTTATAAAATATTCAAAGAAAGTTAATACGTCGTTAACTCCTACAAAAGACATTTCACAATCTATTTGTGTAAATTCAATTTGTCTGTCAGAACGGGCATCTTCATCCCTAAAACATTTCACAATTTGAAAATATTTATCTATTCCACCTATCATTAATAATTGTTTAAATAGTTGGGGAGATTGAGCTAATGCATAAAATTTTCCAATATGTGTTCTAGATGGAACGACAAAACTTCTAGCACCTTCTGGTGTATAATTTATCAATATAGGAGTTTCTATTTCTAAAAACCCATTTTTAGAAAGAAAATTTCGTATTTCTAAAGCAAGATTATGACGAACAATCAAATTGTTTTTTATAGTATTTCTTCTTATATCAAGATATCTGTATATCATTCTAATTTCTTCATTTCCATCAGTTTGATTTTCAATAGTAAAAGGAGTAGGAAGAGAAGAATTCAAAATTTCTATCTGAGATACTAAAATTTCTATTTTTCCTGTAGGGATCTTGTAATTTTTGGATGATCTTTCAACTACTTTTCCTTTAATTTTAATTAAAAATTCTTTTCCCAAAAAAAATTTTTTATCTATTAACTTTCTAGAAAAAATAAGTTGTGTTATTCCAAAATAATCTCTAATGTCTATAAAACATAGAGATCCAAAATTTCTTTTTTTTTGAATCCATCCAGATAATATGACCTCTTTACCAATATCTTTTTCGCACAATTCACCACAATTATGTGTTCTATACATTTATTTAACTTTTTTTTCTGTAGACAATTCCTCATAAACCTCTACAAGATCTCCAGATCTTATATTATGATAATTCTTGATTCCAAAACCACATTCATATCCCTTAGAAACTTCTTTAACATCTTCTTTAAAACGTTTTAGAGAAGTAAACTCCCCATTATGTATAACAATTCCTTCTCGAATCAATCTTACTTTTGCTTGACGTAATAATTTTCCTTCGACGACCATACATCCAGCTATAGTTCCTATCTTTGGAATTTTAAAAATCTCTCTTATTTCAGCATTTCCTAATATTTTTTCTCTTATTTCAGGAGAAAGCATTCCATCCATAGCTTCTTGGATATCATTAGTCACATCATATATAATTGAGTAAGTTCGTATTTCTATATTTTCTTTTTTGGCTATATTCTTAGCCCCAATATTAGGACGAACATTAAATCCTATTATGATTGCGTCTGAAGCGCTTGCTAATAATACATCAGATTCTGTTATTTGACCAACTCCTTTGTAAATAATATTTACCATGATAGTATCCGTAGATAATTTTTGAAGAGCATCAGCAATAGCTTCTACTGAACCGTCTACATCTCCTTTAAGAATTATTTTTAATTCTTTGAAATCTCCTAGTGCAATACGTCTTCCTATCTCATCTAATGTAAGATGTTTTTGAGCTCGTATATTCTGTTCTCTTTGTAATTGCTCTCTTCTAGAAGCAAGTTGTTTTGCTTCTTTTTCATCTTGAAAAACTTTAAATTTATCTCCTGCAGTAGGAGCTCCATTTAATCCTAATATAGTAATGGGTTTTGATGGATCCGCTGAATGAATGGATTTTCCTCGTTCATCTAAAATACTCTTTACTTTTCCATGATGACTTCCGGCTAATACATAATCACCAACCTTTAACGTTCCTCCTTGTAAAAGTAAAGTCGTGATATATCCTCTTCCTTTATCTAAAGAAGCTTCTATGACTGTTCCTATTGCTGGTTTATTTGGGTTAGCTTTTAAATCTAATAATTCAGCTACTAAAAGAACTTTTTCTAACAATTTATCCACTCCAGTTCCCAATTTTGCTGATATTTCTTGAGAAGGATATTTTCCTCCCCACTCTTCTACTAAAAAATTTAAATTCGCTAATTGTTCTCTAATTTTATCAGAATTTGCATTGGGTTTATCCATTTTATTAAATACAAAAATAATGGGGACGTTAGCAGCTTGAGCATGACTGATAGCTTCTTTAGTTTGTGGCATAACTTGATCGTCTGCTGCAATAACTATAATTGCAATATCTGTTATTTGAGCACCTCTTGCACGCATAGCAGTAAACGCTTCATGACCTGGAGTGTCTAAAAAAGTAATGCTCTGATTTTCAGAATATTTTACACTATAAGCCGCTATATGTTGAGTAATTCCACCAGCTTCTCCAGCAATAACGTTAGTATTTCTAATATAATCTAATAAAGATGTTTTACCATGATCTACATGTCCCATGACAGTGATAATAGGAGGTCTTTGTTTTAAATTTTCCTCTAAATCCTTATCATCTTGAACTGCTTCTTCTAAATCTAATCCAACAAATTCTACATTATATCCAAATTCATCTGCTACTAAAGTTAATATTTCTGCATCCAATCTTTGATTCATAGTCACCATTATTCCTAAAGACATACAAGAAACAATGACATCAGTTGCATTAACTTTCATCATGGATGCTAATTCGTTAACTGTTGTAAATTCAGCGACCTTTAGTGTTTTTTCTTTTTTTTCATTTTCTATTTCATTTTGCAATAGTCTTTTTTCTTTTTTGTATTGACGTTTTTCTTTTCTAATTTTTGAAGCTTTTGATTTTATTCCTTTAGATGATAACTTTTCCAAAGTTTCTTTAATTTGCTTCTCTATTTGTTCATCAGTAATTCCTGATTTTTTTGAATTTTTTTTACTCTTAGACTTATCTATTTTCTTTTCAGAAGAATGTTTAAAAGAAGTTTTTTTTTCTTTATCCTGTTTTTTCCTGACAGGAATATTTCTCATTTCATCAATAAAAATTTCTTTTTTAATTCTTTTTCGTTTTTTTTTAATGTGATTTTCTTGTTTAGTTCTTTTTTTTTCAAATTGAGATAAATCAATTCTATCTCCTGTTAACATAACCCCATCTAATTTTTGATAGATAGTGTCGATGTGTTCAGGTTTATTCTCCTTAAATTTATTTTCTACTTTTTTATGTTTATGCAAATTATTTTTTTTTTCTTCTTTAGTGTCATATTTTTTGTCTAATATATCAATATTGATTTTTCCTATTTTTTTGAACCCAATTAAATTATCCGACTTAGCACGTATAATTTGAGGAGCATGAATATGCTTTGATTTTAACAATTCTTCTTTTATTTTTTCTTTTTCCATCCTTTTTTGCAGAAATACTTTCTCAGACTCATCTCGTATTTCTTTATAAGTTTGAAATTCTCGCACAAGAAATTTGTAGACTTGTCCTTCTATTTTTGCATTAGGATTATGTTCTATTTCAATTCCCTTTTTTTGTAAAAAACGAACTACTCTTTGTAAAGAAATATTGAATTGGGTTAATACTGTTTTTAATCTGATTTTATCAGTCATATAAACATATATAAAATGTGTAAGAACAAAAATAAAAATTTACTCCAAAAAACTTATGTATTTATATTGAATTCTTCTTCAAATTCTTTTTTTAATATGGAAACCACTTTGGTTATTATTTTTTCTTCAAGATTGGTTCGTTTGCTGAGATCATCTTTTCTGTAATTTAAAACAGATTTAGCAGTATTTAAGCCTACTTTATGAAATCTTTCTAATACTTCTGGTTCTATTTCATCAGAAAATTCTGTTAGTTCTACATCATCTTCATAAGGGAAATCTCTAAATATATGAATTTTGTATCCAGTTAATTGACTAGCTAATCTAATATTCTGCCCACCTTTTCCAATTGCTTTTGATATTTCTTCAAGTTTTACATATACGTTGACATACTTATGTTCTTCATTAACTTCCATCATAGAAACTTTAGCAGGATTTAGGGCCCTTGTAATATACAATTGTGTATTAGAAGTATAATTTATGACATCTATGTTTTCATTTTTCAGTTCTCTAACAATAGGATGAATTCTAGATCCTTTCATTCCTACACAGGCGCCAACTGGATCTATACGATCATCATAAGATTCTACAGCAATTTTAGCTTTTTCACCTGGTATACGTGCAACTTTTTTTACTGTAATTAAACCATCAGAGACTTCTGGTATTTCTAATTTAAAAAGTTCTTCCAAAAAAGCTTCATCTCTTCTAGTGAGAATAGCGAAAGGCCTATTGTCTTTCCAATCTACTCGTTTAACCAATGCTCTAACTGGATCTCCTTTTCTAAAAAAATCACTTGGAATTTGTTCTTGTTTAGGTAAAAACATTTCGTTTTGTTCTTCATCTCTCATAATAATTTGCTTAGACAAAATATGATATACTTCAACATTAATGATTTCTCCTATTTTGTTTTTAAATTTCTTATAAGTATTTGTATTATCGTATTCGTTGATTTTTGAAAACAAATTTTGTTTCAAAGATAAAACAGCTCTTCGTCCCAAAGATTGTAATTCTACTTTTTCTGTTACTTCTTCTCCTATTTCAAAATCAGGCTCTATTTTACGAGCTGTAGATAATTCTATTTCTTTATTTATATCTTTTACTTCTCCATCTTTCACTACTATACGATTTCTCCATATCTCTAAATCTCCTTGATCTGGATTTACAATAATGTCGTAATTTTTAGATGAATCATATTTTTTTCTTAAAACGCATCGGATAGATTCTTCTAAAATAGCCATAAGATTTACTCTATCTATATTTTTTTCATATTTAAAATCTGAAAAAGAATCTATTAAAGCTTCATTATCCAT